>JAFXEW010000075.1 GCA_017513625.1 Lachnospiraceae bacterium | reverse complement strand
CATCTATTGGCTGACCATAAGAATCCTGCTGACCATAAAATGGTTCAATACCTTCTCCGGATGAATAGGAATCACCCACTGATACCACTATCATGGGGTCCTCTGCTGCCAATGCGGTAGTACCGGCATTGGGGAGCATCCACACAGCCAAGAGAAACAGAAATGCTACTAACCATTTGATTTTTCTCATAATTTGTCAATCTCCTCACTTGTTAATCGATTAAGCGTTTCCGCATCTATCCTATCAACTATCTTGATGATTACCGCTGTTTCTTTAGGAATCGTCACATAGTATTTATTTGTTTTATTATTATAACTGGTAACTTGTTCAGATTCAGATATCAACACCTGTACCGGCAACTCAGATTCCAGATTATAAATTACGGGCTTTGCATATATTTCACCATTAATAACAAAAACAGTCCAAAATTCACCGTTTTCGCATTCATAGAATGTTTGATACATGGGGCGTTTCTCTCCAGGGTCACCGGTTATTTCCGTATCACCACTATATTCCCCGCCCATTGCAAAATCATATGTAATGGGATACTGGGTAAATCCTCTTTCTTCCAGAAAGCTTATGACTTCCTCCTCAGTATGAACATCCTCAGAAAGACTTGCATCAAAAGAACGGATGACAGTACTGTTTTCTTCATAGTACTCGTCAGGACTCTGCTCAGTGGATTCTTCCGTGGTAGGCTCTGAAGGGGTGCTACCGGTGTTTCCTCCCGTATTTCCGCTACTGCCGGTAGGTGCAGTATACTCAGGCACTACGGGTGCCGGTTCGCTTTCCACGGTAGGAACTGCCGCTTCTGTAGAAGCAGGTTCCTGTTTAGGCCTTGCAGGTTTCTTGGGTGTTTCCTTTTCGGTGGTTTCTTCCGTCATAGTTTCTTCCTCTTCGCCTTCCGGTACCTGGGATGTTTCTTCTAAATCATCTCCGGCCATTGAATCCGTAATCGTTTCCGGGTCCACTACTTCAGATGCTTCTGTGGATTCCATGGTAGTTGATTCTTCATCAATAACTGACGACGCATCGTCAGATGCCTTCAGAGCTTTCATAGCCAGAAAAACCACTACAATGACTGCCAATACTGCAATTGCAATAACTGCAATACGTACAGAAGTTTTTTCCATAAATTTTTTCATCTCTCTACTCTCTCCTCCTGTATTTTATCTATATAATCATCAAAAGAAGCCTATTTCTAGGCCTCTTTTGATGTTATTTGTCTGTTCTGTTTTAAAACACGTATCCTTAGTAAGTATCGAAAATGCAATTCTGCACCATAAATCCAATTAGCAATTTTTACAAATATTGCCACCTAAATTTGTATACAATTTTGTGATTTATTTGTCAATAATTCTAACATATCTGTTAGTTTTTCACACAAAATGCCTCTACATTTCTCTTAAACAGTTTGGCCGGTCTGTGACCGCTTCCTTCAATACTCCTGTCCGTTTCAATTACCAGGTCGTTCACCTTTCTACGGAAATTAGCAGCCAGAAGTTTATCATCCAATACCAGTTCCAACGTATTCTGCAACCGGGTCAGGGTGAAGGTCTCCGGCAACAAATCAAAGGCCACCCTCCAGTCATTCTCCACATTCTTACGCAAAAACAACAGTGTATGCAGGATGATTTTGCCATGGTCAAAAGCCAGGCCCTCACTATCTACAATCTCATAACGCACTTTCTCGTGATAGCCGGTAAATTGCTTATACTCCCTTATTACAGCCCACGGACAAATCCCCGTTTTTTCCCGGTAAAGCTTCAGTTCGTACTCCGTTACCAGTTCCGCATCATCCCCATGCATCACTCTATTCACCTCTTTGGCAGTCAATTCCACAGAAAACCAGGCAGCCACCCATGCATCGGACCCGCCTCTGGGCTTGCAGTCCTCTCCGTTCACCAAAGATAAAAATGTATTGGAAATAATCCATCCCCTGGGGTCTCTTCCCTCTTCCCCGAAGGTTCCGGCCAGCTGCAGATAGGCCGCATTCACATGGGTTTCCTCGTAAAGCTCCCGCATGGCAGTTTCCTGTACATCCTCTCCCGGTCTGCAAAATCCTCCGGGAAGCGCCCACAGATTTTTGTAAGGATATCCTGCCCGCCTAATCATCAGCACCTTCAGTGCCCTAGGCTGCAACTTACGGTAGTTGTCCTTCTTTCCCGCCTCCCTGACGGCAAAAAGCACAATGTCCACAGCCAGGGAAGGCCGTTCAAAACGTGCAATATCGTATTGCGCCAAGTAAGCCTGTTCTTCTGCACTCATTACATACGTACTCATATTTTATTCCACCTATACATTCATCCGGCCTGCAAAATCTTTTGCAACTCCGTATTTTAGGGTTCAAAGCAGGGCATCAGTTCCAATTTAAACAGATTCTTCACATGCTTATCATCAATTAACGCCTTCTTGGCAGGGTCTTCACAGACGCCTTCACGGATATATTTATCCAGCATTTCATAAGTAAATCCCAGATTATCCTCATCTGTTTTGCCGCTGAGACCGTCGATGGGCACCTTTTCCACCAAATCTTCAGGAAGGCCCAATTCCCTGCCCATTTCCTTCACTTCAGTAACGGTCAGTCGTGACAAAGGACTGAAATCCCCCACACTGTCACCGTATCTGGTAGAGTATCCTACCCAGTCCTCGGACAGGTTACAGGTATTAGCCACACGACCGTTCATACTCTGGCTCACTGCATACACAGTTGCCATACGGAGTCTGGGGGGTAGGTTGATAATGGTTTGTTCAGACACCTGAATATCCCCCATTTCTCCCAAAAGTCCCTTCATGGCATTTTCAATATTAATTACATAGCTTTTGATTCCCAGATGATTCACCAGCTTCCACGCCATGTCTATATCCGCCTGGATTCCGCAGGGCATTAGCACGCCGATTACCCTGTCCTTTCCCAAAGCCTCCACACACAGCGCTGCCACAACAGAACTGTCCTTACCGCCGGAAATACCCAGCACCGCATTACAGCCCTTTCCGTTTTCCTCAAACCAGTCACGAATCCACTGTACGCAACGCTTTGTAGTATCCTTTACATCAAACTGATACATATTTATACCTCCTGTCTGCTTTTATACAAAACGCTCTGTTATTCAGCCATATTAAAGCCCTTTCATACTTATATCAGAATTTACCATCATGGAGTCTTGCACGAATCTCCTGTAAATTCTGTTCCACCAACAGCTTACCATCCCTAAACACGGGGCACAAGATATTTTCAGGATTTTTGCAGGCTTCCTCCCAGGTAAAACCATCTTTAAAACTCAAGTCCTCATACACCACACAGCACCCCTTCTGGGACTTCTTAAAACCGCCCTCTTTGGGATTTTTGAATATGGGATAGGGTGCTCCTGCGATTTCGCAGTAGGTAGCCTTGATACAGGAGCTGAAAGTATCTCTGGTAAAAGGCTTCAAAATACCATCCTCTTCGATACACTGCATAGAGAAGGAACCTACACCCAGCGCCACATTAGAGCAGGCAAATCCATTTTCTTCCAATATACGATAGATCTCTTCGCATCTCTGAATGGTAATGGAATCTCCATAGATAGCTTTTACATGGGGATCCAGTACCTTATATCCCTTACTGTTTACGGTGCCGCCGAACTGCTCCCAAAGTTTAAATACGGTCTTGGTAACCACTTCCACACATTCTCCCGAATCACCGCGCATCAGCATACAACCATTATGCTCCAGTATCTCCTTTTTCAGCCGGGGTAATACATTGTCGATTACATTCCAATAATCATAGGAATCCAGTACTGCACTGAAGCTTGTATTGGGATAAATCTCTGTAAGAAGTCTGCGGATAAGGGTTTCCTCATCTCCGTCCACCGCATAATTACTGCACATAACGGAGTGCTCCGTACTGGGGCTTCCGAAGGCTACCGGCTCCGTGGTACAGTCGCAGGCATACATCTGCTCCAAATAGGGAATGGTGGGAACTGTGGCTGTATTCAAAAAGGATAAGCACCAGCCCGCCCCTGCTTTCACCGCAGACTCCAGACACTCCTCTCCCCTGAAATCAAAGGCTCCCAAAGCCCGGGCCCGGGGCAGACTGTCATCGCAGGTCTTTTCATAATAGGTGTCTACTATTTTACGGTAGGTATAGCCCACAGTTGCCGCAATCATGGGATGCCAGCTTTCAGCAGAAATCAGACTTTCCAGGGACTGGGGCAGCCATGCAAACCCGGGATGGGTATTGGTAATCCCAAACATAGGTACATGCATGGGAACTAAGGTCCCCTCCGGTAATGCCAGGATTTCAATGGGCAGATAGCCTAATTTATGCAGCTTTTCAATCTTTTCTATTTGGTAAGCCTCTGCTCCCAACGTAGCATCCATAATTCTTTTATATTCCCCGATTACTTCCTCAAAAGACCTTTCAAAAAAGGCTTCGTTAAAGTAATCAATCAGATAGGTCTTAATAAAGCCCTGAAGTCCGAACATTACCACCTTGTCCCAACGCTCCACCCGGCTCATTCTGGGGGTAAAATAAGAAACGGACCTGGTAATATCCTTAGGAAGCATCTCTGCGTGCACTGCCTTGTAAAAATCAATTAACAACATGGGATTCATTCTATTCATACGCAAACACCTCCACCTTTTCATGCTTTTTTGTCAAAATACTGTCCGTGGTAAAAATCTTCTCCACCCAGTCTGTTTTTAATAATTCTCCTTCATGGATACTGTTTTCACAATGTGATATGTACAGATAAACTTTTTCTGCCCCAAGCTCCTTCAATGCTTTGGCACCGTAGTAAAAAGTACCTCCCCGGCTGCAGATATCATCCACTATCAGCACGGTACTTCCGGGAATATACTCTGTCTGCCCGGTCACCTCAAGTCCCTGAATCACACCGGTGCTCCAGTCTCTCTTTTTCAGACCAAAGGCATAGGGCAACTTAAACAGATTCGCATAACGCTTCATTGCCCCCTCATCCGGAAAGAACAGCATTACTTTTCCGTCACCGATTTTTTCAAGGGCATGTTCCACATATTCCTTGGGACTTTGTACTTCAATACGGTTTATCAATGCTTCGCTCACATGGGAGTGAGGATCCAGCACCGTCACCTTATTAAAACCCAGGCTATTGATAATATTCGCAAAATATTTCAGTGTAAACACATCCTCAGGTGTTTTCACTCTATCCTGACGTGCGTTGGGGATGTAGGGAAGCTTTAATTCCATATCCTTTACTCCCTTTTCCCTCAAATGTCCCACCAGGAAATATAAGGCAAGCAATTCTTCGTTTCTTTCAAAATACCAGCTGACTACTGCTTTGCCTCCTTCCGGCGCCCTTTCCTTTAAAAGCAGGGTACCGTCCGGAAAATGCTCTATATTAACAATCTTCCCATTAAGTTTAATCATAAAGGATTCCTCCTAAATCACTTCAACCTGACACATTTTCATGGTAAGCAGGGCTGCCTCATGACTTTCAGGTGTCACACCGGCGCAACAGTCTGCATCTACCGTAATTTTAATTTCCGGAAAAAGTGCCTTTAATATCAATGCATTGGACACCACACAGATATCAGTACACAAACCTACCAATTCTACTTCCTCAAAATCAAACTCAGCCCATCCGGTGTAACCGAAGTTGGGTTTATTGATGTAAATTGCTCCATCCACTTCCAGTCCTTCATAAATCTGCCATCCTTCGGTCTCCTCTATACAGTGCTCTACCGGCAGATATTTTCCTTCATTGGTGCCAAGGTAATCCGGCTGATGGGTATCCCTGGTAAAAATGATCTCATCTCCGTGCGCCTGATATAGGGCAATTTTCTCCTTCACTTTTTCCACAATTGCCACTGCTTCCCCGGTTCCCAATGCACCATCAATAAAATCCTTCTGCATATCAACTACGATTAATGTTTTCTTCATAATACCTTCCTCCTTTTGTTATTATCATTTTGATAATATCTATTGTTGTAATTATCATATTATCATTTTAATAATATGTCAAGTTCTTTTTATATAAATTAATATTTCTCAGAAAAATCTAACTTTTTTGTTATATTTACTTTACATATCCGTAGTTCCATGGTACTATGCACGTGTAACTGTATTTTACATACAAAAGGAGAGAGCAATTATGAAAAGATGGAACAGTCCTGATTTCGTATCACTTGATATTACAGAAACCGCAGGTAACAATCATCAGAACGGTAACACTCACGGCAAACCTTGCGTTTATGATCCTACATTAGAGTGCAATGCACAGGGCAACGGAAATGGTATTTGCAGAAACTGCGTTTACAATCCCAACTTCAGCAACAACACCGGTTCCGGTAACAGCGGTGATGGTGATACTGACATCATGTCCTAATTAATTAGTTTTGTACAGATAAGCAAACACCCTTCCAAACGGAAGGGTGTT
The DNA here is from genome assembly GCA_017513625.1 of Lachnospiraceae bacterium. Classification (GTDB taxonomy): domain Bacteria; phylum Bacillota; class Clostridia; order Lachnospirales; family Lachnospiraceae; genus Acetatifactor. Next base: position 46,067 of record JAFXEW010000075.1, on the reverse strand, counting down.
TTTTGCTGTATGTAATTAAGTGAGACCGAGAATTCTCACATTCCTGTCGCCTATATAAAATATGCAGCCATCTCACGCATTCTCTCTGCCACCGTATCCGGTCCTTCTATCCGCACCTTGCCTGCCATTGCAAACACCCATCCGAAAAAGGGCTCGCTGACCGCCACGTTCACATTAATGCGGAAGTGATTTGCATCTGCCGGAACCATCATAATATCCTTTCCGAATCTGTCTATGATTACATTGGCCATACTATTCTCACACAAGAGCTTCACATACTGCTCCTCTCCGCCGAACATTCCGAACCTTTTTCCTTCATACTGTGCCATATCTGTTTTTTCAAACAAAGCCCGACCTTCCCTTGCCCGGTCCACGCTATCTATCTGCAGCATTTTGTCCACACGGTAATGCTTCATCTGGCCGGCTGCCTCATCAAATGCAATCATATAATAATTCTCATCACTCCAGGTCAAAGCCCAGGGACTGACTTCGTAAAAAGCCCCGCCCTTACGCAGCTCCATTTCCTTATTTACATTCCACGCAAAATAACGGAACCTGATTTGACGGTTAGACGCTATGGCATTGTGTATGGCATCCACATTATAATAAATACTTTCATTCATATTCTTAACTCTGCCTGATACATACACTTGACGCTGCAATTGCACGGCCTCATGTCTGCTGGTAAGACTCTCCAGCTTTTTAATCAGTTCCTTGGACTTTTTGGCGGTAATAAATTTGGAAGACTGGATGGCATCTACCAAAAACTTCAATTCCGCCAATTCAAACTGCCTGGATGCCACATAATAATAAAACGTTTTGCCCTGTTGCTCTCCGATGACATCAATTCCCAGTTCCCGCAAAGCTTCCATGTCCGCATAAATACTCTTACGCTCTGCCGTCACATCATATGCAGCCAGGGATTCCAGAATATCCTGCATGGTCATTTTGTGGGACTCATCTGTTTTTTCAAAGAGAATTCTGATAAGATATACCAGTTTTAATTTCTGATTGCTTCCTTTTGCCATAATTATCCTCCGTACATGGTTTCCGGGCATATTCCCCTATTAAATATTATATCTTCCTATCTATTCCAAGTCCACAGAAAATAAACTTTCCATATGAAAGAATATTGCCAGCTTTCCTCAAAAAAAGTATAATTATCACATAGAATGTTTCTGCGTTTTACACGGCAGAACAACCGGAGGATTACCCATGAGAATCAATCCTTATTACCGTTTAAAATATTTATCAAATGTCCCCTATCTGATCTGCTTCGGCCAGGCCAATGCAGACTTTTGTCACGATTACCGTTTGGACGATACAAGCGTATTTTTGTGGGAACATATGGAGAAGGCAGCCGATGTGCATGACCTGACCCAAATAGCTGCACATCATTACAACATTTCTCCAAACCAATATACCAAGCTGGAAGAAGTGGTCCGCAGCTTTACTGATTCCCTGTACAGATACGGCATTTTATTACCGGAATATTCTGTTCCCAGATTAGAAAATGAGCCGGTTGTTTTCTCTATTGCCGGCCTTTATCTCCGTATCTGGGGGCCGACAGACATACTCCCCCGGGAATTGCTTGATTTTGCCTGCGCGTCAGAATTATCTGCAAACAAACCCGTAACGGACTCTGCATTGGAAATAGTGATATGCTCCGGCACTCCCTCATACACAGAAAACGGAACACTGCTCCTTCGTAACCGGGAATTATGTGTGACGGATACAGGTGGACGCTATATACTCTTTTTCCCTTCCTTTCATCAGGTTACAGAAGCACATATTCAAAAAGACGGCAACCGCGCATTTATTTACTATGCTCCCGGAAAACTTCCCGTAACAACGGAAGAAATGAGTTTTACATTGCGCATGCTCTTTTTGTACTATGCACAGCTTCACCATATGACAGCCCTGCACTCTGTCTCCATTTTATACAATGACAGGTTATGGCTTTTTTCCGGCCCTTCCGGAACAGGCAAATCCACACATGCAAGGCTCTGGCAGGAATTGTATGATGCAGCGGTTATTAACGGCGATCTGAATCTGATTGCCCCGGGACCTGACGGTCCTGTGGTACACGGAATCCCCTGGTGCGGCACTTCCGGCATTTACAATACTGATACTTATCCTCTGGGCGGCATTATTTTTTTAAGGCAGGCAGCCGAAAACAAAGTCCATTCTTTAAGTAATGACAGCAAACAGCTCCTGCTTCTGCACAGATCCCCCTCACCGGCATGGACATGCGATTTACAGGATTCTATTCTGAATATGCTGGATGAAATATACGAAAAAGTACTTATTTGCAGACTGGATTGCAGACCGGATGCCGAAGCTGCCACCCTGATAAAGCAAGAAATTGATCAGTTTTGCTCTATTAAATAACAATTTTGTTAGAATCACGGGAATCCCTTGACTCGGTAGTAAATTAGTACTACACTCTATATACGAATGACTGTTTTTTCCATTTAGAGGAGGAGTTATCATGGATTTCTTTACAAATACAATTGAAGTAGGTGCTATAGAAGATTTGGCAGAAGGTATATATATGGCCAGCGGAGTGAATCCCCCTTCCGATAATCCTAACCAGCCTGATGATTATTGGGATAACTGGAGATGTATGTGGACAGGTCACAATACGGGACATCATTCCGTATGTCATATTTCCGCTACACATTTCGGAATTCATCAAGGTGGTGCAACACCTCTGGTTATGAATTTCACAACCAACTTCCCTATTAAGGAAGTTAAGAATGCCAGCGGTTATCCTGTTACCAACCTTTCAGACAGGAGCTTTACCATTACTGCCATGAACAACGGAAACCCGAACGAAACCATCGGTTTCAATTTTGAAATCGTTGTGGATTACGATCAGCTGCATTTGGAAAATGAAGCAGGCCAGCCTTTACTGGGTGCTATCGGAACCCACAATGCTTCCAGCTACTTTGTTCGCGTAGCAAGCTATCGTTTCGGCTAATCCTGATACTTGTTAACAATTATGCACCACTGCGAAGTGGTGCATTTTTTTAGGAGATTTTACAAATGTCACGTGTCAGACACTACATCCGCCAAATTAAAAACGGACGTCTTAAAGAGCTCCTGGGGCAGCTGGGCTGGATATACGGTTTTGCCCGGAAGCATGTGGTCTTTATCGGTATTTTTACCCTCCTTGGCATGTCCGGCACCGTTACCTCCCTTATCAGCAGTCTGGTATCCAGGGATTTGGTGGACATCATCACAGGTCAGCAGACCGGCAAGCTGCTGGCAACCTTTGCGGCAATGATTGGCATTACACTGGGCACCAGTTGTATCACCCAGTTATCCGGTTATGTTTCGAACAAAATCAGTATCAAAATAGATAATGAAATAAAGTCCCAGATGTTTGACGAAATACTGGCTACGGAATGGGAAGCACTGACCCGATATCACTCCGGCGACCTGATGATGCGATGGAACGGAGATGCCAGCGTAATATCTTCGGGCATCCTCAATATTATTCCTTCCTTTATCAACTATCTGTTCCGTTTTGCTTCCTCCCTGTTTATGGTCTTGCATTATGATGCGTCCTTCGCAGTATTTGCGCTGGCAAGCATCCCTGTCAGTGTCTATGCATCCAGAACATCACTGAAAAAATTGCAGCAGAGCAATTTAAGCTCCATGAATATCGGCTCCAAAATGTCTTCTTTTAATAACGAGACATTTTCCAATATACAGGCCGTAAAGGCATTTGACCTGCTCCCTCTATATTCCAGACGTCTGCGGGAGCTTCAAAAAGAATATACTCAGGCCCGTCTGAAATATCAAAGAGTAGCCGTAATCAATTCCTTCATCCTGACCATCGTTTCCCTGGTTGTAAGCTACTCCGCTCATGGTTGGGGTATCTATAAAGTATGGAAGGGAGATATTACCTACGGTACCATGACCATGTTTCTGGCTCTGTCCGCCTCCTTAAGCGGTACTGTGGACAATATGATCAGCTTTATCCCTTCCACCATCAATCTGGCCAATAGTGCCAAGAGACTTATGGGTGTACTGGATTTACCCAAGGAAGATTACAGCCACAAAGAAGAAGTTGCGGCTTTCTTTGCAGAACATAAGGAGGAAGGTGTGGGCATCAGTGTCCGTAACGTATCCTATGCTTATGCCAACGGCACCGAAGTATTTGAAAATGTAAGTCTGGATGCACATCCCCATGAAGTGATTGCCCTGGTGGGGCCTTCCGGCGAAGGCAAAACCACCATGCTCCGTGTATTCCTCTCTATTATACGTCCCCAGTCCGGTATCGGATATATTTGTGCAGGCGCCGGCACGCCCGAGTCCGATGCTCCGAAACTGGAACTGAATGCATCTGCCAGACAGTTGTTTGCCTACGTGCCACAAGGTAATACCATGTTTTCCGGCACCATTGCAGACAATATGCGTAATGTAAAAGAAGACGCATCCGACGAAGAAATCATTGATGCACTGAAGATTGCCTGTGCCTGGGACTTTGTCAGCAGACTTCCCGAAGGCATTCACAGCGAAATAAAGGAAAGAGGCGGCGGCTTTTCAGAAGGCCAGGCACAGCGTTTATCCATTGCCAGGGCAGTGTTGCGACAGTCTCCCATCCTGCTTTTAGACGAGGCCACTTCGGCTCTGGACATGCATACGGAACATCAGGTGTTACAAAATATTATGGCGGACCACTATCCCCGCACTACCATCGTAACCACCCACAGACCTTCCGTACTGCATCTGTGCAAGCGGGTCTACTCCATCCACGACAAACAGTGTACACTGTTGGATAAGGCCCAAATAGAGGAGATGATAAAAGGATATTCCTAGATGTTTCTTGCACGGCTTACTTTTTCTGCTATAATGAAAGGGTAAATTGACTGTCAAAGGAGCATACCGTGAAAAAGATTGCATCTAACCTTTTTTCTTCAGCTTTGGTGAATAATTTGTTATATATTTTTTTATCTTATTTTTTTGTATACGGCTGTCAGGAGTATTTTATGACAGATGTATTCCGTGAAAACGACCATTTTATCAACTGTGTACTGTTGGCGGGCGCCTACTTTCTCCAAAAGCAGACTGCTGCCGCAGACAAAAGATTGCATCTTTGTTGCACGGGCTTTTCTGCCCTTCTATCCCTTGTTTTTATTATGGGTTATCCCATATATACCTATGACCGCTTCGGGGATTTTCTGACCCCCGGGCAGATTATGATTAGTATCATTTCCTTTGCAGGTCTAACGGCAGTAATCAGTTCTGTACTGGCAATGTGCATACAGGCCCTGATTCCTTTGGAGACCTTTTTCAGTAAACCCCTTTGGAAAATCTGGAAATATCCTGCTGTGTTCGGTTTTGCATTTTTTCTGTGCTGGCTTCCCGTGTATCTGGCCTTTTACCCCGGCATCTTTGCCTATGATATTGAAATGCAGACCTCCCAGATCATGGGACTTGAACCATTTACACGGTATCATCCGCCCCTGCACAACTGGTACTGGCAGCTTTGTCTGTGGTTGGAGGAAACCCTGAGCCTGCATGCACTTGTGTGCTATAGCCTGTCTCAGATGGCGCTACTTGCCGGAGCACTGGCCTATGTACTGTATTTTATGATTAAACGTCAGACCGGGAACCTGCTTTTAACGGCCACTGCACTGTTTTTTGCTTTTAATCCCTGTATTGCACTATTTTCCTTTAATCCCACCAAGGATGTACTCTTTGCCGCCTTGCTGGCAATGTATGTAATAGAGCTGTATTCTTTTATAGCAGAAAAAGAGCACTATAGCCAAAGCATTCCCTGCAATATACGACTGGTAGTGACCGGTATTCTCTGTTGTCTTTTTCGGAACAACATGGTATATGCCCTGCTACCCGCCACTGTGATTATGGCATTCTTATTAAAAGCCTATTGGAAAAGAATTCTTCTGTGGGGCCTGTGTATCTTTGCGGGATATGCCCTGATAAACGGTCCCCTGTATACTGCTCTGGGCGTAGGTCCCGGAAATGCAAGGGAAAGCCTAAGCATTCCCATACAACAGATATCTACCGTGGTGGTTCAGCACAAAGCAGAGCTGACATCTCAGGATTTGGAAGATATCAGCCTTTATCTCCCCTTGGACATTATTGAGGCCAATTACAATCCCCGTATCACGGACCGTGTAAAGGTACACTTCCATACGGATTATTATGAGCAGGACTCTTCCACTTTTTTTGAGGTTTGGTTGCGACTTTTACGGCAATATCCCCTGGTTTATGTGGAAGCCTTTCTGAATTTAAACATTCCTCTGTGGTATCCGGATGCAGCCACAGTAGATCCTCATACGTACGAAACTTATATTGCCACTTATATCAGTCAGACACCCTCCTGCGGTTATCAGCCGGTAAGGGAGAGCAAAATTCCCTGGTTAGAAAATAAGTACCAGGTACTGGCTTCCTTTGAATTCTTCGGAAACCACCCTGTACTGGCGAAATGCTTTTCCATTAATACACCTGTTTGGCTACTGCTGTTTACCGCAACGGTTCTGTGGATAAAGAAACGCAAAGCCCTGATTGCTCCTCTGGTGCCTGTCTTCCTTTTGTGGTGCACCTACCTGCTGGGTCCGGTAAGCATCTTCCGCTATGTATTTCCTATTATGGTGTTGTACCCCTTATTAAGTGTACTGATACTCCAATCCGGCAGTATGGAACCTGAAACAACCGGGTAGCCCGACGTTGTCAACTTATCCGATTTTTTGTTTAGTTAACATGGATGGCATGGCTCTTATTCCAGCCGATAAAAAAGCCCATGATCAGGCTCCCCCCGGTCATGGGCTTTCATTTCATACTAATAACGTTTATACAATACTTTTCCCGTGGCTTCTCCTATCTTTTCAAACCCGGATTTTTCACACCACTTTGCGATTTCGCCGTCGGACAATGTGGTGATGTAACGGCTCTGCAGATTGTCCCAATTATCCATCAGATAACTGTCAGTACAACAACTGATTCCCATTCCGCCGGGCACAGACAACATATGGTGCCAAGGCATATAGACCACTTCTTCACCGATTTTATCCGAAAATACCCAAATCAATGTATTGTCATAAGAAGGATCTCCCGATAAATCAATTTCTATCCGGCTGTTAATTTCCTCCCAGGCTACCTGCTCTTCACGGGCTTCCCCGGTATAAACCGGCACCTGATAATCCTGACCGTCATCCGGGAAAAAATGATATAAATAAATGCACATCAACGCCACAATCGCTGCCCGCCATAAATCCTTCATCCGGATCTCCGTTGATAAACCCAAAAGTAACATACCCACCAGTATAAAGGACATAATATGTCTGCTGCCTTCGTTAATCTTTTGCATTAATATCAGAAGTGCCGCTGTGGAGCAGGCTGCAGTGAACAAAAAATGTATATACACAAAAAGCTGCAAGCCCTCCTTCTCTTTCCACAATCTCCATACTGCAGGAAGCAGCAATATAAAAAGTAAAAATAAAATCCAGTAATTGGATCCCATAAACATTCCGGTGGTTACACTATTCTTCATATAGGACAGTAATGTGCGGACAAAATATCCGGCCTGCGCTGTGAGATTAGAGAGTCCTGCACCGATTCCTTCCGTCAGAAACAGTTTCAGTGCCGACACATCATATAAATCCGTAAAATACGCTGCCGTCCAATAGTGGCCCATCAAAAAATATATAGCTGCATCCGCCGCCGTCACTAACAGCGTGACCAGGACACCGGGCACTTTCTTTTGTCTGAAAAGGAAAAATCCGGGTAGAAAAACAAGCAGTAACATATAAGGCCGTATCCAGGAAAGGATGCCTGCCAGCACAAACATGGTAATGAGTTTGCCCTTCCCGGGCTTACGGATATAACCCAGCGCCAGACTGTACATAAGCAAAAAGCCCGTAAAAATCTGAGCCTCTGCCAGACATGCCATCAGGTATCTGGAAAATCCCGGAAACAATGCCATCATGGCCCCGGTCACCAGCATCTGCTTTACTGTGGGACGTATCCACCACACCAACAGTCCCAAAACCACGGAGAATAAAATAATATTGCAGAGAATGGGTGACGCAAGGCTCCAGCCAAATATTTTACCCCAGATAGCCCAGGGCAAAAGCACTACCGGAATCCATGCCGCAAAAGAACCCTTTAAGGCATGACTTTCATTAAATCCGAAAAAACCGACAGGAATACCGGACTCCACCATTCCTTCTACCTGCTTATAATAAAACAGAGCGTCATTGTTCATGGATCCTGCCGGAGAGATATTACCGATCCATATGCCCTCCCGCAGACAATATATAATACAAAGCAACAAGGGAAAACACAGAGCTGCAACAATTTTACATACCAGCAGGCGGTTTTCCTTTTGCGCAAACCATGTCTTTACGGTCACCATAAAATGTACTCCTTTCGGTCTATACATAATAAATCATTATATCATGGGCATTCTGTTTATACAAGCAATGCCCCTTTACTTCACCCTTTTTACAATGTTATAATAATTCAGGGATATATCCCCGTGAAAGGAGCTCACATGAAACAGACAAAATCAGGAATATACACCGGCCTTATTACATTTTTAATGGTAGCCTTTACGCTGGCATGCCAGAGACTGTATCAGCATGGAAATATCATATGGAACGGCCGCAGTCTCTGTCTGGTTCTGCTCCCCGCTCTAATATCAGGCACTCTTGCAGGTTTTGTAACCCGATACTTGCTGCTGAAAGACCTGCACTTTTCTTTTCCTCCGCTCCCTGAAGCCAAACCGGTGCGAAGACATTATTTGATGTTTTTTATTATCTGGGGAATCCTGTTTATTCTATGGATTCCCGGATTTCTGGCATATTATCCCGGCATCTGCGCCTATGATTTCCAGCCTCAGATGTATCAGATTTATCACGGTGCCTATAATGAGCACCATCCTCTGATTCATACATTACTGCTGGAAGCCTTCTGGCGTCTGGGAATCATGCTTTTTGACTCCAGCATTACAGGCATTGCCTTTTTTACGCTGGCACAGATTCTGTTTCTTTCCGGTGTATTTGCTTTTGTGGCAGTTACCGTAGCGAAACATTTTGGTTCACGCCGCCTTGGCATTTTCCTGGGATGTCTGTTCGGACTTTACCCTTTACATTTTTACCTGAGCATCAGTATCACCAAAGATATTCCTTTTGCAGCCTTTATGCTGCTGAGTTTTTTGAGCTTATGCCTGTTATTTAGCAATGAACGCACCACACTGAAACCGGGTAAGTGGGACCTGTGTCTGTTTATCTCCGCTTTGGGTGTGATTTTGTTCCGTAACAACGCCAAGTATGCCTTACTTTTGGTTTTGGCGCTGGTGGCCTTGATGTTTCTGCTTGCGCCGGACATCCGCAGGTTGCTCCTGCGTGTAGGCACCACTCTGACGCTTTCCTGCATCACCGGCATTCTCTGTCTGCAGCTTCTGAGCAATATAACAGCAGCTACCCAAGGGGATAAAAAGGAAATGTTCAGCATTCCCATGCAGCAGTTCGCACGCGTAGTGGCTTATCACGAAGAAGAACTGAATCCTGAGACCATGGATTACCTCTGCACACTGATTCATGAGAATGCTTTACACCGTTACAAAGCCTGCCTGTCAGACCCTGTAAAAAACGGTTTTGTAACCTCGGAAGTGCTCCGTTCTCCCAAGGCCTTTCTTTGCGTTTACCTGGATTTATTATGTCGGTATCCGGGAGATTATGTAAATGCTTTTCTGGCATTATACGCCGGCTTTTTAGACCCATTGGATATATCCGCTAATTATATCAATCACAATGGTAGCGAAGTACCCGAAGGACTTTATTACGTACAGACTGTATTTTATGAAGAAGACATGGCTAAGTTTGACATTGTTCAACACCCCATCCTCTCCGGGCTCCATACATTTATGGAATACTTTGCCAACAGCGACCTGTACCGCAGGATTCCAGTCTTGAGACTTATTATGGTACCGGGTACCTTTTTATGGTGCTTTCTGTATCTGTTGGGTGCTACCGTCTACCGCCACGGCAGGAAATATATCCTTCCCTTTGCCTTTGTACTCTTCTACTTTTTGACTTTATTTGCAGGACCCACGGTACAGTTAAGATACCTCTATCCCATTATACTGTGCCTACCCATTGCACTTCTGTTTACATGTAAAAAACCTCCAAGGTCATAAGACCTCGGAGGTTTCTATTTGTAACTCCCCATTACACCCACGTAGGCTTTTGATCCTTGTGGGTGAAATTTTTCAGTTTAATCTTGAAGCAGTCCAATTCATTTTCATAATTCAGCATCTGCTTATCATTTAATTTGCCGCACTCTGCCAGTTCGTTATATACATCTTCCAGCTCTGCCAGATTCATCTGTGCCGCATCCTTATAATTATTCTCCATATTCATATGGATTCTCTGGATAATTGCATCCAGCTGTGCATTTTTGCTACTTCTTAAAAACCCAAACATAGGTTACCCCCTTTTTATTTTTTAATCCCTGCAGTCTCATAGTGCTCTCTTCTCTCTAAAAAAGAAATTACCCCCCGGTCTGAAATCACTCCCGATACACTGCATAAAACGCTCAAACGCTTTAACACAATGCTACGTTATCACAGGCTAATTGTCAATAAATATTACAATTTTGTTACATAGTAATTTAGGACTAATAACCAAAAACTACAAATGCACCGTCCTTTTTTTATATAATATGCACAAAGCCAAGCCATTTGTCAGTAATCAGCCTTCCATATATCCATTGAAGAAATAGGAGGCTGAAATCCAACGTTTGAAGCCACGCCGGCAGGGAATGTATTAAGTCTTGATACTTTTATGATTCTACCGACTCTATTTATTAAAATCATTGAAAATACTATGTTTTTTTGTTAATATATTTATATGTGGAACGTTTTGCATATGACAAAGACAGGAGGCATTACATGGAAAGTAAAATGATTGAAGCGTTACAATTAGTTCTGCCGCTGGTAAAAAATATTACCGGTAGGGATATTCAATTATCCCTGTGTGATACCGAAAAAGCGATTGCTACATGGCCGGCGGATAGTTTCAATATGCCGGGTGCACAACCCGGTCTAAAGCTGGAATGGGACAATCCGGCACAACGGGATATGCTGGAAGTAATGAGGACAGGAACTCCCAGTGTGAGTTTTTTGCCTAAAGAGATTTTTGGTGTGCCGATTAAAGGACTGTTGACACCTGTTTTTGAAAATAACCAAGTGGTTGGTGTTGTTGCCTGTGCTTATTCCATGGAACATGAGCTTAAAATCAAAGAATCCGTAGGACATCTGGACCAGAATCTGCTGGAATCTAAGCAACTGGTACAGGATATCACCCAAGATGCCATTGGCCTCTCACATGATATTAGTAATATAAATGATGTATCCGGACTGGTGCAGACACAGATTGATAAAGCATTTACATTGGTCAAATCCATTCAGGGCATTGCAGGCAGATCCAACATCCTGGCACTGAATGCTTCCATAGAAGCAGCCCGTGCAGGAGAAGCCGGCAGAGGTTTTGCTGTCGTAGCCAAAGAAATGGGTAAATTTGCCCAGTCCAGCGGAGATGCTGCCAAGGAAATACATGATTCACTTACCGATATTATTTCAGCAGTGAACCGGTTAAACAACGCAATGGAAGCAGCTAACAAAAAAGCCTCCAATCAGGCTGCCATGACTGAAAATGTCAACAACTCACTGAGTAACGTAACTGATTATGTTTCTGAAATTATCAGTTTTATGTCCTAAGAAATCAAAAGCGGTATGGCCACTTAACCATACCGCTTCTTTTATGTTTTCACTTCTAATCTTTCTTATTGCACCTATGCGTACATGACCCGCTTTCAGGACACCCTATACAGTGTATGCCCTTCTTACGGACTCTTATGATATACATGGATGCTGCAATGAGAATCACTACTATCACTATCAAAACTATGAAATCTGTCATAGAAATTCCTCCTTCGTAACGGATTATGCCATACTGTTCTGTATCGGCTTCATACGAGCTTCTTCTCTCTCAGCCTTCCGTATCATTCCAATCAGTATCACCGCCATCGCCGCTACAACCAGAAGCCCCGGCATAAAACCTGCTCCCAAATGTCCGGTAGCAAGCAATGTCCCCAACTGATATACTGCAAAGGCCACCGCATATCCCGTACCCAGTTGCAGAGCTATTCCGCCCCAAAACCACTTGGCATTTTGAAGTTCTGCATTCATGGCACCGATTGCCGCGAAACAAGGCGGCGAAAAAAGATTAAACATCAGATACGCCAGCGCAGCTGCCTTAGTCAGACCCATGGCCACAGCCACATCGCCTGCTCCGCCCACCAATGCCAGTTCCTCCGTATCAATAAATGCAGTAAGACCATAGCAAACCGCCAGTGTACCTACTACATTTTCCTTGGCAATAAAGCCCGTAATAACTGCTGCGGCAAGCTGCCATGCAGCCACACCCACTATCGGAACCAGTATTACGGCTATGGGTGATGCAATGGTAGCCAAAATGGATGTACTCTCCATTCCCTGCTGCACAGGTTGGAAACGCCAGTTAAAATACTGCATGATCTGCACTGCTGCATTACATACCAAAATAATGGTACCTGCTTTTATTATATAAGCTTTTCCCCTGGACAGCATGGACTGAAATGCCCTGCCCGGGCCGGGGATTTTGTACTGTGGTAATTCGATAATAAAAAAGGTTCTCTTATACTTATAACCCGTAAGCTTTTTCACCAGAAGCCCGCCTGCCAGAATCAGTAAAATACCTGCCATATACATAGCATAGGTTATCCATCCGGAACCACCGAAAAAAGCGCCTGCAAACAGAGATATCACCGGAAGCTTGGCTCCGCAGGGCATGAACGGCGCCAACATGGCAGTGGCCCTGCGCTCCCTTTCATCCCTGATAGTACGGGATGCCATTACTCCGGGGATGGCACAGCCGATACCGATGACCATGGGAATCACAGACTTGCCGGACAATCCCACCTTTTTAAATATCGGATCCAGCACCACCGTAGCCCGGGCCATATAACCGCAGTCTTCCAAAAGAGCAATCAGAAAATACATCACCATAACCAGCGGCAGGAAACCTATTACTGCGCCCACACCACCGATGATACCGTCCAAAAGCAGGGACTGAAGAAAAGGATTGGCTTCGGCCACCTTTACGGCCACCCACTCTTTAAATACATCAATATAACCCACCAGCCAATCTGCTATCCATGCTCCCACCGTTGTCTGGGATATGTAAAACACCAGCCACATCACAATTGCAAAAATAGCAATCCCTGCTGCCGGATGCGTAATTACAACATCTATCCTATCCTGTATATTACGATGTGCCGAAAGTGTCTTACGCTGTTCCACTTCCTTTACCACACTATTTACAAAACGGAATCTCTGCCTGTCACCGGCTTCTACCGCTTCCCTGTCACTCATATCCGTATGAGGCTGCGCATAGGGTGCGGTCTGCTCTTTGCCAAGGCTGTCAAGTGCCACCTGTACCACTTCTGCCAGACCATTATCCCCTGCAGATACGGATACGGTTTTCAGTACCGGACAACCAAGCTTATGCGAAAGAGCCTGCTCGTCTATTTGTATGTCCTTTTTCAGGTTGATATCGCTCTTATTTAACGCCACCACCACAGGCACACCCAGTTCCAGCAGCTGTGTGGTAAAAAACAGACTGCGGCTTAAATTAGTAGCATCCACAATATTAATGATTACATCGGGGTTTTCATTCTTTATATAGGTACTGGTCACACTTTCATCAGAAGTAAAAGGTGACATGGAATATGCTCCGGGCAAATCCACCACCTGAACATCCTTTCTGCCCTGTGCAAACTTCTTTTCCAGAATACCTTCTTTTTTATCTACCGTTACACCGGCCCAATTGCCCACATGTTCATTGCTGCCGGTCAAAATGTTATACATACTTGTCTTTCCGCTGTTGGGATTTCCTGCCAATGCAATTCTCATGTAATTGCCTCCTACCATCACACTTAACCAGGTTCTCTCGAGATAGTTAAGACTAACTCTCTTTCAAAATATATGTGGTGATCACTCACCACCGCACCTTAAACCATTATTACTTTTGCCAGTTGATTATCAATACTGTACCTGGCGTCTTTTAACGCTATCACACTGTTGCTTCTCCTACGGGAAATAACCGTAACCGGCTCTCCGCTGTAACAACCCAGTGAAAACAAAAAAGCATCCAGCTCTCCGTCCTGTGTCACTATGCCTTTGATAATATATTCTTCCCCGATACGGGCCTCTGTCAGATTCATACGAACCTCCTCATTCTACAAGCGATTAGTCTTAACTAACCATCACAAGATTAGCACCCTTTCCGCTTACTGTCAAGAGGGAAATTACTATTTTTTACCAATATTTTAGAAAAAAGAATGTACGTTGCACATTCTCACGCTGACGCGCAGTTGCAACGCGACACCTTCCACTTGCGCGTCATGCGCATCCCGGCGGAACGTTTTATCAGTATATTTCAATGACCCTACCGGTATGTAATGGCTGTATACTTTCTCCCAGATATTTTTGCAGCAGTTTAAATCCGGACTCTCCGGTACAATGTCCCGTATATATACAACGGACGCCTGTCCCGGTCACATACTCCGCCAGTCTCTCTATCTCTGATTCCGAAAAAATGCAGATATCCTCTCCGTTTTTCCGCCCCTTCATATGAAGTCCTCCTATAAAGGCAGCTATCTTCCGGCCGGGCAGAGCCTGCTTTACCTCTTCCAGGATGACCTGCAACCCGCCGTGGGAGCAGCTGTTTATTACTACCAGACCGCTCTCTGACTCAAACACCGCGGTAAGTTCATGGGCAAAATCATCGGGCACACAGGCACCGGGAGTCCCTTTGTACAGTTTGGTCCGCTGTCCGATCCGGTCCAAGCCCGGTGTACTGTGAGGAATCAGGTGGACGCCTTCGGCAAGTATCACCTCATCCCTTACGGCACAAAAACAGCTGCCATAATCCCGAAACAATTCTTCGGGCACGCCGATATCGTGAACAGTTCCGCCTGAGCCTGAACTATATCTCTCCCTGACACCTTCCATGGCATATATCTGCCGGGCGCCGTATCGCTCCATAAAGCCATGAAAACCACCGCTATGGTCATAATGCCCGTGAGACAATATACAGGCATTCGTCTTTTCCAATGGGATACCGCATTTCAATGCATTCTCCATAAAAAGGTCCGTACTGCCCGCATCCAGCAGATAGTTCCTGCCCCGATACTCTATCCAAAGACTGAGGCCATGTTCTCCTGCTAATTCTTCTGTTCCGCTATTCTCTATTAAAACCTTAATCTTTAACATATCACACATCCTTTTGTTGCGTAAAAAACCAATACTGTTTATACTATAAAAAGAGTGTAGCAGTATATGCCCCCACTTGCAAGGGACATCTGTATCCCCGCTCAATATTACCTTATAAGGAAGGGAATACCTATGCAATCCAACGGCAAATCCCGCATAAGTGCCGATCAGCTATGTGCCGGTCTTGCACTATTTGTGTTATTTATCATACAATTTGTTACCCACAGATTTACTCCCTTTATGATGGATGATTTTTGGTACAGTACCAATCTGGCCACCGGGGAGCCTCTTGACTCCTTTATGGATATCATAGAAGGCCAGATATGGCATTATCTTAACTGGGGCGGCCGCAGTATTACTCACGGCATCCTGCAACTGACACTCATGTCAGGTGAGTTTGCGGCGGATATCATAAATATGTCAATGACGCTTTTATTATCCTATATGATATGTATTCTCTGTAATAAACGGGACCTGTTTACCTTTGGCTGTGCCGCTGTACTGACAGTAAGCCTAAATGCCAATGTTCAATACAGCATGGTATGGCAGGCCGGCGTCGTTAATTATGTCTACTCCACTGTTTGGATCCTGGCCTTTTTGCGGCAGTACCTGCGGGCCCTTGAACAGCCGCAGGCCCCTGCACTTCCCCTGTGTACCTGGTGGATGATTCCCTTAGGGCTGATAACCGGTTGGAGCAATGAAAATATGGGCCCTGCCTGCTTTGCGGGTACTGTTATGGTTATGATTTATGTGGTACATAACCTGAAAGAAAAATTACCCTTATGGATGCTGACAGGAAGTATTTCTTCCTTGCTGGGAAGTATATTGGTGATTCTGGCTCCCGGTAATTTCGTTCGTAGCGCCACCATTGCCCCCATGAGTTTGGGAGAAACACTGTATGCGCGCCTGTTCAGCATGCTTCGCGCCGGAACGGATTATCTTTTCCCTTCCGTGCTGTTTATGACAGTACTTATATTGATTTATACTTTCGGAATGAAACAAAAACTGATAATAACCGACTATTTGTTGTTGGCAATAGCCGTTTTATCTTACGGCGCCATGGCTTTGTCTCCCCATTATCCGGACAGGGCCACCTTCGGCACCATGGTTTTGTGTATTATACTGATTTTACGTCTTATAAACCGCATTTTAATACTTAAGCCCCTGGGACGCAAAGCAATCTATGCAGGCATGGCTTCCCTATGGCTTTTTGCACTGCTGACCTTTCTGAACCTGTTACTTTGGATGCAACCCGTCCCTTAAAGAGGTCTGCAAACCCATCATTAAGCGTAAAGGAGTACCACTTATGAACAATAATAAAATTCCGGCATCTATATCTCAACAGATAGCCGGATTAACAGGCCCTATAGCAATTATATTAAGTATTATTTTGCTTTTGGTCTGTACCTATGCTTTATGGGATGTACAAACCGCCCAGGGAGTCGGGCTGTACCTTGCTATCCGTATGGGATTAGAACATACGGCGGGACTGGATATCCTATGTGCAGGAGCCTATATATTTATTCTGTTACTAATGATTCTGCTTCCCTGTTTATTACTGAAGCACCTCAGTCCCCTGGCATTCTTACGACTTTTTGCACTGTATCTGGCTTTTATTCCTGCCATAAGCACTGCTTACCTGGTGCATCTGACTGACGGTCCCCTGTTTGTGATTTCACCGGATCTATGGCCCGGATTAACACCTGTGGCGCTGTATAATGCCACCGGATACATGTTCCCTGTATTACAGTTTGCAGTGCCTGCATTTGCACTTCTGTATGGGTGCGGGTATGCATTGGCTGAAAATAGTGATAATGAACACATTCCAAGTAAGTTTTCATTTCCGCGTGTGTTTCCGGCACTTATATTCATTGCCGTGCTCTTAATGATTGCTACCATCCTCTTTTATCCCCTTGCTCCATTAACGGAGTATCTGCTCTGGTATGTATTGTTGTTAACGGCCTTCCATATATGGGAGAAGCTTATTTCAGCATCCCGCAATCTGCAGATGCCGGGACATATTCTCACATGCCTCCTACTTGTCCGGGGCATTTACAGAATTATGGAACTTATCAGCCATTACAGACTGTAGCATTGCTACAGTCTTTTTGATAACCTTTACTACATCTTTACCATACCAATGGTATAATTTATATTCAATAGGAGGCTCATTCATGCAAAAATATAAAGAAAAAGTACGGGAAGGCTTTTTTGTACTTATCATTTTACTAATTGCTTTTTTCCTGAACCTGTTTTTAGTAGAATTATTTCAGACCCGTACCCTGATTCCCATGATTTTTGTATTGGGTATATTTATCATTTCCCTGAATACACAGGGGTATTTTTGGGGCATTGCCTCCTCTCTAATCAGTGTTTTGGCGGTTAATTATGCTTTTACATATCCCTATTATGCTTTTGACCTGATTACGCCGGAATGTGTTTCCTCTGCCGTGGTAATGCTGATTGTTGCCATTATGACCGGCGCTTTGACCACACAGTTAAAGCAGCAGGAAAAATTAAAATCAGAAAGTCAAATGGAACGTATGCGTGCCAATCTACTACGCGCGGTGTCCCATGATTTGCGGACTCCTCTTACTTCTATTTACGGAGCCAGTTCTGCCATCATAGACAATTATGATTTTCTGGAAGACGACCAGAAACTGAAGCTATTAGGTGATATTCAAAAGGATTCCGAGTGGCTTACCCGAATGGTGGAAAACCTGCTTTCCGTAACCCGTATTAACACAGAGGATGTACGGATCGCCAAATCTCCTACTGTGCTGGAAGAGTTAATTGATGCCGTACTGGTAAAATTCCGCAAGCATTGTCCGGAACATGATGTGACAGTTACCATTCCGGAGGATTTCATCACCATTCCCATGGATGCCATGCTGATTGAACAGGTACTCATTAATATATTGGAAAATGCCGTATATCATGCCAAAGGTATGACTGAACTGTCGCTGACGGTACACACGGAAAATGACATGGCTATTTTTGAGATTACAGATAATGGCCAAGGTATTCCTAACGAAAAACTACCTACATTGTTTGTGGGCTATGCAGGTGCGGGCCTCACCCCTACCGATGGCACCCGCCGCAATATGGGCATCGGATTATCCGTTTGTTCCACGATTATCAGTGCCCACAATGGTAACATATGGGCCCGAAACCGCAAGGAAGGCGGTGCTGTTTTTGGCTTTTCCTTAAAAATGGAGGATACTTATGAATAATAAGTACAAGATTCTGGTTGTTGAAGACGAAGATAATATTTGCAATTTCATGAAAACGATTTTGCATGCTGCCGGTTATCAGACTCTGGTTGCCTGTACCTGTAGCCAGGGTCAAATGATGTTTTCTTCACACAAACCCGACCTGGTGATTCTGGACTTAGGTCTACCGGATAAAGACGGGCTGGAGTTTATTAAATCAGCCAGAGAACACAGTTCTACACCCATTATCGTATTATCAGCCCGTACCACTGAAAATGACAAGGTAACGGCGCTGGACCTGGGGGCCAATGATTATATCACCAAACCCTTCAGCACCGGAGAACTGACCGCCCGGGTAAGAGCTGCTCTTCGCAACGCCGTAAGCACTTCTCAGCTAAACGGTTCAGCTGAAGGCAAATTTACATTGCACGACCTGGTCATTGATTACAACAGACGCCTGGTAACCATGGACGGAAAGGAAATCAAATTTACCCAGACCGAATACAACATACTGAAGCTCTTATCCAATCATACCGGCATGGTGCTGACATATGCCGCCATCATCCGTGAAATATGGGGCATTAACGACTCCGGCAGTATCAAAAAACTGCAGGTTAATATGGCAAATATCCGCAAAAAACTGGGTTCCAAACCCGGTGACAATAAATATATTATTAATGAATTGGGTGTTGGGTATCGCATGAGCGAAGAAGGACTGTAGCAATTGCTACAGTCCTTCTTAATGCCTCGTTCTAAACCGAGGACTTTCCCTCTTTACACAAAACATCACATTACATCCATTATTAATTCTGTATTCCGATTTTGGAATATGCCTGGGCTATATTTAGTACATGGTCTCCGATTCTTTCAAAATCCGTGAGAAGCTCTGCGTACAATACGCATGCTTCCTCCGAACACAATCCCTGTCGCATTCTGTTCAAATGATTCTCCCTGTATGTAACTGTCATATCATCAATCTGCTGCTCCATAGCTGCAATTTCGGATAACCATTTGGTTATATCATTTTCCCTATGCAGCACCTTATAAATAGCACCACGGGTAATCTCCCGCATTTCCTCGATTTCCTTGCGGGCAAGTTCTGAGAATATAATGGCTTTACGGTGCATTACATCCACATAACCGCCAATGTTTAAAGCATGATCACCGATTCTCTCCGCATTACCGGTAATCAGAAAATATTCCTCAATCACTGCCACATCCTGATCAGTATTATTGTGCACCAGGATTTTAGAGATGTATTTGGAGATATCCCTGTTCAGACCGTCAATTACTTCCTCTGCTTCCTCCGCTGCCTGCAATGCAGTCCTGTCTGTATGAAGCACCGCATTATAACATCTTTCCAAATTTTCACCTGCAAGCTTCAGCATCCTCTCAATTTCCTGCCGAAGTGCATCTGTATGGATAGCCGTATATCCCAGTACATTGTGCCCCTTTCCCCAGTCGTCCTGCAGAGTCTGCAGATTGGGTTTGATTACCATACCATCCTTGGGATCCGGAAGCAGTTTTTCTGCCAGGGACGCCAGCTTCCCACCCAACGGAAGCAATACCAATGTAGTCACGATATTAAATGTGGTATGCATATTGGCTATCTGTGCAGAAGGTCTGCCCGGCGTCAACGTCTCTATCCATTGAGTGACCGGAAGATTAATACAAAGCAGGGTAAACATTATAGTTCCGAATATATTAAACATCAGGTGAATCAAGGTAGTCCGTTTAGCATTTCTGTTGGTACCGATGGATGCCAGCACCGCTGTGATACAGGTACCGATATTCTGGCCAAACAGTACATATACCGCTCCGGAAAAAGGAATAAGTCCGCCTGCAGCCAAGGTCTGTAAAATACCCACGGACGCTGATGAGGACTGGATAATAGCCGTAAATACAGCACCAGCCAAAATACCAAGCACAGGATTGGTAAACTGGGTCATCAGTTCAATAAATCGGGGAGAATTCTGCAGCGGCACCATGGATGCACCCATCATATCCATTCCGATAAACAATACACCAAGTCCGGCAAATATCTTACCGATATGTCTTATTTTTGGTGCCTTCAAAAAAACTACCATCGCCACACCCATAAAGGCAAACAAAGGTGCAATCATTCCCACATCCAATGCAATCAATTGTCCGGTAATGGTGGTACCGATATTAGCACCCATAATAATCCATACCGCCTGACGTAATGTCATCATACCTGAATTTACAAATCCGACTACCATAACCGTAGTAGCCGAGGATGACTGAATCACCGCCGTGATTCCCGCACCTACAGCAACACCGAGTATCCGGTTCGACGTAAGCTTCTCTAATATCTGTTTCATACGGTTGCCGGCAGCATCTTCCAAGCCTTCACTCATCATCTGCATACCATACAAAAACAATGCGAGTCCGCCCAGCAATCCTAAGAAATCCGTAAGTTCCATTATTTCCTCCTAACAGTGTCCATTCATGTAATTTATGTATCATCAATTCGGCTTAATTATATCAATTCTATGAACACCGTCAACAAAATAGGTGGCATCTTTACTGCTTCTTAGCTGTACATTTACCGTTTCTTTACCGGTTATACAAAAAGCCCTCCAAGGGCAATATCATTCATTTAAAGTCCCGCCTTATCCTGTACCCTGCTGCGGAAGCAAATGCCTCGGGAAAACGTTGTGGCAAATGTGAGCGTTTCCCAGAGGCGACCTTTCCAAGAGGATTTGTGTCTTTTCAGGCAAGAACACCTGCCACGGCTTTGTCCGCAGGGGAAGTACACAGGCCATTGTGGGAAGCAAATATGGAATTACTAAATGTGCGGCTTTGGAATTTATTATTCGTCCCTGTTTTTATGAGCTGGGACAAAAATAAGCGCCCTGTTCGCGGACCATACGGAATGCAGAGTAAACTCTACCTTCCGCAGGCCGCGGACAGGGCGCTTTTTTTGTTCAAGACCATAAAAACAGGAACCCGATTCCAAAGCCCAGCACATTAAGAAATTCTCATATTTGCTTCTAAAACAATGGCCTGTGTACTTCCACTGCGAACAAAGTCGGGAAGGTGTACTTCCTGGAAAAGACACAAACAATAGGGGATTGGAAAGGCGCCTCTGTCAGAAACACCACATTTGACATTGGGTTTTCCAGGGGCATTTGCTTCCGCAGCAGGGTACAGGATAAGGCAGGCCTCAAATGAACGACCTGCCCCAAGAAGTTTTTTATTTATTCATCATCTCTGCCAATACTTCCTTGGCTTTCTCTAACTGATTGTCATAACTGTTCTCTGAATCGTAATAAGCCTCACCGTCGAATTCCACTTCAATGTCCGGCTCAATACCGATTCCGTGGATATTTTTCCCTTTGGGGGTGTAATAACTGCTGACAGTAATCTTTACTGCGGATCCATCCTTAAGAGGCATTACCTGCTGTACAATACCTTTACCGAATGTAGTGGTACCTATCAGCGTACCTTTGCCATAGTCCTGAATGGCTCCTGCCAGAATCTCGGCCGCACTGGCTGAATTCATATCGATTAATACTACCATGGGGATATTTATCTCATTGCTGCCGTCACATTCATATTCCCTGCATCTGCCATTTTTATCCTCAGTGTATACCACCAGTCCCTCAGGCAGAAGCATACGGGCTATTTCCACTACAGATCCCATACTGCCTCCGGGATTGGCCCGTAAATCCAGAATTAATCCCTGCATATTAGCATCCTGCAGACTCTTATAAGCATCACGGAACTGGTCCATGGTCACCTCATCAAACTCTAATATCTGCAGGTAGCCCATACCGTTGTCCAGCATTTCATGCTCTACGGTAGGTGTCTCCACCTTACGGCGGACTGCGGTTATCTCCAGTTCTTTCTGATCACGGATAATAGTCAATACTACAGATGTATTTTCCGCACCTTTTATCAATGCCACTGTTTCTTCCAGACTCAGTCCGTCTGTAGACTCACCATCTACTTTATACAAAATATCATTAGCACGAAGCTTTGCTTCCTCTGCAGGAGTACCGGGTATTACAGAACTGATTTTGGGATACCCTGTTTCCTTATCGGTGGTTACATAGGCACCTATTCCGTAATAAACACCCTCCGTAGATTCCATCAAATCCTCATATTCTTCAGCCGTATAGTACTGGGAATAGGGGTCACCCAATGCCTCCATAAGTCCCTTATACATACCGTCGTCCAACTGCTGGGCTGTGATATCGTCCTTGTAATAATATTTGTGTACAATGTATTCCAGGGTCTGCAGCTTACTTACCAGGTCATAGCTGATAGCAGAACCTTCACCCACCTGGATTTCCTGAAGGATTTCCTCCGGAGTATTCGGTTTGGTCTTACCTTTATCGTCTCCTGCGCCAAAAGCAACCAGTACAATCCCTGTCACTGCCAGGGTAAGAAGCAGTCCACACAGAAAACCCAGTCCGAAACAGGGAGTTTTCTTTTCTTTCTGATATACGGCCTGACCCTTGATTTCTTCTATTTCCATTGCACATGCCCTCTATTTCTTCACATAATTCCAGGGTGACTGATATTCTCCGTTCAAACGCACGGAGAAATGCAGATGGTTACCGGTGGAACGCCCTGTACTTCCCACCGCCGCTATCGTCTCGCCCCTCACTACGATATCATCTTTGGCAACATACAATTGTGATGCATGCATGTATATGGTGTATAGCCCGGAACCATGGTCTATCATAATGTACTTACCCATGGTAGAACTGTAGGCTGCTGCCACCACCACACCATCATAGGCGGCATAAATAGCAGTCCCCTTCGGTGAGGCAAAATCTACTCCGTTATGAAACTGCTTAGTATGTAGTATGGGATGGGTGCGCCATCCGTAATCGTCCGAAATTCTGGTATAATATGCCAGAGGCATTTTAAATGCACCGCCGTCATATGTGAGAATCACACCATTTGCTGCAAGTATCTTCTTTTTTTCTTCTGCAATCAATGCTTCCAGTGCTTCAATCTCTTCCTTTTGTGCCTGTATCTCCGCCTCGTACTCCCTGATTGCCTTTGCCTGGTCACTGATATCATTTTCATAAGCGGTCAGGTCGCGGTTCTTTTGCTCAATCAGCTCTTCCATGGCACTTTGTTCCTGCTCTACAACAGCCTTAGCCTCATCCAGGGAAGCTTTCTCCGTTTCCAGCTGTTGCTTACACAGTTCCACATAAGCCCTTACATTCTTGTAATCCTCAAACATCCTCTGCTCGTATGTGAGTACCTTCTCCGCATAATCCGCACGGTTCAGCATATCGCCAAAACCTTCTGCCGTCATGAGCATGGCAATCAGTGAAGCCTCGTTTTGCTCATATAACATCTTTATGCTGCTATACATCAAATCTTTCTGATTGTTTTCATTAGTCAGTGCTTCCTGAAGCTCAGCCTCCGTCTGCACGATGTCTGCCTCTTTTTCTTCTATCTTAACCTTTAAGGTCGCAATATTCTTTTCGATTTCTTCCAGACTGGCATCCAGCTCCGCAATATATTTTTTCAAATCCTTCTTCTTGGATTCCAAGGATTTTTTAATTTTTTTCAGGTCACTGAGACTGTTTTGCAGTTCCTTTTGTTCCTTTTGGGCCTCCTTAATCTGCTGCTCCTTGTCTCTGATACTCTCCGATGTAATGGAAGACATGGTAGCGGCACTGACCTTTTCAGGAGCAGCCGCCGGCCACTGTATCATGAGCAGAACTGCCATTGCAAGAGCAAACAGCCGACCACATTTCTTACACGTAACTCTCTTCATAAACCCATCCTTATACGTGCAAATGCTTTCTAACGGTGGAAAAACTTCCGATGAATCCGATACCTACACCCAATGCCAGTGACAAGGGAATCAATACGGTAAATATCTCATCCACGGATACAAATTTAAGCAGACTGTTCAGCATGGTAAAACGCTGGGTCATATAATTCAAAGCATAGTTGTAGATACTGTAAATAATTCCCAAGGGAATAGCTGCGCCTATGAGCCCGATGATAATACCCTCCAGCACAAAAGGGGCTCTGACAAAAAAGTCCGTAGCGCCCACGTACTTCATAATATTAATTTCCTCTTTGCGCACGGATATACCTATGGATACAGTATTACTGATCAGGAAAATACTTACAGCCAGCAGTATCACAATAATACCCAGGGACACATAAGCAATCAGCAGGTTCACGCCACTCAAGGTATTTGCCGTCACTTCGGAATAGTTTACCTTACGTACCTCCGGAATGGACTCCAGCCAGGTAACCAAGGCACTTTGCATGGACACATCACTGAGGAACACCTCATAATTGTCGCTACCCGCCAAAGGGTTCTCTGGAAAGCCTTCCTGATAGTCCTCACCGAAATAATCAGGACCGAAAGCGGCCCAAGCTTCATCAGCAGAAGTAAATACCGTTTCGGATACTTCCACTCTGCCCTTAATCTTCTCTCCGATTTCTTCCATCTTTTCCCGGGTAGTACCTTCCTCAAAAAAAACAGTGACGGATACACCCTCTTCTGCGCTCATAACCATATTTTGGAAATTTACCAATATGGCATAAAACAGGCCAAACAAAAACAGGCACGCCGCAATGGTGGCAATGGACGCCATGGAGTACCACTTGTTTTTAAATATATTTACAAAGCCCTGTTTACCGGTATATAACAAGGTATTAATCTTCATCTACATAACCGCCTTCCTTTTCATCACTGACAATAACACCCTTACGCATAGCAATTACACGCTTCTGCATAGCGTTTACAATTTCTCTGTTATGGGTTACTACTACTACAGTGGTGCCGTTTGCATTAATATCCTCCAGCAATTTCATAATCTCCCAGGAATTCTTGGGGTCCAGATTACCGGTAGGCTCATCTGCAAGCAAAATAGAAGGATTATTCACAAGTGCTCTGGCAAGTGCCACACGCTGCTGTTCTCCTCCTGATAACTGTTTGGTTTTGGCTTTATATTTACCGGCCAGTCCTACCGTAGCCAGAATCGCCGGTACGTTTCTGCGGATATCCTTCATGGGAGTCTCCACAATACGTTGCGCAAAAGCAACATTTTCATATACATTACGGTCATTTAACAATCTGAAGTCCTGGAATACCACACCGATATTTCTGCGGAACTTGGGAATCTTTCTGTGGCGGAGCTTCGCCAAATCATGCCCCATAACATAGACATTGCCGCTGGACGCTTTAAGTTCCCGCAGCAATAGTTTAATCAAAGTGGACTTACCCGAGCCACTGTCGCCTACTATAAACACAAATTCACCGCGGCCGATACTAAGAGTAATACCGTTCAAAGCCGGCACTCCCGTGGAATAGGTCTTGGTTACATTATCCAGGTAGATGATACCGTTCTGCTCTATCATCTCTTCCCGTTGCATCTTTAACATTTCTTTTCTTGTCATGTACTGTCACCTAACTTAATCTTTACAATTAATACTCCATATTTTCCATGTATTTCATGTATTTAACCACCATAAGGGCAATACGGAAGGTAATCGCATCCTCAAACACACGCAAATCCAGTCCGGTACTCTTCTGCAGCTTATCCAGTCTGTAAACAAGGGTATTACGATGGATAAACAACTGTCTGGAGGTCTCGGACACATTCAGGCTGTTTTCAAAGAATTTATATATGGTTGTAAGAGTCTCCTCATCAAATTCATCAGGGTTCTTACCGCCAAAAATCTCGCGGATAAACATTTTACACAGAGGAATGGGTAACTGGTAAATCAGACGGCCGATACCCAGCTCGCTATAAGCAATCACATCTCTTTCGTCAAAGAAAATCTTGCCTACATCCAGTGCCATCTTAGCTTCCTTGTAGGAACGGCTCACTTCCTTAATCTCCCGGACCACCGTACCGTAGGATACTCTGGCACCCTTAATACCCTCTTTAACCAGGGCAGCCTTCAGCCCTGCCGCATATTTGTCAATATCCCTGTTGGTGTCGGAATCATTTAATTCCTTCACTACGATTACATTATTTTCATCTACAGCGGTAATAAAGTCCTTGCTGTTACTTCCAAAATGCATTCTGGCCATCTCAAGGGCATTATTCTCCTTACCATTGGCAGATTCCACAATCATTACCACTCGGGCCACGTCGGTCTGAATACGTAATTTTTTGGAACGACTGTAGATATCAACCAAAAGCAGATTATCAAGGAGCAGGTTCTTGATAAAGTTGTCCTTATCAAAACGTTCCTTATATGCCACCAATAAATTCTGAATCTGGAACGCCACCATCTTGCCGATGGTATAAACATCCTCTCCCGTACCTGCTGCCACAAGAATATATTCTAATGAAATCTCATCATATACCTTAAAATACTGATAGCCCTGAATCTCCTGTGAATCCGCAGGTGAGCCCGCAAATTCCACTGCTGCTTTTGAGCAGTTACTCATATCCGTGGTATAGGCAACCTCCTTGCCGTCCACATCCATTACACAAAGATCTACTCTGGCAATATTTTTTAATCCGTCAATCGTATTTTGTAATATTTGATTTGAAATCATTTCTCCCGCTCCTTTGGTGCATACCAATACATAATACAAATGTACAAAAAAATCCACTAAAAAGCAATAGTATTTTAGGCATAATTTATCAAAATAGGTTAAAAATCACCCTTTTTTGCTTATTTTTGTTCCAAATTTCCGAATAATGTATAATATTGGACCTGTCTGTAGCCGTCCAATCTGCCTTCCTCTTCCCTCCAGGGCATATAGTTTCCGACACTGTCGCAGATACCGTTAACAGTAATAATCGGCCACTGTCTGCGGAGGGTATTCAGATAATTAAACAACGGTTCACTGCGGATACCTGCCTGTTCCAACACCATCGCTCCCAAATAATTCATACTGATATCCAGATCTTCTTCCGATGCCGTATCATAGTTAGTCCATATTACAAAGGGAGTTTTGTACTGATTCATGAGCACATCCGATGCATCCAGCCCTTCGGTGCCTGCACATACCACATCATAGGTCCGGGTACTGTCAAATGCAGGCTGATGGTCACCAAACATGCACACAACCACTTTTTCATCGCATTTTTCAAAATATCCGATCAGGTCCCTGAAAGCATCATCCGATATTTTCACCAGATTCAGATACATATCCAAATCCCTGAAATTCAAGTCCGGTGCATATATATTTTTCTCCAGTTCCAAATGGGTGTAGCCTGCGTGATTCTGCATGGTCACATCATAAATAAAAAGCTTTTCATCCGACTTACGATTTTCATAAATTTCTATGATTTTGTCATAAGTGGCCCGGTCGGATACACCTGCATGTATCACTTCGCTGTCCGGGAAATCCTCCCGCCAGAGGCTGTAATCAAAGCCCATGTATTCATACACCTTTTCCCTGTTCCAGTTATCTCTGGACTCAGGGTGCATGGAATAGGTCTTATACCCTTCCCTCTCCAGCACGGATACCATGGACCGGGTTCCTTCCTTTATGCATTGCTGATAAGGGTAATAATAAGGTGGCAACAGTCCCATGGACGCACCTGTCAGCACTTCAAATTCCGTATTGGCAGTACCTCCTCCCAGCACGGAAGCATTTACATATCCCCTTACGGTATTTTCTTCCAGACTGTTGAAAAAGGGCATGCACTCTTCATTCAAACGCAAATCCCCCCAGACACGTAGGTCTGCAAAACTTTCATTCATGACCATAATAATATGGGGCAGATCTTCTTCACTGTTTTCCCCTGCGTAGCCTCTTAGGATTTCTGCAGCGCCTTCTTCTGTATAACCCTCCGGCACCTTTACATCATCCCTGCTCAATTCTATGCAGGAGGACACTAAGAAACCGTCACTGTAAAACAAACCGGAAAATCCGTTGTCTACAATCACTCCTCTTTTTTCCCAAAACTCCTCCTGTACCAACAGCCGGTACCCGCCTATGGCAAGCAGGATACCACCGACCATACACACCAATCTCACCGCCAAGGTCACGGGGACCTTGCCCCAATACTTACGCTCTCCGCCCCCGACACCGGCTCTTTTCCCCGTCTTCCACGCCAGTACCACAAAAAGCACAAAGTAGCTCCAGGCCACCACCATGATATTATTGGGCGTAAAATCGTAATTACCCATTACACCCGCCGCCGTTTTCCATGCCAGGAGGTCATTGGGCGTAAATGCCTTGCCGCGAAATAAAAATACAAAATGATTTACCGTATAAAAAAGAGTAAGTAAAGAAACCGTGGCTGTAATTCCCGCCCGGAAGGACATGGTAAGAAGCAGAAGAATCACCTCTATGAGATAAGCCACCACTATATTGTAAAGCACCACTTCATAGGGGACAGAGGTAATTTTGTCCGACATTTTTTCCAGCCAAAAGGTCAGTACCCAGGGTGCAAATGCAGCCAGCACTGCTCCTACTATGGCCTTCAGTTTCTCCGGTATACGCACCATAATGGCGCACCAGGTCACCAGCCCCAGCACCACCAGCTTTTTCTTGTAATAATATCCCCAGCCCACAGGCCATACAAAGGCAATCATCTCCAGTAATACCAAAAGACTCCCCCATACAAACCTGACTCTGTTCTTCCATATCCAATCCGTTATTTTCTTCATATGCTGTTTCCTTTTACTTCCAATTCCTATTAAAAATTGAATTTATTCTCTGTTTATGTCATAATAAACTGTGTATTTGAAATAAGGAGGACGTTATGAAAACCATACATCTCTTGCCTTTGCTTTTAAGTGTCATCCTGATAGTATGCACCGGTTGCGGTAATCAGGATGTCCCCATCACCACAGACGGTAATGTCCGCCAAATGGATTATTCCTGGTTGCAGGAACACCATGTAATAGCCCACGCATTCGGCGGCATTGATGAATACACCTATACCAACAGTCTGGAGGCTTTTGAAGCGAATTATGCGGCCGGCTTCCGTGTCTTTGAGGCAGACTTTATGCTGACCACTGAGAATATCGCAGTGGCCGGACATGACTGGGCTCATTTTTACTCCATCACCGGACGTACATGGGACAGTCCCGAGGAAGCTCCTGCCCTTTCCCTGGAGGAATTCCGTTCCTCCCGTATCTTTGAGAAATTTACTCCCATGACCTGGACCGAAATTGCAACGCTGATGTCCAAACACCCTGACATGTATATCGTTACCGATACCAAGCACACAGCGGACCCTATGATTACCACTACCTTTACCCAAATGGTAACGGAGGCACAAAAAATCGATCCTGCCATACTGGACCGTATCATCCCTCAAATATACAACAACGAAATGTATGACATCATTTATGAAGTCTATCCTTGGAAATCCGTCATCTACACCACCTACAATCAGGCGGACGAGTTTTCCTATGATAATGTTTATAAATTCTGCGCTTCCAGGGGAATTAAGGCCATTGCCACCTTTCCTGCCAGAAGTGATGCGGATTTCACCCGAAAGGTGCACCGCATGGGCGGATATATGCTGATGTACACCTTTAACGACAAAAAGCAGGTAACAGACCATATAGATTCCCATGACATCCGCGCAGTCTATACGGACTTCCTGTTGCCTGAAGAATTAGAACCTTTATTTGAATGACCGGTGGCAGCCCGGAATGACAAACAATAACAAACCAATAAGCCCGCCTGTTCAGGCGGGCTTACTTAATCATCTTATATACGAATGTCCAGATTGGCTCCCACTTGGGGATTTACGCTACGCTCCATGGCAGCTGCATCAATCATCTCTATCAATCCCTGCCCCAGTGCTTCATTGGTATCCATGGCCTTGCTTACCACGGCCACACCCACCTGGCTCTGTAAAGAGGCAGTACTTAAAGCGGTTGATAATCCTGCAATATCCATGCACACCCTCCTATCTGTGAATTACCTTTACTTACATCTTTATCATATCACATGTTACTTAAATTGCCAATACCCTAGCCGATACGACGGATTACTTTTTCACCGATCTCAATGAGACCTTCCTTTAAGAGACGGCCTACCGCACGCTTAAACTCATTTTTGCTCATGCCGGTCTCCCGTTTAATTATCTCCGGAGATACCTTGTCGTTAAAAGGCAGGGCCCCTTCGTAACTGTCAATAATCTTCAAAAGCTCCTGCGCATCCTTTTCAATCTGCAAATAAGCCTTTTCACGGATACTCAGTGTGAGACGTCCGTCCTCCAGCACCTTCACCACTCTGGCCTGCACATCTGTATTAATCCGCACCTCACCATACAGCTCCTTCTTGGGAATCAGGGCAGAATAGATATTGTCCACTGCCACGAAGGCTCCGAAATTATCACTAATCTGGTACACTCTTCCCGATACACGGTCTTCCTTTTCATAAGGACTGTCCCCGCGAAGATTTTCATACACATTCATAGTGGCACACAGACGGTTACTCTTGTCAATATAAAGGGCACACAGCACTCTGTCTCCGGCTTTTACACGGGTGGTCTGCTCCTTAAAGGGCAAGAACAAATCCTTTTCCAAGCCCCAGTCCAGAAAGGCTCCCATTTTACCCACCTGAGCTACGGTAAGCTCAGCCACCTCACCCATCATCAGCTTGGGAGTAGTCATGGTGGCAATCATTCTGTCACTGGAATCCCTGTACAGAAATACCTCCAACGCATCACCCACTGCACTGCCTGCAGGCACCTGCTTAATGGGCAGAAGTACCCTTTCCTGCTCTTTTTCCCCGGATTCAGCCAGATATACACCGAAATCCACCTTCTTTACAATTATCAGTTCCTGTTTTTCACCCAGTCTTAACATATTTCCTCTCACTCCGCGGCCAGCTCCGCTACTACATAGGGTTTCCCCTTATCATCATTTAACACCACCGTAAGCTTCCCTTCTTCACGGAATACCACGGGATATAAAATATCATCTAAAAAAGCCTGCTGCCTGTATTCCACACGCAACTGTTTCACTTCAAAGTCCTCCGGCACATAATCCATGGCAATGGACACGAACTGTCCGTTGTTCACATGGAGATTGGTATCCAGGTGCTGCTTACGCACAATAACCGGTGTCTCCTGCATACCTTCGCCTGATACGATGATTTTGCGTGGAGCATACTCCATATCAAGCTTCGGGTCCATGCCGTAGGTATCTATAATTTCCCGGGACGCTGTCACCGGTCTGCCGCTTTCCATATCCAAAAGGCTCCAAACGGAATTGGCTTTGGCCAGGTAATTACCCTCGCTGTCCTTAAGCCAAAAGTTTCGGCTTCCTATAAAGCCCTTGAAGTCATAGGGGGCAGTTCCCACTTCCACTGTTTCGCCAAACACAGGCATACGATTAATAACCACCTGCCATGCTGCCAGCACCCAGGCCTGTCCGTTGGCCTTCATATAGTTCACACCCACACCCAAATCTTCCGAATGGAAGGTGCTGCTGTCCTGAAAATAATTCAGTAATGCAGGCAGGGTAAGTCTGCCCTCACTGTCGGTCTCACTGTAACGGATCCTGCTGTCAAAACAATACATCTAAAACTCCTTCGGTATCAGGCGATACATTTCAAAATCGTAATACATATGGTGGAATTTCAAGGCCTCCTTATAATCATAACGGTCCTTGAACACATCCGGAGATTTACCGATAAACCAGATATCTCCGGTCACTTCCTCCAAGTTTTCCCATGCAGTAAATACCCCTTCCACCTCAAAGGGCATCCACTCATCCAGATGTCCGTAAATCATATATTCCGTATCCGGATGATATACACGAAGCATCAATGTATAAGGAGAATCCGCCATAATCAGGTCTCCCTCCCGTACATTCTCTTCCACAAAGCGTTCAAAATTACCAAGCTCACTGTGATACTCCATGTAAAGCTCCGACTTATACTGCATCACAAAACAGTACAGAGCGATGAGCCAAACCGCTGCCTTCAGGGGTTTACACTTCATCTGCTTCATCCCCAGGGCATAAAGCAGTGCCAGTGCTCCGAAGCCCGCAAAGACATATCTTCCCATAAAGCAGGATGCCACATAACAGTTCAGATAAGTCCCGATAATAGTGGTCAGTGCCATGGCACCCATACCCATGGCAACGGCATAGGACTTCTGCTGCCTTATATAATCCACTGCAAAATATCCAAGCAGCACAGTCAATCCCATTCCCAGATACATCACCAGCGGAATAGGGGTTTCCCCTGCAGAAAACCACTCTTTACTATAATTAATCAGAGCATTGAGACGGTCCGGCGAACCGGCGGATGCCACAATGTCACCGGCGGTCTGGTCCATTCTAAGCTGCATCTGGTGATATGTAATCCTCAGCCAGGGCAGATAAACCAGTGCCACAAAAATGCCTGCGGCAAAAAAGCCTTTTAGCTTGGCATACTGCTTCCGGTACAAAATCGCACCAAAGAAGAAAGCATATAATATCAGGGTTTCAATCATCTGAAAGGTATGACAATATACGCTGCAGGCGCTACATACCGCAAATAATATCCACATCTTCAGACTGCCGCCCTCTTCCTGCCGGAACAGTTCTATCATGCACAGCCCTGTTGCTGTCAGGAAAAACAGACCGCAGGAATACATACGTACATTGGTGGCCTGAACAGCTAAAATCGGCATAAGCAGTGAAAATATCATAAAGTATATGGATGTGGTCCGGTCATAAAGCCTTCTCACCCAGTATTTTCCCAGAAGAAGATAACCTACAGCAAAAAGCAGGGAAAAAATCTTCAGGGACCAATAATTGGTGCCTCCGCCGCACAGATGATAAAATCCCTTTAACAAAAGATAATAGAAGGGAGAATGCACATCATTGGCGGTAGTACTGATTAATTGCCGTACACTGCCGGATATCAGAGCTGCAGAATACGCCTCGTCATACCACAGCAGATTGGTCACCGCCAGGGCGCCCCAAAGCACCAGACCTGCCACAGGCACCATATGCCAGATTAAATTCAAACAACGTTCTTTGTTCATGATTCATCCCCATGCTATTCCATTAACTGTTTTATAATTTCCCAAATCCAGTATATCATAAAGCAAAACATGCCCACATTGCCCAGCATGGTCACCAGACGATCTCCTTTGGGCACATCCCCCTGCTCCACCGGCAGCGCAAATCGCTTTCTAAACACAATAAACAGCACCAATCCGGTAATGCATACACCGAAAATAATAAAGAGGTATGCTATGTATACGATCCAGCCGGGCAGATTTTCCATCATAAATTTCATCATAACCCCGTCCGATGCACCGGTTTGCACCAGTTCCAACAATTCCTCGTACTTCAGCATACGCAGGATGATCATACCGAATACTCCGCCTATTAAGTTCATAACCATGTGCAGACCTATGCTGTAACGCAATTTACCCGTTTTAACATAAATAAACGCAAAAAACATTCCCGTCGCAGTAGCATAAACAAACTGATTCAGATTACCGTGGAACAATCCGAACATCAGTCCCGAAAGCATCACTGCCAATCCCTTACCGTAACCTACTGCACGGTCCACAATCAGTTTTCTGAAGATATACTCTTCATAAACGGGTGCAAAGATTACCGTAAGCAGGAAAGTCACACCCAGATTGGCACCGGATAAAAGTCCCAGCAATTCATTATCCACCTGGGAACCTTTAAACGCTCCTATGGCGGAAGTAATCAGGACTCCAACCAGATTACTGATTTCCAGCAGGGCAATACACATTAATACTGCCAAAGCATAATGACTCTTTTTCATGGTTTTAACCGGAATCGTTTCTGCCGGTATCCGCTTAATCAGCCAGATCATGGCAGGCATCCCTATCAGATACATGGGTATCATGGATACCAGCAGCTGCAGATTGGTATTATTTTGGAGCACTTCCATATCCTTACATATCCATCCCGTCAAACGGGATGCTCCGTAAATAATCAATGTTCCCAGCAAAAACATAAAGCCAAGTTTGGAAAAATGTTTCCGAATCTCACGTGTTTCCATTCTCTCTTCCTCCATATTTATAAATTCTTCCCCGGACTGCCGAAGCTCCCTTATTGCACGTTCCAAAAAGTCTAGTCTTCCCAGGCCAGACAGGGTTCACCGTTTGCAGACATTTTCCAAACGGTATCAAAATCCAGCGCAGCGTATGTATTCTTATCCTTTGCCTGTGCTTCCGATACTGCATAAACTCTCATACGTTCAGAGGCCGCCTCATCCTCCGCATTCAAATAGTAATCGCATTCATGGAACTGCAAATCCCTGCCGCAAAGTCATCACCGGCATAGGACGCATCCAAATCATGGCTGATATTACCCTGATTGTAACAATTCGCTATATCCGACATACTTTCAATCGCAATCCCGGCCATGCTTAAGTAATTGAAACCTTCCCCGTGAAAGTTGCCTTTATTGTAGCACTGTTCCACCAGCCCGCCGTTATAGCTGCATATGCCTCCGATATATCCTTTAGCTCCTGCCTGCTCATAGCCCAGCAGATTCTTCCCCATCTGATAAACGGTTAATGACTTCATGAGCCTCATCATATTCGCCTTCCTCTAACATTTCCAGCAAAAAGTCATATTCCTCATACTTGTTTTGTCCGCAACCTGTCAGGCATAAGCTCAGACATATTACTAAAACCCAAAGCCCTTTCTTCATTCCGTAACCTTCTTTCTCTTTAGTATAAACGCAGCCTCTAATGTAGGAACTGCAACATATTAAATATAGTATACACATTTTTCCTGCAAAAAGATACCATAATATATGTCAAAACACATATCCGTTCTTCCGCAAAAGCACCCGCCCAACTAGGGCGTAACCAAGACTATGGGTTACACATCCCCGCAGAACATTTCCTGCATCATAGAAAACTCCTATGATACAAAAAAACTCATGAGCCTAAACTCATGAGTTCGGAGAGCAGCGCTACAAGGATTCGAACCTTGAGATGACGGAGTCAGAGTCCGTTGCCTTACCGTTTGGCGATAGCGCTATGTCTTATGACCTAGTAAACTATACAACATTTGTTTTCTTTTTGCAAGTACTTTTTTTACTTTTTTACTTCAAAATAAATTTTCTTTGCGGACAGGCATGGATTCTGCCTTGTTTTTTAGCGATTTGATGTATATAATCTAGATATAAGTTATTCTGCTATTCAGGGTTCCGTACGGAGCCGTCCAATATACTTGCGGGAGATTTGTACATCATGAAAAAGTCTGTTTTATCCAAGATTCCTGGACCAATTCTGTATTTGATTCTTGCCTGGTTTGTGATTATGATCACAGCCCTCGGCATTTTTATTTTTCAAAAAAGTAATTCCATGAGCGACGAATACGTGGCGGATGATTTCATCGTTTCAGCCGGTGAGCTGACGGAGGACCTGGCTGCCATTGATGATACGGCGGCTTACAGCGGCACCTTTGTAACAGTCCCCATGGCCCTCTCCAAAGGCTCCTACCGGGTAGACCTGCATTATTTAAGTACGGCAACCGGTAACCGGGCGGACATCGGCGTCTCCGGCATCAGCAATCTGCATTTCCGCTCCAATCCCGTGTCCCTAAGTCCTCAGACCGGTGATACCACCTTGTATCTGGAGCTGGACAGGCCTTGCGATGAAGTGACCATCAATGTATCTTACGGCGGCGCCGGCATGCTGGAGCTCTATCAGATTAACGTGACCGAAACTACGGACTATTACAAAAGGGGACTGATTTATGCCTTAGCTCTTTGCATGGTCATAGGGATGATATATTATTTTTACCGGTCCTCTGCTCCCAAGCGCAAAACCCTTTTTCTGCTGGGCGCCATCTGGGGTGCATCCTGCATTCCGCTCTTAACGGACTATCTCATCGTGGGACATGACCTGCCCTTCCATCTATTAAGAATAGACGGTATTTATCACAGTCTGCGCCAGGGTGTTTTCCCTGTAAAAATAGACCCTGTATGGGCCAAAGATTACGGCTATGCAGTCAGCGTATTCTATGGCAATGCTTTACTGTACCTCCCCGCTCTGCTGCGGTTCTTTGGCTTTACCGTACAGAGTGCGTACAAGATTTATGTATTATTGATTAACCTGGGTACGGTTCTGGTATCCTATTACAGCTTTAAGACTATTTTCCGCAGTGATAAGGCCGGCATCTGGGGAAGCTTACTCTACAGTCTGTCCATATACCGTTTATCAGACCTTTACATAAGGGCCGCCGTAGGCGAATATTCCGCTCTGATGTTCCTACCCCTTGTATTGTGCGGCTTCTGCGTTTTGTTTACGGAGATGCCCCGGACACGCCGTCAGGAACTTGGCCCGATATTCATGATTGCACCGGGGCTCACCGGCATTATACAAACCCATGTCCTGACCTGTGAAATGCTGGTGCTCCCTATTTTGCTTCTTTGTATCGTACAGTATAAGAAGGTTCTTCAGAAGGGCACATTCCTGTCCCTGACCACGGCAGCGCTTACTACCCTGACACTGAATCTGGGATTTTTGATTCCTTTTCTGGACTACTACGGCACCGATATCAATATCCGTAGCGAAGAATGGGGTGCAGGAGCCTTTAAACTGATACAGGGCAAGGGTATGTTCCCCGCCCAGCTCCTCAGCTTCCTTCCCCAGTATACAGGTGGCAGCTGGGACACTGTCAGTGGTGTTGCCACGGAAGCCACCTATGCACCAGGAATTATACTTCTGCTGTTTTTGGTTATCTTTGGCTATAAAATATTATGTGAAAAACAGGACATCTCCAATCCGGAGCTGATACGTTTGGGGAAACCCGCTGTTTTCTG
Source organism: Lachnospiraceae bacterium (assembly GCA_017513625.1). Lineage (GTDB taxonomy): Bacteria > Bacillota > Clostridia > Lachnospirales > Lachnospiraceae > Acetatifactor. The sequence goes on along the minus strand of JAFXEW010000075.1, from coordinate 8,795 downwards.
CAGTATCCTGGCTCTGCTGACCCTGTGGATGAGCAGCTGTTATTTCCCCTACGATACCCTTTCCTCACTGGGCAAAATACCCGAAACCCTAATCAGCAGCCTGCAGTTTCCATGGCGTTTTCTGGCACCTGCCACTGTACTGCTGGTTTTTGTGGCGGTATATACCATACAACTTTTATCGGAATCAGCTTCTGCGCAGCAGGGAGTGATGCTTATCATAGGCGGACTACTCCTTCTCTTTGCGGTAAATGTGGGCTGGCTGTTTAAGGATTACATTTATACAGGTACTCCTTACAGAGTGTATCAAACCGGGGACCTGGATTCCATGGCTATGTACTCCTACGAGTACCTCCCTGCAGGAACGGACCCTGGACTGATTTTGGAAGGAAGGGTGGCCACCATAGGATGTTCCTTCAGCGAGTACCGTAAGGAAGGCACCACTGTCTATATGACCCTGGCAGCCGACGGCAGTGAAGCCTGTGTGGAAGTCCCTCTGAACTATTACAAATACTACACCTGCAAAGACCTGACCGGCGACTCGCAGTTCAAGGTAGCCCCGGGCTACAATAATACCGTACGGGTGGATTTACCCACCGATTACATGGGACAAATCAAGATTTACTTCCGTGAACCTGTGCACTGGCGCATAGGCGAACTGATTTCACTTTTCACATTCATTGGCATAATAACAGCCGCGGCATATTACAAACGCCGCGGCTGATTAATTTTATGCAATATATTTTCCGATGAAAGGAATCCTTCGAAGAATGGCTGCCAGAATACTGCAGCTCACAAAACATACTATGGACAGAAGGGGAATCCCAATGCCTATAGGTACTGTCATACTATGCAGACCGTAACCCTCCATAATTTCTATGAATCCGATATGCAGGATATACACACCCAGCGTATCACGGGACAATTCTTTAATCAATTTAACGCCCGGGGTATCGTTATTTTTGCCAATCTCAGGATTTTCCCTATCCGCAGAAAGTACATCCACCTCATTCTCCCCGGAATTTCCACAGTTCTCATTATCTGCGTGAATCTCTGTTTTCTCTCCGGCGCACCCCCATGGTTCCCAAATAAACAGTGCCGTTGCAATCAAAAAGGTAGGAAATGCAAAGCTGTCCGCACCTGTCAGTGTAGGCACACCCAACTTCAGGCTCATGGCCCTGGTGCCCAGCACCGCTACTGCCAATGACGGTAATACAAGAATATATACCAGCTTACGCAGTTTGGGGCCAAGTCCGTATTTTTTTAAATAATACCCCCAGATAAAATACCCCAGATAACCGCATACCATATAGGGCTTGGCTCTGTCCAAAATTAAATGCAGCTCATCCGTTACCGTAAATGCCCGCAGAGTCTCACTGCCAATTTGAAACACCAGAAACAAAAGCAGAAAATACTCCACCGTCCGCCGCCTTGCATGTGCAAACCACTCCTTCAACAGGGGAAGCAACATATAAATACCTATTATCATAGGCAAAAACCATAAATGATACCTGCCGTAAATCACTTCCGTAAGCAGTTCCTTCCGGCCCACCAACTCCGGATCATACTTGGAATAATCCAAGATACCGTACAGCACCTGCCAGATAATGTACAGCACCAAAAGCCGTAAAATATTGTGGGTATAGAGCCTCTTTATATCCAGTTTATAACTCTCATCCAAAAATACCGCACCGCTTATCATCACAAACACAGGCACACCAAAACGGAAGATACTGTCATAGGTATTAGCAATAACCCACTCTGTACTCCTGATATCCAGTGTATACCAAAACTGAGCTGAGGCGTGAAGCACTACCACACTGAATGCGGCAATCATCCGGAGCAGGTCATACTTCAATATTCTGTTTTGCTTATTACTCTCTGCCATATGCTACTCCTTCTTTTTATCTGTCCTCTAATTCTAAGAAACAAAACAGTCCCGACATTTATTATATACTGTCGGGACCGATTGTGTAAACTAAATCTCAAATAATAATTCCGCATAGGTGGGCATAGGCCATACATCCTTATCCACCAGTACTTCCAGGGCATCCACTGCCACACGCAGACGATCCATATCCACATGGACTGCATCCTTGTAATAAAAAGCAAGGGCTTTCTGGCTGTTTAACTCCGCATCTTTATTTACACCGTTTTGTAAATCGATGAATACCTTTTTGCCTCTGGCTGTTTTTTCCTCCAAAGCAGCAAGCTCTGCTTTTGCCTCTGCCAGCCGTGCAGAAATACTGCTTAGGATATCTGCCTGTACACTTGCGTCTGCACCGGCTTCACGCACTGCGATTACCGTATCAGCCAGACTCTTGGTATATTTAAATACCGCAGGCAAAATCTGCTTTTTCATCATATCAATCATGGTAGAAGCTTCGATATTGATGGTTTTGCTGTAAGTTTCATAGAGGATCTCTTCTCTGGACTCCAGCTCAGCCTTGGTAAAGATACCAAACTTTTCGAAAAGTCTGATGGCCTTTTCGGTAGTCAGCGTGGAAGTAGCATCCACCATGGATTTTAAATTAGGCAGGCCGCGGCGTGCAGCCTCTTTTACCCATTCCTCGGAATAACCGTTGCCGTTAAAGATAATTCTCTGGTGCTTGGTCATATATTCCTTAATCAGGTCATGTACTGCCATCTCAAAATTCTCCGCCTGCTCCAGCACATCTGCCGCTTCGCAGAAAGCCTCTGCCACGATGGCATTCAGTGTGGTATTGGGACTTCCGATGGAATCGGAGCTTCCCACACTACGGAACTCAAATTTATTACCGGTAAACGCAAAGGGTGATGTACGGTTTCTGTCCGTTGCATCCTTATCCAGATCAGTAAGGGTGGATACACCGGTCTCCAGTTTACCGCCGTCAATCAGGTGTGCTGCCTCACCGGTTTCTACCAGCTGCTTCACCACATCCTCCAACTGCTCACCCAGGAAAATGGATATAATGGCAGGAGGCGCTTCATTTGCACCCAGACGGTGATCATTACCCACATCGGAAGCGCTCTGACGAAGCAGATCCGCATGGGTATCCACAGCCTTCATGATACATGCCAGTACCAGCAAGAACTGAATATTGGCATTGGGCGTGTCGCCGGGATCCAGCAGATTAATACCTGTATCGGTACACAAAGACCAGTTATCATGCTTACCGGAACCGTTTACACCCGCAAAGGGCTTCTCATGCAATAAACAATGGAGATTATGACGGCTTGCCACCTTTTTCATGGTTTCCATCACCAGCTGGTTATGGTCCACTGCAATATTGGCAGTCTCATAAATAGGCGCCAGCTCATGCTGCGCAGGTGCAGCCTCATTATGCTGGGTCTTGGCAGTAACTCCCAACTTCCACAATTCAATATTTAAATCCTTCATATAGGAACCTACTCTCTCACGAATGGTTCCGAAATAATGGTCATCCATTTCCTGACCCTTGGGCGCAGGTGCACCAAAAAGGGTTCTGCCTGCAAAAATCAGGTCTTCACGCTGTAAATACTTATCACGGTCCACCAGGAAATATTCCTGCTCCGCTCCCACACTGGGGATAACCTTGGTAGCGCTGGTATTGCCGAACAGGCGTAAAATACGTAGCGCCTGGGTATTAATCGCTTCCATGGAACGTAGCAAAGGAGTCTTTTTGTCCAACGCCTCTCCTTTATAAGAACAAAATGCTGTGGGGATACACAGAATCACTCCTGTTGCGTCCTCTTTTAGAAATGCAGGAGAAGTAATATCCCAAACGGTATAGCCTCTTGCCTCGAAAGTAGCTCGAAGACCGCCGGAGGGGAAGGAGGAAGCATCGGGCTCACCCTTAATCAGCTCCTTGCCTGAAAATTCCATAATCATATGTCCCTCTTCATCAGGATGGGTCACAAAAGCATCATGCTTTTCTGCAGTAATGCCGGTCAATGGTTGGAACCAGTGGGTATAGTGAGTCGCTCCGTTTTCTACCGCCCAGTCTTTCATGGCCTTAGCCACTACATCTGCAGTTTCAAGGGAAAGTTCGCCCCCGCGGTCCATTACCTGCTTTACTTCTTTATAAACATTCTTAGGTAAGCGGGTCTTCATCTTGCCTACGGTAAATACCTTACTGGCAAAAAGCGCCTCCACATTTACATTCTCGTTCATTTCTCCATCCTTCTTTCTTTGCGGCCATACAGGGTGTCCGCCCCTCTTTATTTCACATTCCTTACAAATCAACATTTTTGCACACATTTTACATCACACAGAATCATCGGTCAACCCAAAATTTGTGTTTTTAAGGGGAATACGGTCCCTTTTTGTGAAAAATATTCCCCCGACTGCACTAATTGTAGCCGGGGGCCTGGTATTTATCCTTCCGTATCAGGACTTTTTACACGTAATAAATCATAGGCGGCAGGCGTCTCTGACAACTTTATCCACAATGCCTGCTTGGGATGGGGCGCGCTGTCCACCGCTTCGCCGGCATCTGTGTACAAAGCCTCCACCTTTACGGGGACATTGCTGCCGTCCGGCTTCATAATTTCTATAAAGTCTCCTACGCAGAATTTATTTTTCTGTTCAATCCGTGCCAAGAGAGCGGTTCCCTTTCCGTCACCACAGTCCTCTTGCACTGCGTTGTCATCCTGAACGCACTCAGTATTGCTGCTTCCCTGCTGCCATGCGGGCCGTGCCACTTCCTCCACTATTCCCAGATAGGTATACTCATTGATGTAGGTATTGCTGTCGTATATCTGGGTATTTTCATCCGGCTTACCGAAATAAAAACCTGTGGTGAACTGGCGGTAAGTACATTTGGAAATCTCTGCCCTGTACCAGTCCATATTGGCTCTGTAGGTGTCTTCCGATATGAAATAATCATCCAATGCCTTACGATAGGTACGGGCCACCGCAGCTACATAGAGGGCAGTTTTCATACGGCCTTCTATTTTCAGGCTGTCTATGCCCGCATCCACAATCTCAGGAATATACTCAATCATACACAAATCTTTGGAATTAAAAATATAGGTGCCGCGCTCATTCTCATATACGGGCAAATATTCTCCGGGACGTTTTTCCTCCACCACTGCATATTTCCAGCGGCAGGGATGGGTACAGGCTCCCTGATTAGCCCCTCTTCCCGTAAAGTAATTGCTTAAAAGACATCTGCCTGAATAGGAAATACACATTGCTCCGTGGATAAAGCTTTCAATCTCCATCTCCTCCGGAATATGCTCCCTGATTCCTTTTATCTCACGCAGGGACAGCTCTCTAGCAGACACCACCCTTTTCGCTCCCATCTTCCACCAGAACTGATAGGTGCGGTAATTGGTATTGTTGGCCTGGGTTGAAATATGTATCTCTACCTCCGGCCACACTTCCTTAGCTATAGTAAACATACCCGGGTCCGAAATAATCAGTGCATCGCAAGTCTCCGGCTGCATATTCTTCAACTCTTCAAAATAAGCTGCAGCCCCGTCCAAATCATAATTATGGGCCAAAATATTGGCGGTCACATAGACCTTTACACCATGCTTATGTGCAAAAGCAATACCCTCTGCCATTTCCTCCATGGAGAAATTCTTCGCCTTGGCTCTGAGCCCGAAAGCTTCCCCTCCTATATATACCGCATCAGCGCCAAAAACAACAGCCGTCTTCAGCACTTCCAGACTACTGGCAGGTATTAACAATTCAGGTTTTTCTCTTTTCATAATCATCTATTCCTTCCAAATGACTCTGCAATAAATCCGCTTAATTGCTCGTTTTCAAATCACAGATATCATATATGTGAAACATTGCCGGCCCAAACAACCGGATTAAAAACAGACAGAACGGTGTCTAATAAGCATTACTTCTTTGCTTTTACCAATAAAAAATCCGGTTTATGAAACAAATCCGCATACTCCGGATATTTCTCAAGCAACTCATCCGTAGGCAATGGCTCTATCATTTTTTCAATAGTAAATCCTGCCTCTATCAAGGTATTTACAATAGTAGAGAATGTTCTATGATATTTTTTTACATTATCAACAAACCATACGGATTCTCTTTCTCCTTCAACACCATAATTTGTAAGGTTTATATATAATTTGTTACCGTTTTCATCTCTCGTCCAGCGATTTCCACCCGAATGACATGTGCATAATGGATTTTCTTGCGAGAAAATAAATATTCCATTCTCATCAAGCAGATTATACACATTTCTTATTACGCCTTCAAAATCTTCAACATAATGAAATGCTAATGAACTGATTACAACATTAAATCGTTCTTGTAATTGCGCAATATCTTCCATGGGCATATTAATATATTTTATTCTCGGGTCGTTGTTCTCGACCATTGCTACTTCTAACATCTTCTCCGATATATCAATTCCAACAACCTTTTCTGCTCCGCAATCAACAAACTGTTTGCAATGCTCTCCAAATCCGCATCCTAAATCTAAAACTCTTTTCCCTTTCAGTTCAGGCATCATAGCAAACAATGCCGGTATTTCAAACAGATTATTAGCATTTACCTTATTATCCCTTATTTTCTTATATCCCGAAAAGAAGATTTCATTATCGTATATGTTTTGTTGTGCCATCTTAAACCTCTACAAATATCAATGTTTCACATGCTCGACAGACTGAATTTCGTGTCTTAGCCTTCAACAGAAAATCAACAATCATACTTCATCTCTCTGACAAAAAGCAATTTTTCAAGGGTTACCCTTGGTCTCCACCAAATCCTTGCCTGTTCAAACTCTGCATAGGATGTATACCATTGCCATGAAACATCGAATCCTCCATCTTCTTTCTGTAGTTTTCCAATCACATCAAGTTCTGCTTTGATAAGCGGTCTTATCTCTTCCGATACAAATTCCGAATACAGTCCTCCAAAAATATCCGATGGTGCGGTCACATATTCTACCCCATACTTCTCTGTGTCAGGGCAAATCACTTTCCCAATCCAATCAGATAATAGTTTCTTAAAAACATCCAGATTAATGATATCCGTAATACAATTTTTCTTCAGAAGTTCGTATGCAAGCAAGTAGCATTTTAATGAATCGCCCCCCAGCTTATCCGTGGTTCTAAGATACGAAAGTGCGTCACATAATATTTCTTCATACAATGCCTCTCTCTTTCCATAGCAAACCATAAAAGCTGAAAGCGAAACGGTTGGATTAAACCCGTCAATTCCGTTGTCATTTTTCTCCCACCAAATAGCATGCGGATAATCCTTATTACTGTCAATTGCAAAAAGCCACTTCTTTTCATTTTCATCAAATGAATCATGTGTTTGAAGATATCGGACAATACCTTCAACAATATCTTTGGCAGACTCAATGGCATTCATTCTATACAACCAAATAATAGCATCATTGGTGGCTATCGGATTGGAATTGGGATTCCAGTTATCAGCCTCTAATGCATGACCAAAGCCACCATCTTCATTTTGAAATTTTTGCAACTCTTCTATCGCACAATCTACTGAATGATGATGATACAATACATCATACACAGCCTTCTCAAATGGCCTTGCAGTTTCACATATAAATTTCTCCGCAGCTTCTATATACAACATTGACACCTCCATAAGTTCATAGTATAACGAACTGTTCTACATAGTGAAATTTATTTAAAACGCCGCTTGCAAGAATTCTTCCCATAAATCATCGTATATCCGATTCAGTCTATATATTACATTCTCATTGACTTCAATTACTTTATCACCAAACTGCATTCCACGTTCTCCCATAAAATCCACACAAAACATAAGGGAATAAAATAAAAATGCTTTCTTTTCTAACTCCGTACATCCACGTTTTTCCAAGAGGAACTCTACATAATCCGTTTCACAATCCATATTCTTGAGTGCAATATATGTCATTGCAATAAACGTAAGATTGTCGCCTTCTCCCATCCAGTCAATGTCAATCACTCCTGATACCTGTCCATTAAGAATAAGCAAATTCTTAGTGCTGATATCGTCAAGATATGCAACTGGTTTTACATTAGAAAAATATTCATCCAAAAGATACATTTTATCTTTTAATTGCGTTACTTTTTCGGAATGAAAATATCCATTTTGAGTAATTCGTAAATCCGCTCTATCCAATAACTCATCTAAAACAGATTTCCAGGACCAGTCATTTTTGCTATGCTTTATCTGCAACCCGGAAACTTTTCTTTGAATTTCCATGACATCTTCTGCTATATTCTTTTTTTCTTCCTTCGTAAGATCTGAATATACTAATCCAATGTCCTCTCCCTCAATGTAATTCAACACAAGATACCAATACGTCTCATGTTTTCCATGAAATAATACTTTAGGAATAGGAATATCTATTGCAGCCAATTCATTCAACCAATAAATCGTATTTTCATATGCATTGTTTTCCTCACTGCATCTGAAAATATAGTTGTTGTTTCCGCATTCTACCACATAAACCTGATTCCCAATTCCAACAGCACAACGCTTTATGCTTTTGGGAAGCTGGTGTAAATGTTTTTCAAATAGCAATGAAATAGTATCGGTATTCATACATTATCTCCACCACATTGACTTGACAAATATGTCAATCGTGTTTTTTCTAAATCCTGGTACTCAGCGTCACGCCGTCTCCCACGGGCAGGATACAGGTCTCCAAGCCCGTACAATGCTTCAGTTCATACAGATATTCACGCATTCTGGCATGAATGGTACGGTTTCTTCTGGTAACCGCAAACCGGGATTCAATGATATCCCCGTCCTGCAGTACATTGTCTGAAACAAGCAGACCGCCGGGAGCCAGCAGACGCAGAATATCCGGCAGAAAATTAATATACTGCCCCTTGGCTGCATCCAT
>JAFXEW010000074.1 GCA_017513625.1 Lachnospiraceae bacterium | reverse complement strand
TGTTTCAATATGGGGACAACCACGTTTGTATAAATAACTTAAAGGTACACGATCCAAAAGCCATGTGTACAGAATGGGGATAGCCATAAATTGTGGGTACAAAATAAACTTCTACGTGTCCACTTTATAGGGTATATTTTAAGATACCCCAAAGGGTAAATAGCCGATAACTGTGTCCCCATGCCCCGTTTTCTTTTACCAAGCGGGGCATACCGTATCAATTCCGTCCTATTTACCCTCTGGGTCCTGTTTTCCCGCATTTACATCCTATTTTTATTGCTCATGTGGGGCATACAGCATCACTTTTTTGGCATTTGCCCGCTGCGTAATATTTCCCTGCATTACAGCCCTGTCTTTACCTGCCTAACGAGACATACATATATCTTTCTGCTGTATATGTCCTAGTCTGCGCCATACACAACACATAATCCACTTTTTATTTATAATGCCCCTACTACCACAGCCGCAAATCAAAAGCCACAGAAACCCAGTAAAATACCCCGAGCACCCAGCTGCTGAATATTCCGTACAAAATCACCGGTCCCGCAATAGTAAAAATCTTGCAGCCAATACCAAATACCTGTCCTTCCTTGCGATATTCTATGGCAGGAGATGCCACACTGTTAGCAAATCCCGTGATAGGTACCAATGCACCTGCCCCGCCCCATTTCACAATATAAGGATATATATTCAGTCCTGTAAGTAATACGGAAAGCAGTACCAGTACCAGGGAGCAAATACTTCCGGCAGTTTCCGTATCGGCCCCCATATTGGTAGCCTGATTGATTATAAACTGACCTATGGTGCATATGATTCCTCCGGTGAGAAATGCTTTCAGCATCTGTGCAGGCAGGCTGTGGGTAGGTGTTATACTCTCCACATATTTTTCATATTCTTTTTTTTGCTGTTCACTTATACTCATGACTTTTTTCTCCTCTTTTCCTGCTTGTGGTCCGAGGCAGCATCTTCTATCTCCCAACGTGCACGTTCCGCAAGCTCTATAATACTTCTGTCTACATCTTCTTCATATATCTTTAAGGATACCTCTATGGGCGTGGGATCCTTCGTAAGCATTTTGGGACCGGCATGGTTAAAAAATACCGTAATGCCCACAGCCAAACCAATGGAATATGTCACTTCCAAAAGAGTGAATCCATCCGGTTCCCTTCCCATTACATTCCTGTAAATAATGGAAAAAAGTGTATTTATGGACACATCATTGTGATAGGACATAATGGTAAAAGCTGTTCCGCAAAAACATATCACACACACGCATACCACCAAGATTTTTTGTATCCAACCCTTTGTAGCCTTTTTCTTCCATTCAATGAGTACATCACTTTCACCAATGATTTCCACGGTCACTTCCGGATACTTACTTTCTATCAGTTCCACCAATCGGAGGGCACTGATGACACATCGCTCCGGCTCTTCCTCTTTAAAGTGGTGTACTTTCAGTGACTTAAGACCTGCTGTTATCCGGGGATTTTTACAGCTGAGGGAAGCAATATCCGAAAAATATATGTCCGGACTCATACTTATTACACTTCGATTGCATTTTATATAAACTGTTTCTGTCATCTGCCAACAAACTCCCAATAAAAAAATAATAGCGAGCCCGTTACCTTACCCAGCGCCACAGCCAGTATGACCCTGCTCACACCGCCGCCGAAACCCACTCTTCTGAAAAAAATAGGAATACTGTCCAGCATTTCCGCAATGGCAAGTGCCAGGCATCCGATAAAGATACCGCATCCCAAACCAAATATTACCTGGATCATATAACCCGCATACTGTCCCAGCATAATACCCGGCTCCCAGTATTTCGTGCAAAAAGAAATCCACCATTCCCCCAAACCGATATATTTCTCAAATACAGTTAAAAGGCCTCCTGATATCGTTCCCAGCACTATCATATCTTCATACCTTTTGGCATATACCCCTGTATGGGTTCTACCTGCAAACCGGGGCACCAGACTCACCGTGACTAGCACGGTAAATACCCCCGCAGAAGACAAAAAACCGTAGCAAAGCCCGCAAAATCCCAATCCTATTAACTTCCCGATTTCCCAAATTTCCATCGTATGCTCTATCCTCTTGTAGTGCTCCTTAGCATTTTTGTATTTGGGCGGTGAAGGAGCGGCTTTCTTGGGGCATCAGTCCCCTGCCGCTCCAAGAAAGCCGTTCTTTCACCGCCAATCAAAAAGCACATAACAGTCACTTATTGGACTATTATGTGCTCTTTATAAAAATTTATTCTATGCAATTCATTCTTAATCCCACAAAGGCTCGAATGCAATATTTAAATCTACATCGCCTGTAACACCGTTTACACGTCCTTTGTCGCTATACTGCCATACCTTGTATGCATAAGGATAATAGAAATCTTTATTATAGTATGCGAACCACTTGTCATAGCCTTCCAACTGCTCCAAATCAAGCATCAGCACACCCATTTCCATATTCTGGTAAATCATGGGTTTATAGCCTGCGTTAGCTACCGTATCACAGAAAAGCTTGGTAAAACGGGTCCGTTCTTCCACTGAAATCTCATTCATACGGCCGTCTGCTCCCGCAACTTTTTCCACATCAAATACGATGGGACAGGAAATCTGATAAGGAGCCACCTTGCGCAGTACCATCTCTGCTTCTTCCAATACTTCCGCTTCCGTAATGGCCTGGGAATAGAAATAAACACCTACCTTGATACCTGCCTGTATGGCACCCTGGATATTAGCATCAAACATAGTATCCTCAAGCAGTTTGCCCTCTGCTCCGTATCCGCGGTTACCCACTCTGATAAATGCAAATTCCACACCGTCTGCAGCCACCTTCTTCCAGTCAATATTGCCGTTATGCTTAGACACGTCAATTCCTTTATGGGACTTTAGCACATCATCCACATAGTACTGCAACTCTCCTGTCTCGGTTATGCTCAGATTCTCCATCTTATACTCGTTGTGCTTCAGAGAATCGGATATGGGAATAAAATGATAGGTGCCGCCGGAAGCCAGCACGATTTCATCCTTATACAGTTTACGCAGAGCCTGTACCAGTGTAGTTCCGCTCTTAATCTCCGATTTCAAGGTATCCAGCACCTCATCCGCCGTTACTTCAGGCTTCGTTAAAGCTTCCTGCTCAGCCAATGCTGCCTGCACTGCATTGTCCAGTTCCTCCTGGGTATACCCCTGAGGCACTACGGCATCACTTGCCGCAGGCTTTGTATCCGACAGTTTTAAATACAGGGATATGCCAAAATAAAGAATCATAACGGTCATCAGCACGCAACCCATTATGGATAAAACTAATGTCATTTTCGAATTATTTTTCATCTGTACCTCCCTTACACTTCTCCACATCTTTCGTCATTTCTATCATAAACGATATTCTTTGGAAAAGAAAGGTTTTTCTCGTGATTTATAAAAAGTTAATATCCTGTTTATATAGCTGCTTTTTCTCTCAATTTCAGCAAAATACGCTTTTCCATACGGCTGACCTGCACCTGGCTGGTGCCAAGCAGTCCTGCAATTTCCGTCTGGGTCTTATTGTGAAAATAACGCATCTGTATCAGCTGTCTTTCCTGCTGTCCCAGGCCCTCCAGCAGTTCTTTCAGGAGCATATGATTTAATAGTTCTTCCTTTTCATCATCTCCCCGGCAATCTCCCGACACTACCTTGCCGCCCATACCGTTGCCGCATTGGACCACCTTGTCTACCAGATACATTTCACTACCGTCGTCCTGATGTACGGCAGTGTATATGGATTCCACCCGGATACCGGCCTCCATGGCCAGTACCACATCTTCTCCGGGCAACCCGGTGGCGTCTGCCAACTCCTGTAATAACGGCTCCCGGCCCAACTGCCGTTGCAACTTTTCCCTTGCGTATCCAATTTTACTGCCGTTTTCTTTAATAGTTCTGGATACCTTTATCAGTCCGTCATCCCTGAGAAAACGCTTAATCTCTCCGGTAATCATGGGAACCGCATAAGTGGAAAATTTCACATCCATGTCCGTATTAAAATGGTCTATCGCTTTCATCAATCCTATGGTACCGATTTGAAATAAATCTTCGGCGTCATAACCCCGTCCCGTAAATCGGCGGACGATGTGATGTACAAGTCCTAAATTGTTCTCTATCAGCTTTTCTCTCACTGCTTTATCCCCTGATTTGGCTTTTGCAATAAGCTGATGTGTCTCGTCCATGCTTTCCTGCATCACTCCTTCCCACAATGCTCAGTCATAAGCTCACTGCATCTACTCCTCCCCGTCAAACCAGGAACCTGCGGTCATTTTTTTCTTCATGCGCACCGTAGTGCCCTGCCCCGGAGTACTTTCCACCTCCAAGTCATCCATAAAAGCTTCCATAAAAGCAAAGCCCATTCCGGACCGCTCCAGTTCCGGTCTGGTAGTATATAAAGGCTCCATGGCCTTATCTATATTCTCTATTCCGCGCCCCTTGTCCGACACTTCAATATGTAAAACATCCTTTTCCAGCAAACAATACAGACGCACCTTTCCGGTGTGCACCGGAAGATACGCAGGTATACTTCCCGTATACTTTCCGTAGCCGTGATAATTTTCATATCCATGTATGATAGAATTGGTCACCGCCTCCGACACAGCGGTTTTAATATCCGCAAGTTCCTCCAGCGTAGGGTTCAAATGCGCCACAAAAGCAGCCACCGTCACCCTGGCCAGACTTTCATTATTTGATATACCGTCAAAATAAAGTTCAATTTCGTTTTTCATCTCTTCTCCTATCTGAGTTCCCCTCACCTATTATCTGATATCCACCAGGCTACTGATGCCTGACATATGAAGCATTCTTCCGATTTGTCTGTTCACGTGAATGGCATAAACCTTACCGCCCAGGCAGGATATCTGCTTATACCTGCCGGCAATGATTCCGATACCTGATGAATCCATAAATTTCGTATCCTCAAAGTCGAATACTACATGCTCCACCGCATTCTGGGCAATGTAGCAGTCTGCCTGTTCTGCAATATAGCCGGCCCTGTGATGGTCTATTTCTTCAGGCAGTCTGACCATCAGGCAATTATCAATTACGTGAAATTCTTCCATGTCTTTCCTTCCTTTCCGTTTTTATTCCCTCTTTACTTATAAAACGCGCCGGGCCTGTCCGTCCGGTACGATTTTTAACCTTTTGCGAAGACCTGCGTTCCGGGGCAGAGGCGGCATCCCTCCTTTGCAGCGTGCTTTTCCGAAACGTCGGTACTTATGCAGCGTATTGTGCTGCATTATGTACCGCTACGTTTGAAGGCAGCGAGAGCGTGCGCAAAAAGAAGGGATGCCGCCTCTGCCCCGGAACGCAGGTTTTCCCACACAAAAAGGACCTGCTTATAACGCAGATCCTTCGTTCGTACTTCAAAATCCAATAGTCAATTAATTATTCTGCTCCTCAGCCAGGGTATTCCTGTACTGTTTGGAACGGCGTGCCCTCTCCGTATTAGGGAAGAGTTCTATAACTTTATCAAAAGTATCTATAGCCGGCTGCACATCACCGTTACGGCGGTACGCATTTCCCAGATTGTACAATGCATCTACATTGGATGCATCATAATAAACAGCCTTGGAAAACAAATCAATGGCCGTGGTAAATTCTTCGTTACGGTAGGCAGTATAGCCCTCATTGTAGTACTTTTTGCTCAAATCCGGACCGATGGTCTGTAACAACAAATCATACAAACTGCGGAAACTCTCAGAGGTCTCTTCCTGATTTAAATCCTTATCAATCAAATCAAGCTGCTGGGCAGTCAATTCCAAATCCTGATTTTCCAGATAGTGCTTTGCGGCATTTAAAAGATAATCCACATTGTTCAGTGTACCATCCTTGCCCACATAACCTTCCAATTTAGCAGAAAGCTCCTGGTTTTCATCCGTAAATGCCTTTACCTGCTTTTCCAGTTCCTGTACTCGGCGGGTTTTAACATCCATCTGCTCCACCATCTCGGCTATCTCTGTCTTGGCCTTAGCCTCCGCCTCTTTCACAGCTGCAGGTACCACAAGAAAATACATGGCCGCCAGACCGATTACCAGTCCCACTGCCACATTAATCAGATTAGACAGTAGAGGGTTACGGGGTTCTCTTACACTTCTGGGCTGTATAATGACTTCATTATCACTCTGGTAACGGACGATATCATCCTTTTTACTTTTTACAACACCTGCTTCCGGCTCCTCAGTAGCCAGCATGCCCTCCACTTCCTTCAGATAGCGCAGGGTCTGGGTATTGTTTCTATCAATATCCATGCACTTATTTAACTCACGGCGGGCTTTTTCCCACTGCTCATTATCAATATATAAAAGTGCCAAAAGCTGATGGGCACGTACAAATCTGGGATTTAAGGACAGCACCTTCTTTAGCTGGATTACTGCCAGGTCCTTGCTGTCGTTCAGACAATAGGCCAATGCCTGATTGTATTTCTTTATGGTCTGGTTAATGGAATCCAGGCGTCCTGCATTGGATTGCACCATATTAATATAGGTGTCCGCAATGTTTTTCTCCGGACGCAGATTCTTACTGATAACCCACTCACTTAACGCCGCAACCACTTCTCCGGTCTCAAAATAAACCAGCCCCAGCAGGTTACGTGCTTCTATATTATTCTTATTAAACTTTAAACTCTGTCGTAAACTTGTAATTGCACCGGACAAATCTCTGACACCGGCCCTCTCCAAACCTTCGTTATAATACATATTGGACACATGCATTATCTTTTTGTAAAGGGATACATCCGCGCCACAGGCGGTACAAAAATCATGTTCTGATAAATGACAGTCGCAATTATAACAAAACATGCTACACCTCTCTATATTCTACTGCTCGCTCTTTTCTTCCGATTCCTTCAGCATCTTCACCAATAAATCCGCCATATCAGTCAAATCCTGATTATAAATAGCTTCCACCGCATCTTCCACTTCAAGACTGGGGTTGAACTTTTTTAATTCTTCCTCAAAATTTATCATAATAAACCAATCCTTTCCAAATCAATGGAGAATCTGTACCAACAATCTGAATACATATGTAAAACATACATATTTATAATAACTTTACATAGAAGAAAAATCAATGTTTTTATTGTAAAAAGAAAGAGAAAACGTAGGGACATTTCGACAAACATCCCTACGTCAGACTCAATTTTTGAAAATATATTATTTCTTTAACTGGTTCAGTCGTTCAACTACCTGTTCCATCATTCCGGTATACTTGGCCAGTTTTTCTTTTTCTTCGGCAATCTTAGCTTCAGGTGCCTTGGAGATAAATCTTTCATTGGAGAGCATGCCGTTTACACGTGCCAGCTCGCCTTCCAGACGTTTCTGCTCCTTGGTGAGACGCTCAATTTCCTGGGCAATATCCACCAATTCTGCAAAAGGAATGTACAGTGTAGCTCCGGGAATCACAACGGATACCGCGTCCTCTGCAATACCGGTCTTGTCCTGCTGTACCATTACTTCATTGGCGTATGCCAGGGAAGCAAAGAACAAGGAACCTTCCTTAAAGGTATTGCGTACGGATTCGTCCTCACTTACTACATATACATTAGCCTTTCGGCTGGGTGCTACATTCATTTCGGTACGGATATTTCTGATACCGCGTACGGCTTCCTTAATGATTTCAATGGCCTTCTCTTCCTTTGCATAGCTTCTTTCATCTGCATATACAGGCCATTGGCTGATCATAATAGACTCTTCTTCGCTCTGAAGTGTACAGAAGATTTCTTCGGTAATAAAAGGCATGTAAGGATGCAGCAGCTTCAGTGCATCGATTAATACATTCTTTAAGGTCCAAAGAGCTGCATTCTGGCTGGCAGCATCATCGCTGTTATACAGACGGGGCTTAACCATCTCAATATACCAGTCACAGAATTCATCCCAGATAAAGTCATAAACCTTTTGTACCGCAATACCCAGTTCAAAGCTCTCCATATTGTCCGTTACATCCTTAATCAGGGTGTTTAACTTGGACAAAATCCATTTATCAACAGGCTGCAGTGCAGATGCCTCAGGTGCAGTAACTTCTTTTCCGTCCATGTTCATCATAATGAAACGGGACGCATTCCATACCTTGTTCGCAAAGTTACGGCTGTTTTCTACTCTTTCATAGTAGAAACGCATATCATTACCCGGTGCATTACCGGTGATTAAGGTCAGACGCAGCGCATCCGCACCATACTGCTCGATAATCTCTAAGGGGTCGATACCATTGCCCAGTGATTTGGACATCTTGCGTCCCTGGCTGTCACGTACCAGACCATGGAATAATACGGTCTTGAAAGGCTTTTCACCCATCTGCTCAAATCCGGAGAAAATCATACGGATAACCCAGAAGAAAATGATATCATAACCGGTTACCAATACGTCAGTAGGATAGAAATACTTTAAGTCTTCTGTCATTTCAGGCCAGCCTAAGGTCTCAAAAGGCCACAGTGCGGAAGAAAACCAGGTATCCAGTGTATCAGGATCCTGTGTCAGCTTGGTACTCTGACATTTTGGACAACAGCAAGGTGCTTCTGCTGCAACGGTTATTTCGCCGCACTCATCACAGTAATAAGCAGGAATACGGTGTCCCCACCACAACTGACGGCTGATACACCAGTCACGAATATTGTCCGTCCAGTTATAATAGGTCTTTTCCATTCTCTCGGGAATCAGCTTGATATCGCCATTCTTTACAGCTTCTACTGCAGGCTTAATCAGCTCATCCATCTTGACAAACCACTGTTCCTTTACCATAGGCTCGATGGTTGTTTTGCATCTGTCATGGGTACCTACATTGTGAGAATAATCCTCTACCTTTACAAGCAGTCCCATTGCATCCAATTCGTCTACGATAGCCTTTCTGGCCTCGTAACGATCCATACCCCGGAATTTGCCGCCGTTTTTATTTATGGTGGCATCATCGTTCATTACATTGATAATGGGCAGGTCATGTCTCTTACCTACTTCAAAGTCATTAGGGTCATGTGCGGGAGTGATTTTAACTACACCTGTACCAAACTCTTTATCCACATAGGTATCTGTTACGATGGGAATCACTCTGTTCATCAGAGGAAGCATTACACTCTTACCGATCAGGTGCTGGTATCTTTCATCTTCGGGATGAATAGCCACTGCGGTATCACCCAGCATGGTTTCCGGTCTGGTGGTAGCAAAGGTCAAAAACTCTGTATCGGAAGGTGTTCCGTCTTCCTGCATTACGGGATATTTAATATGCCAGAAATGTCCTGCCTGCTCCTCGTATACTACTTCCGCATCGGAAATAGAGGTATTACAAACGGGACACCAGTTTATGATTCTGGACCCCTTATAAATATATCCTTTTTCATGCATCTTTACAAAAACTTCGGTAACCGCACGGTTACAGCCTTCGTCCATGGTAAAGCGCTCTCTGTCCCAGTCACAGGAAGAACCCAGTTTCTTTAACTGGGAAATAATACGTCCGCCGTACTCTTTTTTCCACTCCCATGCTCTTTCCAGAAACTTTTCACGTCCTAAGTCCCATTTATCAATGCCTTCTTCTTTTAATTTCTCAATAATCTTTACTTCAGTTGCAATACTTGCATGGTCCGTTCCCGGCTGCCACAGCGCATTATAACCCTGCATTCTCTTAAAACGGATCAGAATATCCTGCATGGTATTATCCAGTGCGTGGCCCATATGCAACTGTCCTGTAATATTGGGAGGGGGAATCACGATGGTAAAGGGCTGTTTGGAATAATCTACTTCTGCGTGAAAGTATTTCTTCTCCAGCCATTTTTCGTACAATTTGTCCTCTATACCCTGAGGATCATAGGTTTTTGCCAATTCTTTGCTCATAATATACTCCTTTCTTTGCGTCCTGCGAAGGCATGGTGAGCGATGGGATGCTTGCATAAACAGACTCGAAACACCTGACGGTGTTCCTCGTTCGTGTTGCTCGTCAAGTGTCTGTATCGCTGCTCTCCCATGCAAGCATGGCGAGCGGTACTTCTCTTATCGCCTGTTTTTTCGTGCATAAGCAGACTCGAAACACCTGACGGTGTTCCTCGTTCGTGTTGCTCGTCAAGTGTCTGTACCGCTGCTCTCCCATGCAAGCATGGCGAGTAGCGATACAGACACTTGACTCTGCTTATGCACGAAAAAAATGCCCTTTGCAGATGCTAACATCCGCAAAGGGCGTCATAATAAACGCGGTACCACCTTTGTTCACAGCTCAGGCTGCCTCAGCGACTTCCAATAAAGTCCTATCCTTTAACGTGGATAAATCGGGAACACTTACTGTCTGTACAAGCATATCCGCTTTCCTTCAGCGTTCCGGCTCAGAAGCTACCTTCGGGGTTCCTTTCCTTCAAGCGGCCTCTCAACACCCTGAAGGGTAGCCGCTCTCTCTGTTAAGGGGTAATCCTTACTCCTCTTCGTCCCTGCCTTTTAACATATTAAGAATATATGCCATCTCTCAGGGATTTGTCAAGAGGGTATCTCATATTCCGTTAAAATCCTTTGATAATGACCTAACAGAACTTAGTGGGCAATTACAAAATAAATCACATATACCCAGCCAAACAATCCGTGCAAAATAGCCCAGCCCACTGATTTCCATGTGGTGTAACTGATAACCATCGCCAAAGCACTACCAAATGAAATACCTGTTTTTACTGTCTTATTAACAATTTGCGTCTTATGTTCCATCATCCAATCCTCCTTGTTTTCTGAAAGAAAATCCGAGCCCACTGGCGAGGAGAGGATTTTCCTCCTTGTTTTCTGAAAGAAAATCCGAGCCCACTGGCGAGGAGAGGATTTTCCTCCTTGTTTATCTTATGTTGCTGATTCACCGGAATCACACCGGCACTTCCAATACAAATACTGTATTTTGTAAGTTATAGTAGTA
>JAFXEW010000073.1 GCA_017513625.1 Lachnospiraceae bacterium | reverse complement strand
TCTTCAGGAATTGCATAGAACATCTGCTTATATGTTCCTGTACCTGCAAAAGTAATTGCTCCGCTTGCGGAATCAACATCTGCAGTAATATCGCCGGATGTACTGTCTTCACTCCAACCTTCAAAGGTGGTTGTAACTTCGGAGTCATTGATTTCTCCGCCTTCACCTTCGCCACCATCACCGGGCTGATCGCCACCTTCACCTTCGCCACCATCGCCGGGCTGGTCACCGCCTTCGCCTTCACCGCTGTCGCCGGAAGGAACATTGGTAAATGTATCAAAACTTACTGTCGCATATGAACTCTTAGACAGTACAACACTATCGATGGTTAATGTTGCATCTGCCTCTGTACTCATTATTCTAAACTGTTCAATGGAACCTGTTGCAGTACTCATATCTACAACACATGCTCCTGCAGCACTACATGCCACATCTGCGCACACACCTGCATCTCCCCAAGTTGTAGCCTGGTCTACAGGTCTGATAATCACTCCGCCGGTTACCGCCGATACATTTATGGTTACTGTATCACAATCAGTTGCTGCAATTGCTGCGGGCATGGTTATAAATGTACTGTTATATCCCGCTCCCAGTGTAGTAGTAAGCGCTCCGTTTGTAACACTCGTTGTTCCCTGAGTGTTGCCTACCGTATAACCTTCCTGAGGCATTGTCAAGGTAACAGTGGTGTCATCATTTTTGGTCAATACGATGCTGTCCACTGTCATAGAACCTGCATCAGCCGGATTGTCGAATACAAACAGATTTAACTCACCTGTATTTCCGCTGATATCAAATGTATGCGCGCCTGCTTCACTCTTTGCCTCGCTGGTGAAATATGTTCCTCCCCAGGAAGATACTGCAAATGTGTAGCTGCCATTTATCTCGGATACGTTATATGTTATGCTCTTGTAATCATCTATATTCAGGCCGCTTACCGGCTTCATCTGCAACTGCTGGCCTGCGTACTGGGACGTAATTACAAGCTTTCCGTCAGATGTTCCTGTATAGGATACTCCGCCATACTGGTAATTCAAAGCCAGTGCCACTACGCCGTCCAATGCTTTATAGCTCTTAACCACTTCAGTACCTGACTGGATTTTGAAATCAACACCGCTAAATACTGCTGAACCGTTGGCACCATCTACGTTAGCCATAATACCGATTGCAGACACTTCTGCCGTTCCGGTAATATCTGCTGCCGCCAATTCGAAGTTCTCGGATAAATCATATTTAACTCCAACTTCATTGCCGGAAGCATCATAGAGCTTCAATGCCAATTTCTGTCCTGCAGTCAGACCTGTAATATCAAACTTAGCTGATACAATCTTAGTTGCATCAACAGTCTGGCCTAAGGAAAATTTCAGTTCCTGGTAATTGGCATCAAAACTGAATTCAACACCATCAGCCGACTCTCCTACTGAACACATTGTACTTTCACTGATATAATCCAGTGTTGTTGAGTTCTCAGCTTCCGCAATCAATCCTGTGTACTGCACAGAAGTGAATACCAGAAAAGCTGCCAGCAACATAGCCGACCATCTTTTGAGTTTTCTCCACATAAACGTAGTCCTCCCTTAATTATAATTATTTATATTTTATTTCATTTTTGGCATAAATACTTCCGATATCTTGTCATATGCTTTGCAGATTTTGCTCATTTCAACTAATTTCAACTACAATTGCCAATATTTTTTTATACCATTTGTCATATATATCAAAATCACGCCGAACACATTGTGCATATTTCACAACATTCCACACTTCCGCAAATTCTATCCTCTTACCCGTTTTGGCAATATTTGCTCTGTCATACAACGCACGATTTCAGATGCATGGTACTAATTAACCATTGCCCCCCTTGAAAAGCCCAAGACCCGCCGCTATTCAAGCCTCCCAATCCCCCGGATTATCCCCAGCAACAAAGAATGTGCGTTGCACATTCTCGCACTGACGTGCAGTCGCAACGCGACATCTTCCACTTGCGTGTCATGCGCATCCTCGCGGAGCGTTTTTAACTTCATAGGAAATTCCTGTGAAGTTAAAAAGCGGCATCACCTCAACGCGACACCGCTTTGCATTACTTCTTCATATATAAATGTTTATCCGCATTCCTTAAGCATCCACGCTGTAGTTAGGAGCTTCCTTGGTAATGTGGATATCATGAGGATGGCTTTCCTTTAAAGAAGCTGCGGAAATCTTTACAAACTTACCATTTTCCTTTAACTCCTCAATGGTACGCGCTCCGCAGTAGCCCATACCGGAACGGAGACCACCCATAAGCTGGAATACAGTATCCTCCAACAGGCCCTTGTAAGCCACACGGCCTTCCACACCTTCGGGAACCAGCTTCTTGGCATTTTCCTGGAAGTAACGGTCCTTACTGCCGTTTTCCATAGCAGCGATGGAACCCATTCCACGATATACCTTATATTTTCTGCCCTGGAATAATTCGTAGTCCCCGGGGCTCTCTTCACATCCAGCAAACATGCTGCCCATCATGCAGACATTACCGCCTGCTGCAATAGCCTTGGTCACATCGCCGGAGAACTTGATACCGCCATCTGCAATGATAGGAATACCATACTCCTTAGCCACTGCATAACAATCCATAATAGCGGATACCTGAGGCACACCGATACCTGCAACCACACGGGTGGTACAGATGGAACCGGGTCCGATACCTACCTTAACCGCATCAGCGCCGGCTTCAATCAAATCCTTTGTTGCAGCGCCGGTAGCCACATTACCTGCGATTACCTGCAGATCGGGATATGCTTCCTTTATCATCTTAATACAGGTCAGAACATTCTGGGAATGTCCGTGGGCACTGTCAAGTACCACTACGTCTACCTTAGCTTCAACCAGTGCAGCCACACGCTCCAGTACATTAGCGGAAATTCCTACTGCCGCACCGCAAAGCAGTCTGCCCTGCGCATCCTTTGCAGCCAAAGGATACTTGATAGCCTTTTCGATATCCTTAATGGTAATCAGGCCCTTCAGATTAAAGTCATCATCCACGATGGGGAGCTTTTCCTTTCTTGCCTGTGCCAGAATCTTCTTAGCTTCCTCCAGGGTGATGCCTTCTTTAGCAGTAATCAGACCTTCACTGGTCATGGACTCCTTAATCTTCTTGGTAAAATCTGTTTCAAATTTTAAATCACGGTTAGTAATAATACCTACCAGCTTGCGTCCCTCAGTGATGGGAACGCCTGAAATACGGAACTTGCCCATGAGCTCGTCCGCATCTGCCAATGTATGCTCGGGACTCAATGAAAAGGGATCTGTGATAACACCATTCTCTGAACGTTTTACTTTGTCTACTTCTTCTGCCTGTGCCTGGATAGACATATTTTTGTGGATGATACCGATACCACCCTGTCTTGCCATGGCAATTGCCATACGGTGCTCGGTTACGGTATCCATACCTGCACTCATAATCGGAATATTTAACTTAATTTTCTTAGTCAACCAGGTGGTTAACTCTACTGCATTCGGTACTACCTGTGAATAAGCAGGTACTAACAACACGTCATCAAATGTAATGCCTTCACCAATAATCTGTCCCATTTCTCATCCTCCTGTTTTTTATGCTTTCAAAGATACTAACAAAGAATAAGCTGACTGTCAACTTACAATTTTTACAATTTTTAAACTGAAAAAACCCTAGTCAATGAACACTTTTCTGGGAGATACACTTTTTATAGCCTTTACCATCTCTTCCGTGGGGGTAAAAATGATTTTCTGACCGCCTTCATAGTACAGAACGAAGTGCTTTGCCTCCTGCTCTGCACTGCTGAAATCAGATACCTTCACATCACGGTTTTTAAAATCATCCAGATGATAGGAGCCCTGGGGCGCCAGTACTTCCATTCTGTCCACGGAATAAACCGCCACGCGTTTTCTGTTGGTCTTAGCCATTACTTTATCTACGGTAAGTTCTCTGTCCAGATAGAGATACTCATACTCAAGGTCAGAATACATACCCGTAATATATGCCAGTAAGGCGGAAATTACAGCAAGTCCCAGCACCAGTAATGCACCCAATACAAATCCGGCCAGTGCCAAAAGCACCGTTAATATGATAAAAACATATCTCAACACTTTCAAAAGCAGGGAATCCTTCCCCTTTACCAGACATTCCACATACATATCACTCATAATTTCAATTTCCTTTCAAACGTATATTAAAATTAATGATATACCATGTTTTCGTAAGTTTCAAGACAGCAGTACTGATTTCACGGCTTTTTATGCTTTTTTAAGAATCTTGTCACGGTGCCTTCATTGACTTTCCTTCCATAACCATTTATCATATAGAAAGTGTGTTGCATGAATGATACAAACGGAAGGAATGATTACCATGCCATTAATGGATGAATTTAAAGAAGAGCGGGAAGCCATCAAAAATGCACCGTTGAAAACTAAACTGATTTATTTTTTTGATTATTATAAAGGGCACGTGATTACGGCCGCAATACTGCTTTTTGTAATCGGTTCGCTGATTCATCACTTTGCCACCTATAAGGAAACCATATTCCACACGGTACTGATGAACAGTATACGCACGGATGAAAGTCAGGACGTTCATCCCGTAGCCTTTGCGGAAATGCTGGGAGTGGATACCGATGAGTATGATGTGCATTTCGACACCACTATCTATATCACTGACAACTATTACGACGACGCGGTGGTGGCCAACATCCAGAAGCTGGTGGTATACCAGATGGCCGGCGACGTAGATACACTGATTTGTGAATTCCCCAGAGCAGAATCCTATATCTATAATGGTGCCCTTGATGATATTACCAAATACATGACACCTGAGCAGAAAGAGATATTGGAACCCTACTTCCTCTATGCGGACCAGGCCCTGGTGGACAAGCTGATGCAGGCCCACAGTGAAAGCGAAGTCCCGGAAGAAATGGTTTGTCCCGACCCGTTGAAGCCGGAAGAGATGGAAAATCCTTTCCCCGTAGGCATCTCCTTGAAGGACTGCCCCTCTGTCACCAACGATTATTACCTGCCGGAGATGGAGTTAAATCTTCACATATTCAAATGTACTCCCAATCCGGAATACTGCACTAAATTTATCGATTATATCTGCAGCGACCTGTTGCAACCTTAATGTCATTAAGTCGAGGCCTTTTCCTTGGCTCGTACCTTGCAGCGAAGCCATAGGCCCACGGGAAATCGTTGAGACAAATGTGAGCGTTTCTCAAAGGCACCCTTTCCAATCGGTTTTGTGTCTTTTCAGGCAAGAACACCTGCCACGGCTTTGTCCGCAAGGGAAGTACACCGACCATTGTGGGAAGCAAATGCGGAATTACTAGATGTGCGGCTTTGGAATTTATGATTCGTCCCTGTTTTTATGAGCTGGGACAAAATAAGCGCCCGGTTCGCGGACCCGGCGGAATGCAGAGTAAACTCTACCTTCCGCCGGCCGCGGACAGGGCACTTTTTTGTTCAAGACCATAAAAAACAGGAACCCTATTCCAAAGCCCTGCACATTAAGAAATTCTCGCATTTGCTTCTAAAACAATGGTCGGTGTGCTTCCCTTGCGAACCAAGCCGGACAGGTGTACTTCCTGGAAAGACACAAATAATAAGGAATTGGAAAGGTGCCTTTGTCAGAAACTCCACATTTGGCGATTCGTTTTCCGTGGGCCTATGGCTTCGCTGCAAGGTACGGGCCAAGGCATGAGGCTCACTTTAATGACATTAGCTGCAGCTCCGCATCTTTTTCAGTAAATATCAGTGCCAGCACAACCGGAAACAGGTTAAACAGGAAGGATACATACCTCACCAGCACCACCGGCCCCAACAAAAACGTCAGCCACAGCAAAATCACCGGCACCAGTACCAATACCCCCACCCATTCTTTTTTCCAAAATTTATACGCAAATACCAAAAGGACTATCCAAAAGAAAGTAGCCGGTGCAAAAAAAATCACCGTGGGAGACTTCCCTGTAACCAAAGAAGATTTTTCAAACAGTTCCAGGTATTTCCCTATGGGCGGTATCAGACTGTTACTTTGGGCCGGATAATTGTTCCTGCATACCAAATAGCCTTCCCAGCCGTCATAGGCCATGGTCAACGTAGCCCGGGGATACCAGAAGCCGTAATTATTCTGTAAAAATGAATTTACATAAAGCTCCGGAAATCTCAGTCCCAAATCCGCCCAGAACGGAATGTAATGCTCCAAAAAAACATCCGCCTTAAAATGAGTTTTTACCGCATCGGATATCTTGGGATGATAATATTGGAAAGCAAAATCTCCGTAGAGACTGTGTATAATATCCTTTTCCTCTGCCGAAAGCTTGTCTCCCTCCGTGAAATAAACACGCATCATCTGCTGGGTAGGTACGGACAGAAACTCCCTGTCACTGATACCCTCAGTTACAAATGCCCCGTAAAAAGGCCCCTTGTACAGACCAAACATCAGAACCAGTCCTGCCACATATACCAGTACCCGTTTCCAATGTCTGCGCAATACCCATAAAAGCACGGGTACAAAAAGTGCCATCACATACACTGCATTATTACGCATGGTGGCCGCCAAAAAGGTAACCACTATCCAGCTGCCCACAAAATACCATTGTCCCAGCTTTTTCTCCGGTTCCTCCAGCACCTCTATAAGCATGGTGATAAACACCGTAAATAATGCACCAAACAGTGTATCCTTGGTGACCGAAAATACTAAAATCACATTGGTAGGAAAAAGTGCAAACCAGCACAGGGCCAAAATTCTGAACACCATGGGCAGTCTTTTGCGCCCCATCCATGTCAAGGCATAAGCAAAACAAAGGGCACAAACAATCATCTGCACCAGGGAATAGGCCGCTACCGCCTTGTTAAAAGCACCTGTCAGCCGGTACACCGGGTCCATTACCATTCCAAGCAATAATGTATGCAAAGGCGGATGATGCGCCGTGATGGTGCCTGTCTGATACATATCCCACTGCTGGTTGGCATCATAACAAAAAAAGCCCGGATACACTCCCAGCAACTGGGGAAGCCACACCGCCAGCAGAATACATACGGATAGTCCGAAATAAAGCACCGGCCGCCACTTCTGCTGCTTACAGGGTACATAGCCCACCTTTTCAAAGCCCTTTAACACAAGTCCCGCTAACAGAGCAAACGGAATACAGCCCACCAGGGTATGCACATAAGTCATGGGATTACCGAAGACCACCGCTCCGTCCTTCTGCAACTGCGCACCCCATACCCAGAATATAGAAAACAATATCCCAAGCACAAGGGAAATACTCAAAAACCTTATATCCCGGTCTTTCTTAGCCGTACCTCCTCCGACCATAGAATTATACCTCCACACATCCTTCAAACACCGTTTCCGCAGGGCCTGTCATATATATGATATTTTCTGCTCTGTCCCATTCTATTAACAACTCGCCGCCTAATACCTCCACGGTTACTTTATCCTCTGTTTTTCCGGCCAATATACAGGCCACTGCCGTAGCACAGCAACCGGTGCCGCAGGCCAGAGTCTCTCCGGTGCCGCGCTCCCACACGCGCATAAACACATGGTTTCTGTCAATCACTTCCACAAACTCCGTGTTGGTTCTGTTGGGAAAAAGGGCATGATTTTCAAAGTCCGGTCCGATTGCTGCCAGGTCCATGTCTCTGACCCCTTCCGCCAAAATAACCGCATGGGGATTTCCCATGGATACACAGGTCATACGATATTCCTTATCCTGCACCGTAATGGGCACATCTACAGCCTTATCCCCGGATACCTGTACCGGAATCTGCTCAGGCACCAGAACAGGACTTCCCATATTCACCCTTACTTTTACAGCCACACCTCTGCCGCCGTTATATGTTCTGTCTTCGGGATTCTCACTTTTTTCCACGGTCAGTTCCATATGCTTTATCTGTCCGGCACTAACCACTGTGAAACGCTCCCTGTCTACAATTCCTTTATCATAAACAAATTTGGCCACACAACGGATACCGTTTCCGCACATTTCGGAACGGCTGCCGTCAGCATTGTACATCTCCATCTCACAATCCGCCACGTCGCTGGGGTTTATAAAAATTACTCCGTCACCGCCGATACCGAAATGACGGTCACTGAGTCTCCTTACCAGCTCAGGCTTCTGTCGGGCAGATATTTTTTCTTCAAAGCCGTTCACATATACATAATCATTGCCGCAACCCTGCATTTTTGTAAATCTCATAATACCTTTGTTCCTTTCCTTCCCTTTTCCTTCATGCATATTTCGTCCTCCTGAAGCATATGCTATATCAATTACCAAGCTCTCCGGAGCTTAGAATCAGAGGTACATATCATGAGTGCAAAAACCAAAATCGTTGTTCTGCGCATGAAGGAGTTAATCTATACCGGCATCTGCGCTGCCATTGCCATTGTCATAGTTGCCATTTTATTAATGGTGTTTGGTCCGGGCAAAGATAAGCCCGAACAAAATCCCGCCGAAAATCACGCAGGTGTTGCCTACGTTCCGGGCGTATACAGCACCCGGCTGGTATTGGGGGACCATACCACTTCCCTTGAAATCACTGCTGACGAACAGGGCATCTGCGCCATTCGTCTGGCTGATTTAAGCGAAGACATTTCCACCATGTACCCTCTGCTTGAGCCCACACTGGCCTCCATAAGCGAGCAGTTCATGGCCACAGGCTCCCTGGAAAACATACAGTGCGAAGACAGCAGCCGTTATACCTCACTGATTTTACTGGAAGCTCTGGAAAAAACCTTAGAAAAAGCGCTGCCCGTCACAGAATAATGCGCCGGCTTTATCGGGCCAGGTCATATATTTCCTGTAATTCGTCCACGGTAAATTTGTAATTACTGTTACAGAAATGGCAATTGATTTCAATCTCTTCCCCGTCTGCGATCATACGGGAGATTTCTTCCCTGCCTAAACTGATTAATGCCTTTGCCACTCTCTGCTTATCACAATTGCAGGCAAAATGTGCCGGCATGGTATCCATAAACTCAGGCTCCAGGCCCTCCAAAAGAAGCTCCAATATCTGCTCCGGTGTCCTGCCTTCATCCAACATTGAGGTCACGGAGCTGATACCTGCCAGATTCTGCTCCAGCCTTTTAATATCCTCTTCCTCTGCGAAGGGCATGAGCTGCACAACAAATCCTCCGGCCTGCCTGACCGTGTTATCCTTTTCCATCAAAACACCCAGACCCACACAGGAAGGCACCTGTTCGGAAACTGCAAAATAATAGGTCAGGTCCTCTGCTATCTCTCCTGTCTGAAGCTCTGTCTGTCCCACATAAGGGTCCTTCAGGCCCAAATCCTTAATCACACTGAGCATACCCTGTCCCAGAGCACCGGCTACATCCAGCTTACCTACGCTGTTTGCCGGCAAAATCACATCCGGCACCAGGGGATAACCCTTTACATTACCTTTGGAATCCGCAGTTACAGTCAGTCCCTTGCCGGGGCCGTCACCGCGTATCTGTAAGGTCAGAATATCCTTATCTCCTTTTAACATACTTCCCATCATCACACCTGCACTGAGAAGTCTGCCCAGGGCCGCCGTCATCACAGGGCTGGTATTGTGGGCCTGTCTGGCTGTTTCCACCAGGTCCTTTGTATAGCAGGCAAAGGCCCTGATTCTGGCATCCGCTGCCGTGGCTCTCACTATATAATCCATCTCTCTATCCTCATCCTGCGGCTCCTTATCCGCCGCTTACTTTCTGCTTTCTTTTTCCAAACGCTACCTTCCGCTTGGGTTTTACTGTTTTTCTTTCATGCATTCCTTTGCAATTACGCACACACGCTGACTGACTGCCGTTACCGGACCATCCGTGTCACTGTCGCACATTTTCAGAAGCTCTAAGCCCGCCTGTTCCAGCAGTTCCTTTATTTGCTCAGGAGTATATCCTCTTTGGAAATGGGTTTCCGTAAACCTGCGGAATAAATCCTCCTGCTCCTGGACAAATACAGTTACATCATATTGATTCAGACACTCCTCCGGGTCATAATAGTTTTCCCAGATAAAACTGCACTCCTCACGGTTTTCCGCAATAGTGGAGTCCCCTATAATTTCCCTGTATTTGTACTCCGTGTTAAAATCAAATATAAAAATACCGCCGGGGAACAGGTAATTATTTACCAGCGAAAATACCTGTTTCAGTTCCTCTTCTTCCAGGATATAGTTCACACAGTCGCACACACTGATTACGGTACCTACGGTGCTATACAGTTCCAGCTCCCGCATATCCTGAAGCAGATACAGGATGCTTTTGCCGTTTTCCGCCTTTTTACGCATGGCAATGCCCAACATTTCTTCGGATACATCCACACCCAGCATATCGTATCCCTTATCATACAAAAGCTCCGTGAGAGTACCTGTCCCGCAGCCCAAATCAAGCACCAGATTCTTTTCAGACTCCAGCACATCTCCCGCGTCTCTTTCCGGTTTGGAGATTCCGTATTTTTTTATCCAGTCTTCAATCCGCCCTGCCCAATCTTCATAGGGCGTTTCATCCATAAACCGGTCATATACCTCTGCGAAATCACCATAGATTCCTTCATTTTCCGCCGGATAATATTCTTCTTCGTACATACAGCACCTTACTTTCGAAAAACTCCGCCCGGGACGGCAGTCTGTAAATCTTACGGCCTGCCCGACAGGCGGAGCTTTATATCACATTTATTCACCAAGCTTCATCGCAATTACAAATCCCGCTACCAGTGCAATAATACCTGTAATCACACCCACTACCGTAATCGCCGGGAAGGTTCCCATGGCAAAAATGGCAATAGGAGATGCAATAATCAGACCAATGATTGCCCAGTATGCATATAAGGGAAATTTAGCAAAAATAATTTCTACCAGCTTTGCGATTGCAAAGATACCTGCCACAACTCCCAGTCCGAAAGGCACCAGAATACCAAATCCTTTTAATATGCCGTCCACATCAAATGCCAGAACCGCCTTGATAAAATCACTGATGGCTGACAGAATCGGATTGTAATATCCCAAAAGCAACAGCACCATGGAGCCGCTGACACCGGGAATTACCATGGTGGCCGATGCAATGATGCCTACTCCAAACAGTATTAGTACATTTCCTACAGTGAAGCTCAAATCTGCGCTGCTTCCCTCACCGCCGCCAAATACTGCCATACATACAACCAACGCAAAAAAGGCTAAAAAGGCCAATATGTGCCCTATCCGTACACTGTTGCCTTTTACATTTTTCCAGATAGCAGGTAATCCGCCTAAAATGAGTCCCACAAACAACAGATTGGTCTGTAAAGGGACATTTTCAAACAAATAGTCCAGCCCCAAGGCACTAAGAATGATAGCAATACCCATACCAACCGCTATAGGAAGCAGGAACAGCACGCTCTGCTTGAACTCTTTGAACAAATGGGTAATGCAATGAATCAGCTTATCATAGATACCCATGGCTACCATCATGGTACCGCCGCTGACACCGGGAATAATATTGGCAATCCCGATTACCATACCTTTTAATATACTTTTAATCATATTACTCCGTTCCGGGCAGACACTACTCTGCCCCTGTCTGTTTCCATAATATTTCTGTTTAACCCCCTGCTTCTTAGCGTTCTTTTAAATATTCACGCAAAAACTCCAGCATGGTATCCATTTCCTCATCCGTTCCGATGGTGATACGCAGGGAATTGTCAATGCGGGGTTTATTCCAATGGCGTACATAAATATTTTGTGCACGCAGTGCCTCGAATATCTCTTTTGCAGGAACCGTCTTATGGGAGGCAAAGATAAAGTTGGCCTTTGAATCCGGGAACACAAATCCCAGCTCTGTCAACTCTTTTTTCACTCTTTCACGGGTCGCCACAATCTTTCCTGTGATTTCTTTGAAATAAGCATCATCCCGTACCGCTTCCACACCCAGCACCTGGGAGGTACGGTTCATGGTATAGGAATTGATGGAGAACTTCACATCATTCAGATACTGAATCATCTTTTCATTACCGATACAGAAACCGATACGAAGTCCCGCCATGGACCTGGACTTGGAAAAGGTCTGCACGATCAGCAGGTTGTCATATTTATCCAGAAGGGACAGACTGCTGATGCCGCCAAAATCAATATATGCCTCGTCCACTATCACTACCACGTCGCGGTTGGCCTGCAGAATTTCTTCTACAGTGTCCAAATCCTCCAAAAGACCTGTGGGCGCATTGGGATTAGGAAAAATCACGCCGCCGTTAGGCTGCTTGTAATCTTCGGGATCTATATGCCAGTCCTCCTTCAAAGGACAGGTCTTATACGGAATCTTATATAAATCTGCCCACACATCATAGAAAGAATAGGTCACATCCGGGAACAGAATGGGTTTCCCGGAATTAAAGAAGGTCTGGAATGCGGTAGCCAGTACATCATCGGAGCCTACACCCACAAATACCTGGGCCGGCTTTACATGATAATACTCTGCAAGCACATCCACCAAAGGTGTTGCATTGGTATCCGGATATAATCTCAAATCACTGTAGTCCATCTCCTGAGCCAGACCGGTTACTCCCGGTGCGGGGGGATAGGGACACTCATTGGTGTTTAACTTAATTACATTCTTATTTTTAGGTTGTTCACCTGCCACATAGGGCACAACCTTTCGTACATTATCTTCCCATTTCATAGCTCTTTCTGCCTTTCAGTACGTACTTCATTCACATATCCCCACACTGTTTTCCGGCTTTTCACATTTGGCCGGAGTACTTTCACGGGATATCCAAAAGAAAATTGTAGCACGCTCTGCCTTTTTCGTCCAGTCCTTCTTCAGAACTGTGATTTTCTTTGCCCTGTCTTTACCGCAGGGACATCTGACGTCCTTTAGTTCCCCCGCGTTTCCGCCAAAGCTTTATACTTCCCTGACCGTGAAATCCCGGGAGACACATCACTGCTGCCTCTTTTCACACTCATCCAGGTACTGCTTAGCCTGCTCAGGCATGCCCAGCTTTTCATAACAGCGTATTAAGCCTTCCAATGCCTGCTGATTGCCGGACTGCAGTGATAAATGGGGCTGCACTTCATAACCCGCATTATAATACCAGATAACAGCCTCCTCCGGATCTCCCGCTTCTTCGTAAAAAAGCCCCAGCTCCACACAACCTTCCGAGCATCCGCCGCTATCATCCGCTATCACCTTCATCACATGCTTAAAAAAGGCTCTGTCGTCCTTTCGCAATCTGGCCGCACGGGCCACCACACAGTTAGCCTCCAGCACTTCAGAAGCACTCCTTCCGGGATCTGAAGCCGATACTGCAAAAAATTCTTCCGCTCCCAGGAAGTCCTCATCAGTTCCTGCCAAAAAAAGCTCTTTTGCATACATATTATGCAGACGGGGGGATAAATATCTGCCCTCTCCGGTTTGTTTCCGGAAATTAGCCAGATCCCGTCCTGCATGACTGCTCTTAGGCAGATGTGTAATCACTATATCACTGTCATATATCACAGGCTCCAAACGTATCATCTCGTGAATGGGCTCCTGCCATACGAATTCCCTCAGCCGCTTAAACAGCTTGGGTCTGTATTCTTCATCATAATTGTACACCGTACCGAACTGCAACTGATTGCCGTACAACATCTGGACAATCTCTACCTCGGGAAGTAACGCCGCTTTCATCCGGCGAAAACGCTCCCGGTTCTCCTCATCAATGACCTCATCCGCATCTGCGGTATAAATATACTCCATGGCAGCCTTGGAAAAAGCATAATTTCTGGCCGCACTGAAGTCATCTATCCATTTAAAATCATATATCCTGTCCGTGTACCGGGCCGCAATCTCTTTGGTGGCATCCGCAGAACCCGTGTCCACTATGACGATTTCATCCACAAGGTCTGCCACGGACCTAAGACATCTGTCCAGTACATCCTCTTCGTTCTTTACAATCATACATAATGATATGGTAATCATTTCCTGCCTCCTTATCCGCCGGCCATACCGCCTGCTTACTCTCATTGCAGAAAAAGCAGTCATGCCGGGGCACGACTGCTTTATAATACTATAATACCTTGGACAAAAATTCCTGTAATCTGGGACTCTGAGGATTAGCAAAAAACTCCACGGGAGTATTTTCTTCCACAATATTGCCGCCATCCATAAATACCACCTTGGTACCTACCTCTCTGGCAAAACCCATTTCGTGGGTCACCACCACCATGGTCATACCGCTTTCTGCCAGCTCCTTCATAACCTCCAGAACCTCTCCTACCATTTCAGGGTCCAGTGCGGAAGTGGGCTCATCAAAAAGCATTACTTTAGGATTCATGGCAAGGGAACGCACGATGGCGATACGCTGCTTCTGTCCGCCGCTCAAGGAGCTGGGGTAAGCATCCGCTTTTTCCACCAGCCCTACACGGGTCAGCAGTTTTAATGCATTTTCCTTAGCTTCTTCTTCGCCCATCAGTTTTAATTTGGTCGGTGCCAGGGTAATATTCTGCATAATGGTCAGATTATTAAACAGATTAAAATGCTGGAACACCATGCCCATCTGGGCACGTACCTTATTAATGTCAGCCTTGGGGTCGGTAATCACCTGACCGTCAAAAAGAATCTCTCCGCTGGTGGGACGTTCCAAAAGGTTCAGACAGCGCAGAAAAGTACTCTTACCGGAACCGGAGGGACCTACCACTACGATTTTCTCGCCGGGATGGATATGATAATTCACAGCGCACAATACTTTGTTGTCGCCGAATGTTTTATGCAAATCTCTAACGGTTATCACTCTTACGCAGCCTCCTTTCCAGTAATCCCAAAAGAATGGTTAAAAGCTTGATAATGATAAAATAAATAACTGCCGCACCAATTAGGGGTGTAAATGCCTCATATATGGTGGAGGTCATCTGGTTAGCCACACGGGTCAGGTCACTCATACCTACGTAACCTACGATGGCAGTTTCTTTGATTAACACGATAAATTCATTACACAGAGGAGGTAATACATTCTTAAACGCCTGGGGAATGACTATGTATACCATGGTCTGGAACTGATTTAAGCCCAGGGAACGTCCTGCCTCTGTCTGTCCCTTATCCACTGCCAGGATGCCCGCACGTACGATTTCCGCCACGTAAGCACCGGAATTGATACCAAAGGTAAGGGATGCCACCAGGATACCGTTATGACAATTTTTCATAACCACGAACCACATAATCAAAAGCTGCAATACGGAAGGTGTTCCTCTGATTACGTCAATGTAAATATTGGCAATCTTGGCCAGAATAGAGGGCTTGCCCTTTCTGGTCACGGACAATTTCATAAATGCTGCCACGGTACCGATCACGATACCGATTAAAGCTGCAAAAATCGCCACCTCCATGGTAATGCCAAGACCCTTTAAATAAAGCATCCATCTATCCTTGGTGATAAATGCGGCTTCTATTTTCATCCATACAGAATTCAACCATTCCATGCATGCTTCCTCGTCTTTCGAAAGTACTCTTACAGGGGGCCTTACATCTCATGAGGCACCCAACTCTTTACATCATATCAAAAAGAGGATAACGGCACAACCATTATCCTCTAAAAACTTGCATTTTGAAGGGAAATTATTTATCTCCGCCGATATACTCTGCAACCAGGGCATCAAATGTACCGTCAGCCTTCAGCTCCTTCAGGGCTCCGTTCACCTTCTGAACCAGCTCACTTCCCTTAGGCAGTGCGATTGCATACTGTTCTACTTCAAAGCCAAACTGTGCACCGTCTACTACCTTCACCTTATCAGAGAATTTCTCGCCAAATACCATTGCAGGGTTCTTATCGATGATAACCAGTTCCACTCTGCCGTTAATCAGGTCGTTCACTGCATCCACGCCCTTATTGTAACCTACAGCCTCTGCACCCTCGATATCCTCATCTGCAATAAAGAAACCGGTAGTACCCAGCTGGCATCCGATCTTCTTACCTGTCAGGTCATCGAAAGAAGCGATGGTAGAATCAACGGGAACGATTACATACTGATAAGCATCATAGTAAGGGTCTGAGAAATCAACAGACTGGAGACGCTCTTCGGTAATGGTCATACCTGCGATGGAAGCATCAATCTTTGTACCGATTGCTGCTACCAGGGAGTTGAACTCCATGTTTTCAATCTTTACTTCCATACCCAGCTTTTCGCCCACTGCCTTAATCAGTGCGATATCAAAACCGTCCGGATTACCGTCATCTCCCAAATACTCAAAAGGAGGGAACTCTGCGTTGGTTCCAACGATCAGCACATCCTTTGCATCTGTATCTGCAGCTGTATCTCCACATGCAGTCAGACAAGCCATACACATTACCATTGCCAGTAACATAGCTAAAATCTTCTTCATAATTTACTCCGTTTCTGCGCCTGCTTTGCGCCAATCCTATTTACTTGAACGTTTAATATAACATTAATCTTCAAAAAAATCAAGAGATTAATCAAAACACTCAAAAATGCATCAAAATAAGTTTTAAAAATCTAACAGCCGCAGGCAACAATACCATCTCTTCTTTGTAAAGTTATTCTGTGGTGTAATGTGTTGATTTTGGTGGTGAAAATCCGGGAGTTTTGTCCGGATTGTACCTGGTGCATTGGTTTTCGTGAGATTGTATTGTCATTTTGTTGTCATCCCAATATTATTAGTCTTCCGAATAATCAAACTGTGTTAATTCAAGTATATTATTATATACCATTTTACACAAAAACTCTGTTCTACTTGCGATACTAAAATCTTTATCCTTATATCTTTGGGAGAACCCCCTTGCCATCGCAAATTCTGAATCCGAATAAATAACATACTTCTCTGCCAAAGGCTTATTCCCACATCTAGCATTCAATCTACTTTCTAGTGGTATCAAATTTCCGATATGAGCATTTTCGTCATTTTCAGAATCTGGCAAGATATGTTCTATCGTAAATTCTGGTATCTCAAATTTTTGTGATATATATTTTTCTATTATCTCCAGCG
>JAFXEW010000072.1 GCA_017513625.1 Lachnospiraceae bacterium | reverse complement strand
TCTTTAATGCCGCAAACCGGCTCACTGATATGGGAGCAGCCTGCGAAACGGCAATACTTTTCTTCACGGACAAATTCGGGGTAAAAGCCTGCCAAATCTTCCTTTTCCATATCAAACAAAGACAGGGAGCTGAAGCCCGGTGTATCCAGTATATAGGTATCGTCAGATATGGCAATCAGTTCCGAATGTCTGGTGGTGTGCTTACCACGTTCAATCTTGGTACTGATACTGCCTGTCTCCATGACAGTATGGGGCTGCAATTCATTTACAATGGAGGACTTACCCACACCGCTGGGGCCTGCCACCGTAGTGGTTTTGCCTTTTAAAAGGGCCTGCAGACGCTCCAAGCCTTCTTTGCTGTGGGCACTTACCTGCAATGTGGTGTAACCGCAGGCGCTGTATATCTGCTCATAGGTATTACCCATGCCCTCCTCATCCATATCCAGCTTGTTAAAGCAGATAATGGTGGGGATATTCTGCTGTTCCATCATAATCAGAAAACGATCCAGCAGATTAAAATTCGGCTGTGGCTTTACGATGGCAAATATGACCAGTGCCTGGTCCACATTGGCCACCGCAGGTCTGATAAGACTGCTGCGTCGCTCCGCAATTCTTTGTATATTACCCAGCTTATTCTCTTCATCCAGTATTTCCAACTCCACGTCATCTCCCACCAGGGGTTTCTGACCGTCTTTACGAAATACGCCCTTGGCTTTGCACTCATAGACCGCCCCCGACTGGGTATGGACATAGTAAAAGCCTGCTATTCCTTTGATTATTTTTCCTTGCATATGCTACTCTCGCACAAAATCAATTCTACGGGTAAAGGACTTCTCCTCCGTCACTTCTCCCCCTGTCTGAGCCCCCTCTTCTCCTTCTGTCTCAAAATCTGCTTCTTTCTTAACAGTATAGGTAAAGGTCAGAGTGCCTCCAGACGCCTTCATACCGTAATAATTCACTACATGGGGGAAAGTGGTCACCACTGTGTTTTCCATCAGTACCTGGTTATCATCTGCCACCAGCTTCAAGGTCACTTCCATACCTGCGGTATAGTCCGGTGCTTCCTGAGCCGTGGGTGCATCAATGCTTCCGTTAAATTTGTAGGTAACGGGCTCAGCACCCTGACTGATGGTAATATCAATAGGTGTATCCTGATCCACATAGGTATTGGCAGAATAACTCTGGTAACAAATCTGTCCTGCAGGCACATTTGCATTGAATATATAGGATACCTCGCCCACGGCCAGATTGCTGGAGGTAATCAGCGCCATACCTTCTGCTCCGGTAAGTCCGATAAGCTGGGGTACTTTTACCTTTTCTTTACCCAAGCTCACTGTAATGGTAATAACGCTGCCTGCAGGAACTTTGCTGGTGCTTACGGGGCTCTGTGCAATGACATACCCCTTTTCAACGGTAGGAGAATAATTATCAGCCCTGTTTACCACAAATCCTGCTTCCGTTAGCATATGATATGCTTCATCATAGGTCTTATTATATACATCAGGCACCGCAATACCGCTGGAACCTGCACTGACAATCAGTGTTACATCAGTACCCTGAAGAATGCTTGCTCCTACGCCGATATCTGCACTGATAACAATGTCCCTCTCCACAGTATCGGACTCCCGATACTCCAGAATGGGATTTAACTTTAAATCAGTCAGCTGTTTGCTGGCAGTATCTACATGTACCCCAGTCACCTTAGGCATTGACACTTTTACAAGTCCTTCCTGTGTGCTTTCGGATACACTGATATCCTCTCCGCCCTGGAATTCGGAAGGTCCGGGAGGCTTGGGTCTGTCTGTGTCCCCGCCGGCAAAAATCTTAAGTGCCAGTATCAGAATCACAATACAAAGGGTAATACCGCCTATGATAGGAAGCCAGGTAATCAGACGTTCCCTGTCTATTTTAGCCAGTGGACTTATGCCTCTGTCGTTCCCAGCATAATCAGCGGGCTCCTCCTCCCTGCGAAGGCGCATGTTACCAGTCACATCAATGACTCCTCCCTCTGTATGGGGTGTTTTTCTCTTTATCTGTACCATATCGCTCTCAGTGAGTGCTCTGGTGCCGCCTTCCGCATCAGGGTCTGTAAATACTACAAAATTACCCTCAGGCTGTTGCAGGGCCTGCTTCAAATCCGCTATCAGCTCACGCATACTGTGATAGCGTCTTTCCGGAGACTTCTGGCAGCATTTAAAAATAATGTCTTCTACACCTGCCGGAATCTCTGCCACAAATTCCGAAGGCGCTGGCAATTCTTCCTGAATATGTTTAATAGCAATGGCCACGGTAGTCTCCCCGTTAAAGGGCACTCTGCCCGTAAGCATTTCAAACAATGTGATACCCATGGAATAAATATCACTCTTTTCATCACTATAGCCACCTCTTGCCTGCTCCGGAGATGTATAATGTACGGACCCCATTACATTGGAGGTAATGGTGTTGCTGGTAGCCGCCTTGGCAATACCGAAATCCGTGACCTTAACCTTTCCGTCCTTGGAAATAATGATATTCTGAGGTTTAATATCTCGATGAATGATATGATTATTGTGAGCCGCCTCAATTCCCATGGAAACCTGAATTGCAATACTGATGGCTTCCTTTACGGAAAGACGTGCTTTTTTCTCGATATACTTTTTGAGGGTTATCCCCTCTACCAGCTCCATGACAATGTAGTTGATGCCGTTTTCGTTTCCAACATCATACACGTTGACGATATTGGGGTGCATGAGCCCGGCTGCCGCCTGTGCTTCCACTTTGAACTTGGAAACAAAATTCTCATTCTCACTGAACTCCTGCTTCAAAACCTTGACAGCCACAAAACGGTTCAGCTTATGGCATTTTGCTTTATA
>JAFXEW010000071.1 GCA_017513625.1 Lachnospiraceae bacterium | reverse complement strand
TCAGGCATTTCTGAGTTTAGCTTAAGAGCCAGGTTTTCCAGTCTTTCATTAAAGCAAATCTGTAAAAAGTGGCTGCCCGCCGTAAGTTCTTTGCGGGTCAGTATGCTGTCGCACTGGGAAATGACTTTATCCAGTGAAGCGGCGGACATAAAAAGGCCTGCCTCTTTTTTGTGCTGTTCATAGGATAAAAGAGAGGCGAAATAGCGGTCCGTCTGTTCTATGAGAGCCAGATAATCCTCCACATCACGGATGCTGCGGAAGGTGTATTCCGACAGTAAAATGGGGAGTTGTACATGCATGCCTCCGGCCGCAGAA
The DNA here is from genome assembly GCA_017513625.1 of Lachnospiraceae bacterium. GTDB lineage: Bacteria > Bacillota > Clostridia > Lachnospirales > Lachnospiraceae > Acetatifactor. Next base: position 25,307 of record JAFXEW010000071.1, on the reverse strand, counting down.
AGCGGTTCGCCGAAATACCGGCAGGGCGCCGATTCCAGGCGGAGGGAGTAGGCTTTCTCCAAAGCGGTCAGTAAATCTGCATCGGGGGGAGTGAGCCTGTCACCGTCAATGCCACGCAGCTCAGTTAAGAGATTTTCCGTTGCCAGAAGTTCCTCGCGGTCCCTGTCCGGTTCGTAGACCGGCAGGGTGGGAGTGTATTCCGTAATGCCATGCTTATGAGGATGGGCAAGGATATAGTGCAGGTCGATGGTGCTGGCGGTGAGCTGCTCCGTAAAAATACGACCGGTCAGTCTGTCAAAGGTATTTTGGTCACTGCATATACTGCGCAGCAGCAGGATGCAGATAGTGATGGCCAAGAGGCAAAAGGCGGCCAGCAGAGTCTGCCGGAGGGTTAGTTTAGGTCTTTGTTTCACAATCCGGTTCCGTTTCGTGCTTTTTTACCAGTATATGAACGGGAAATACGTCCTATGAAAAAGGGTTATTATTGACTTTTAGCGGAATACCTCTATACTGGTAATTAGGAAATTTATTTTAAAATCTGCGCAGAGAAAGGATACATAGCGATGGTAAAAGAACGAATTTTGGCCGGTAAAACGGCTCTGGGTATAGAGTTCGGTTCTACGAGAATTAAGGCAGTGCTGGTGGATGAGACTCATGCACCTGTGGCACTGGGTACCCATGACTGGGAAAACAGATTGGAAAACAATATCTGGACTTATAGTTTGGAAGATATTCATAAGGGTTTACAGGGTTGTTACAAGAGCCTGTGTGATGACGTACGCAGTCAGTACGGCATTGAGTTGGAGACTATCGGTTCCATCGGTTTCAGCGGTATGATGCACGGATATCTGGTATTTAATGAGAAGGATGAACTGCTGGTACCCTTCCGTACCTGGAGAAATACCATGACGGAGCAGGCATGTAAGGTACTGACACCGGAGTTTCATTTTAATATCCCCCAGAGATGGAGTATTGCACATTTATATCAGGCTATTTTAAGCGGTGAAGAGCATGTGAAGGATATCAGCTTCATCACCACACTGGCAGGATATATCCACTACTTATTATCCGGTGAGAAGGTCCTGGGTATCGGTGAGGCATCCGGCGTGTTCCCCATTGACTCCGTGACCATGGATTATGATAAAGAAATGATTGGCAAGTTTGATGCCCTGATTGAAAAGGAGCAGACCGGCTGGAAGCTGGAGGATATTCTGCCCAAGGTACTTTGCGCAGGAGAAGCGGCCGGCTGTCTTACCGAAGCAGGTGCTAAAATACTGGATCCCGGCGGTAAGCTGAAAGCAGGTATTCCCATGTGTCCTCCCGAAGGTGATGCAGGTACGGGAATGGTTGCTACCAATGCGGTGGCTGTAAAGACCGGTAACGTATCCGCAGGTACTTCCGTATTCTCCATGGTAGTACTGGATAAGATGATTCAGGGCGTTTATGAGGAAATCGATATGGTAACTACTCCCGATGGTATGCCCGTGGCCATGGTACACTGCAACAACTGTACCTCCGACCTGAATGCATGGGTAAACCTTTTCGATGAGTTTGCGGATACCTTTGGTATGAAGATAGACAAAAACGAATTGTACGGAACCTTATATCGTAAGGCGCTGGAGGCAGACATGGATTGCGGCGGTCTGCTGGCTTACAATTATTTCTCCGGTGAGCCCATTACGGGACTGGATGAAGGCAGACCTATGTTTGTGAGAAAGCCGGATGCCAAGTTCGGCCTGGCAAACTTTATGAGAAGTCATTTGTACAGTGCACTGGCTACCCTGAAGGTAGGTAATGATATCCTACTGAAGAAGGAACAGGTCAGCGTGGACTGCATGATGGGCCACGGCGGTCTTTTCAAAACTCCCGTGGTAGGTCAGCGTATTCTGGCAGCGGCCATGAATGCACCCGTTACGGTGATGGATACCGCAAGTGAAGGCGGTGCATGGGGTATGGCGATCCTGGCAGCTTATATGATGGAAAAGGCAGTGGATGAAAAGCTGGCTGATTACCTGAATAACCGTATCTTTGCAGGTCAGACCGGTACTACCATAGCGCCGGATGCGGCAGATGTAGCAGGTTTTGATGCATATGTGGAGAACTATCTGAGCACCATTCCTGCTGAAAAAGCGGCTGTAGAAGGATTTAAGTAAAGCGGGAAGCTCCCATCGCATTGCAGACCCGGAAGAACCGGCGACGCAGCTGCCCATATTCCGTAACGGACACGCTTTCGCTCCGTAAAAAGCGTTGCGTTACTAAGCTCGTGAAGCACATTTTTATGCCATGAGGCACCAAAATGTACTTCAGACCTCGCTAAGTAACGACGTTTTTTAAGGGTACCTTTACAGAATATGGAAAGCATGGTCGCCGAGATGCTGACAGAAGGTGTGGGCGGAGCAGTCCCGGGAAATATACAAAACCACAAATTCAGATAAGAGAAGAGGGGGTAACAGAGATGTTGGAAGAATTAAAACAGTTAGTGTATGAAGCAAATATGGATCTGCCCAAGTATGGTCTGGTGACTTTTACATGGGGCAATGTAAGTGCCATTGACAGGGAGAAGGGGCTGTTTGTAATTAAACCCAGCGGAGTGGAGTATGATAAACTCACACCCGAAGACATGGTAGTAATGGATTTGGAAGGTAATAAGGTGGAAGGACGGTATAATCCTTCTTCAGATACCGCTACTCATTTAGAGCTTTATAAAGCATTTCCCGAAGTCGGCGGTGTGGTGCATACCCATTCCACTCATGCAACCAGTTGGGCTCAGGCGGGACGCAGCATTCCCTGCTACGGAACCACTCATGCGGATTATATTTACGGTGAGGTGCCCTGCGTAAGATGTCTCACCAAGGCTGAAATCGAAGACGGCTATGAGAAAAATACAGGACGTCTGATTGTGGAGGAGTTTTTCCGCAGGTGCAAGGAACCCATGGCGGTGCCGGCTGTTTTGTGTAAGAACCACGGTCCTTTTGCCTGGGGCAAGGATGCTAAGGATGCTGTACACAATGCAGTGGTTCTGGAAGAGGTTGCCAAGATGGCTTTCATGGCGGAGCTTATTAATCATCGTGTGGAAGCAGCTCCTCAGGAATTGCAGGACAAACACTATTACCGTAAACACGGTGCAAATGCATATTATGGACAATAAATGAAAGTAGCCCCGGTGCCTGAGACATGGTAACCGGGGTTTTTGTAATGCGATTGGAGTGTTGAAAGGAGGCGCAGAGGCTATGACTGCGGCATGGGGTACATAATATGATAAGCAAACGATTCAACTGCGTTTTTAGTGACTGACAAAATCCACCGGTTACGGAGACTAGGCTCGAGGCCTCTGCCGAGAGGCTTTAGTCGCAGTTACCGGTTAGTTTGTCAGCACGTTGCAGTGTTTGCGTTTATATTATGTACCCCATGCCGCGGATATAGTCTCCGTGCCTCCTTGGGCCCCACCAATCCCTGGTTATAGCTTGGCGGCAATGGTGAAACCTTGCACTTTTACCAAAAAAGTGCATTGATTTTGTGCATTTCGACAAAATGGACGAACTGGACTTACTACATGAAATATGTTAAGATAAGGGGTAAAGAATTCACGGCCGCGGTTTAATGCGGCAGAATGGAGGAGACGATGAACAATTTAGAACTGCAAAAACGCGCGAATGATGTTCGCAAGGGCATTGTTACCGCAGTTCACAGTGCAAAAGCAGGACATCCCGGCGGTTCCCTTTCCGCTGCTGATGTTTTTACATTTCTTTACTTTGAAGAGATGAACATTGACCCTACAAATCCCGACATGGAGAGCAGAGACCGTTTTGTGTTATCCAAAGGTCATACCGCTCCCGGTCTTTATTCCACATTGGCTAACAGAGGATTTTTCCCTGTTGAGGATCTGAAGACCTTAAGAAAGCTGGGTTCTTATCTTCAGGGACATCCCTGTATTCATATCCCCGGTGTTGATATGGCATCCGGTTCCCTGGGACAGGGTATCTCCGCAGCAGTAGGTATGGCTCTGGGCTTCCAGATGGATGGCAAGTCCAACAGAGTATACACCTTACTGGGTGACGGCGAAATCCAGGAAGGTCAGGTATGGGAAGCTGCTATGTTTGCAGGATTCCGTAAGCTGGACAACCTGGTAGTAATCGTAGATAATAACAACCTGCAGATTGACGGTGCAATTGATGAAGTATGTTCTCCTTATCCTATTGATAAGAAGTTCGAAGCTTTCAATTTCCACGTAATCAACGCAGATGCTCATGATTTTGATTCCCTGAGAGCTGCTTTTGATGAAGCAAAGGCAACCAAGGGCATGCCTACCTGTATCGTTGTAAAGAGTGTTAAGGGTAAGGGCGTATCCTACATGGAGAACAATTGTGCATGGCACGGTACTGCACCTAACGATGAGCAGTACGCACAGGCGATGGCAGAATTGGATGCAATCGCAGCAGATTTAGAGAAAGCAGGTGAAGCATAATGGCAGACGTTAAGAAAATCGCGACCAGAGAGAGCTATGGTAATGCTCTGAAAGAGCTGGCTGAAGAATTCCCTCAGTTAGTTGTACTTGATGCTGACCTTGCAGCAGCAACCAAGACAGGTGTATTTAAGAAAGCATATCCCGAGCGTCACATCGATTGTGGTATCGCTGAGTGTAATATGGTGGGCGTGGCAGCAGGTCTTGCCCTGGCAGGAAAGGTTCCTTTCGTAAGTTCTTTCGCTATGTTTGCAGCAGGAAGAGCTTTTGAGCAGGTACGTAACTCCGTAGGTTACCCCGGATTAAACGTTAAGATTGGTGCTACCCATGCAGGTATTACCGTAGGTGAAGACGGTGCTACCCATCAGTGTAATGAAGACCTTGCTCTGATGAGAACCATTCCCGGTATGGTAGTTATGTGTCCTTCCGATGATATCGAAGCAAAGGCAGCAGTTCGTGCGGCATTAGAGTATGTTGGTCCCTGCTACATCCGTTTTGGCCGTGCAGCAGTGCCCGTAATCAATGACAACCCTGATTACAAGTTTGAAATCGGTAAGGGTACCGTGGTTCGTGAAGGTAAGGATGTAACCATCGTTGCAACCGGTATCTGTGTTGATTCCGCTATCGGAGCAGCAGAGAAGCTGGCAGCAGACGGTATCGATGCAGAAGTTATCAATATTTGTACCATTAAGCCTTTGGACGAGGAACTGATTCTTGCAAGTGCAAAGAAGACCGGTAAGGTAGTAACCGTAGAAGAGCATTCCGTTATCGGCGGTCTGGGCAGTGCAGTTTGTGATTGCCTGAGCGAGAAGCTTCCTACTCCCGTTAAGAAAATCGGTATGCAGGATATCTTCGGTGAGTCCGGTTCTGCAGGCGCACTGGTTGAGAAGTACGGTCTGGACGCAGCAGGCGTATACAAGAGCGTAAAAGAGTTTTTATAAAAAGCAGTTACGGGAGGGAGAAAGAGCATATGAATATTTTAGCACCCTCCATACTATCTGCTGATTTTTGGAAACTGGGTGAGCAGATTGAGGAGGTTCAGAGAGCCGGTGCCCAATATTTGCATATCGATGTAATGGATGGAAATTTTGTGCCGTCGGTTTCATATGGTTCCCCGGTAATTCGTTCACTGCGTAAATCCACTGATTTTTTCTTTGACGTCCATTTGATGGTGAATCATCCCGAGACCTACATAGAGCGTATGGCAAGGTGTGGTGCGGATTCCATCAATTTTCATTACGAGGCTGCGGAGGATGCGGACTCTGTGATTGCACAGATCCGTCAAACCGGTAAAAGGGTAGGCATTACTATTAAACCGGAGACACCTGTTGCTGTGTTGGAGCCCTATCTGGATAAGGTGGACATGGTATTGATTATGACCGTGGAGCCCGGTAAAGGCGGCCAGAAGCTGATTGCGGGTTGCCTGGATAAGGTTACTGAACTGCGTAAGATGTTGGATGCAAAGGGTTTGCAGGTGGATATTCAGGTAGACGGAGGCATTACCGATGACAATGTGGCCATGGCCATTAAAGCGGGTGCCAATGTAATAGTAGCAGGCTCGGCAGTATTCCTTGGGGATATTACTGAAAATGTTACCAACTTGTTAAAAAATATGTAAAAATAGATACTTTACCGAAAAAGTTGCTGGTTTCAGCAACTTTTTTCGGCATTTATGGCATTGTTTTTCTTCTTTTGTGTATTTATACTATGGAATGTATTTTTTGTAGGAGGAATTAACAGTATGTCAGTTGACAATTTTTTAACGAATGAATATTTATCCGACCTGAATGCATACTGGCGTGCAGCAAACTATCTTGCAGCGACCCAGTTATATCTGTTGGATAATCCCATGTTAAGAGAGCCCTTAACCATGGATCAGATTAAGAAGAAAATCGTAGGTCACTGGGGAACCGTTCCCGGACAGAACTTTATTTATGCACATATGAACCGTGCGATTACCAAGTACGATTTAAATATGATTTTAATTTCCGGACCCGGTCACGGCGGAAACTTCTTTGTGGCAAACTCTTATTTAGAGGGTACCTACAGTGAGGTATATCCCAATATTTCCAGAGATCTGGAAGGTTTAAAGAAGCTGAATAAGCAGTTTTCCTTCCCCGGCGGTATTTCCAGCCATGTAGCACCCGAAACACCCGGTTCCATCAACGAGGGTGGTGAGCTTGGTTACTCCATTGCACATGCTTTCGGTGCAGTATTTGATAATCCTGACCTGATTGCAACCGTTATCGTAGGTGACGGTGAAGCAGAAACCGGTCCTCTGGCAACTGCTTGGCATTCCAACAAATTCTTAAATGCAAAGAACGACGGTGCAGTACTTCCCATTCTGCATATGAATGAATATAAAATCAGCAATCCTACCGTATTGTCTCACATTTCCCGTGATGAGGTAGAAAGCTTCTTCCATGGTTGCGGCTGGAAGCCTTACTTTGTAGAAGGTTCCGATCCCATGACCATGCACAAGCTGATGGCAGAAGCAGTAGATGCTTGTGTGGAAGAAATCAAGGCTATCCAGAAGGATGCAAGAGAAAACGGTAATACTGACAGACCTTTCTGGCCCATGATTGTACTGCGTTCTCCTAAGGGATGGACCGGTCCTAAGTTTGTAGACGGACAGAGAGTGGAAGGTTCCTTCCGTGCTCATCAGGTTCCCATTACCATGGAGAAGCCCGAGCATTTAGACCTGTTAAAGGAATGGCTGTTAAGCTATCATCCCGAAGAGCTGTTTGATGAGAACGGCCAGTTAATTGAAAGATTACAGTACCTGATGCCTAAGGGTGACAGAAGAATTTCCGCTAATCCTCATGCAAACGGCGGTAAGCTTTTACGTGATCTGCGCGTGCCTGATTTCAGAGATTACGCAGTAGAAGTAAAGGCGCCCGGTTGTGTAGAAAAGCAGGATATGATTGAGCTGGGCGGTTTCGTTCGCGATATCTTCAAGTTAAATAAAGAATCTAAGAACTTCCGTATTTTCGGACCCGATGAGACCATGTCCAACCGTCTTTACAAGGTATTTGAAGAGACCAAGAGAGACTGGAACGGCGACTTCCATGAGGCAGATGAAGATCTGGCTACCGATGGACGTATCATGGACGCATACCTGTCCGAGCATATGTGCGAAGGATGGCTGGAAGGTTATCTTTTGACCGGTCGTCACGGTTTCTTCGCTTCCTACGAAGCATTTATCCGTGTAGTAGATTCCATGTGTGCACAGCACGCAAAATGGTTAAAGGTTACCAGTGAGCTTCCCTGGAGACAGAAGATTGCATCCCTGAACTTACTGCTTACTTCCAATGTATGGCAGCAGGACCACAATGGATTTACCCATCAGGATCCCGGTTTCCTGGATCATATCGCAAACAAGAAGGCCGACGTAGTACGTATGTATCTTCCTCCTGATGCAAACTGTCTGTTATCCTGTTTTGACCACTGTATCCGTAGTAAGAACTATGTAAACGTAATCGTTGCATCCAAACATCCCAGCCACCAGTGGCTGACCATGGAGCAGGCTGTTAAGCATTGTACCCAGGGTATCGGTATCTGGGATTGGGCAAGTAATGACCAGGGCGTAGAGCCTGATGTAGTATTGGCATGTTGTGGTGATACACCTACCAAGGAAGCGCTTGCTGCAGTTACCATTCTGCGCGAGAACCTGCCTGAGGTTAAGGTACGTTTTGTCAATGTAGTAGATCTGATGAAACTGGAGCCTCACAGCAAGCATCCTCACGGACTTACCGATGCTGATTACGATGCTCTGTTTACCAAGGATAAGCCCATTGTATTTGCATTCCATGGCTATCCTACTCTGGTACATGAGCTTACTTATCATCGTCATAACCGCAACCTTCATGTACACGGTTACCAGGAAGAGGGTACCATTACCACTCCTTTCGATATGCGTGTGCAGAATGAAATTGACCGTTACCATCTGGTAATGGATATCGTAAACCAGCTGCCTCAGTTAGGCAACCGCGGAGCATATCTGTTACAGAAGATGCGTGATACCCTGGTAGCACATGACCAGTATATCGCAGAGTATGGTCAGGATTTACCTGAGGTTCGTGATTGGGTATGGAATATACCTTCCAATAATTAGTCATTTTCATTTTTGAATATATATAGAAAACCGCTGTTATCTCTGAGGATAGCAGCGGTTTTTCTGTTTTTACCGATTCTTAATTATCTGTCAGAATACTTATTGGAAGAACTGTTGTTGTTGCTGTTTTTATTCTGATTCTGATTGCTTGTCTTGTTGCGGCTTTCGTTCTTCTGGGAATCGGAGAACTGGTTTCTGTTGTTGTCGCAGTCATTGAACTGGTTATTTTTATTGTTATTTTTGGACATATATTTCACCTTCCTTTCTTCATTAGTATGTGTTTCGGAAAGAAAAAAATACATGGCACAGTAAATTAAAATATTGAAATATATGGCATATAATTTATTAAAAAAATAGAAAGAGTATTGTTTTTTTTTGTCAAATATGAGAACATGCTAAAGGGAAGAAAGAGGTAGTATTTATGAAGATTTTAATTACAACGGATTTGTTCACTACTTCTACTAACGGAGTGGTAACTTCAGTACAGAACTTAAGACAGGAATTGATTAATAAAGGACATGATGTGCGTATTCTCACATTGTCCGAAGGAATGACCAGTTATAAGGACGGCGACTTTTATTTTGTGCGTTCAGTACCCATCGGCATGGTATATCCCGATGTGAGAATGCCCATGTTCTACCGTAGCAGAATGATTGATGAACTGGTGGAGTGGAAGCCTGATATTATTCACAGTCAGTGTGAATTTTTCAGCTTCCAGTTTGCACAGCGTATTTCCAAACTGACGGGAGCTCCGTTGGTACATACTTACCATACTTTGTACGAACAGTATGTAACATACGTAATCCCCAGCAGACGTGTGGGTAAGCATATGGTACAGAACCTTTCCCGCATGCGGCTGAAGGGGGTTAACGTGATTATTGCGCCTACGGGCAAGGTGGAAGATGCCCTGAGAGGCTATGGTGTGGATAATGATATCTGTGTGGTTCCTACAGGAATTTCCCTGGAGCAGCATTACCGCAGGGTAAGTGAAGAGGACCGTCTGCGTAAGCGTAAGGAACTGGGCATTAGTGCTGATGATCAGGTGCTGTTAAATCTGGGCAGACTGGGTACAGAGAAAAATCTGGAAGAATTGCTCGAATTTTACAGGGCGGCCCGCTATGAGAATCCGGGTCTGCGTTTTTTGATCGTGGGAGACGGCCCGGATAAAAAGCAGTTGGAAGAATTGGCTCAAAAGCTGGGAATTGACAGGGATGTCATTTTTACGGGAATGGTTGACCCTGGTGAAGTACAGGAATATTATCAGCTTGCGGATGTGTTTGTCAGTGCATCCACCAGTGAGACGCAGGGACTTACATATATAGAAGCAGCCGCAAACGGATTGCCCCTTCTGTGCCGTAAGGATGATTGTCTGCAGGATATTATTATAGAGGGTGTAAACGGATATGTTTACAGTTCGGAAGAAGAATTTCATGAAAAATTGGGCATGATTATGAAGAACCCTGAATGGCGTAAGAGAGCCGGCAGACAGAGTGAAAAGATAGCGGAATCCTTTGATAAAGAGCATTTTGCCGCTACAATGGAGTCTATTTACGAATCTGTGATTGCAGGAGAACAACCGGACGAAGCAGTTCTTCATAGGGCAGATTGATGCAGTCCGTAGGGAGGTATGAGAGATGATCACATATGATGACGTACGTAGAGATGAAGAGGTGCTTGCTTTTCTGAAAAAGGGCGATGCGAATCTGGAGGTGCTGGGTTATACGGAGCATGCGGAAGCTCACTGCGGCTTTGTAGCACACAGAGCGGCATATATATTAAGGACTTTCGGTTATGGAGAGCGAGAGGTAGAACTGGCTATGATAGCCGGATTTATGCATGATATCGGTAATTCCGTAAACAGAAAATCCCATGCGGAATATGGCGCATTATTGGCTAATGATATTCTGAAAAGAATGGATATTTCCCTGGAAGACAGAGTGACGGTGGTATCTGCAATCGGTAATCACGATGAGTCCACCGGCGGTGCACAGGACCCTGTATCTGCAGCACTTATCATTGCGGACAAAACCGATGTAAGAAGAAACCGTGTACGTGAAAGTGCGGATTTTGATATTCACGACAGAGTAAACTATGCGGTAATGGACACCAACTTGTCCATTGATATGGAGAAAAAGATAATTGCATTGGATTTGAATATTGATGAAAGTATCTGTAGTATGTACGAATACTTCGATATTTTCCTGGGACGTATGATGATGTGCAAGAAAGCGGCCGAAAAGCTGGGGGCTAAGTTCAGGCTTACGGCCAACGGAAGTAAGATATTATAAATGGATTGACATTCCCTTATAGAGTGTGATAATCTTACATTCAGAAGAGAAACGCAATGATGAAGAGAGTACACCGGCAGGATGCTTTACAGAGAACATTCCGTAGGCTGAGAGGAATGAAGAGGAAAGCGGTGGAAGATGGCTTCTGAGCAGCGCACCGAGCCTCATGGGTTGGATTGGGACAGGATTTCCGCAAGGCGGGTCCCGGCGAAGGTCTGTATGAGGGTTAGATTGCGACAGGTTCCGCCTGTTACAGCGGAGAGGGTTACGGCAGGTATATGTGCTTACGACCCGGTGAGGTCCGTTTCGTGAGGAACGGATGAAAAGAAGTGGTACCACGGACTTAATGCCCGTCTTCTATTGTTTGATAGGAGGCGGGCTTCGTTGCGTCTCCGAATAAAAATTAAGGAGGAAAGAAGATGAACAAAGAAAAGTATTACATTACCACTGCCATTGCTTACACATCAGGTAAGCCCCATATCGGTAATAATTACGAAATCGTAATGGCAGACAGCATTGCTCGGTTTAAGAGAAAGGAAGGCTATGATGTATTCTTTCAGACAGGAACCGATGAGCACGGACAGAAGATTGAGTTAAAGGCACAGGATGCAGGCATTACTCCCAAGGAGTTTGTAGATAATGTGGCAGGCATTATCAGGGATTTGTGTGATAAGCTGAATGTGTCTTACGACAAATTCATCCGTACTACGGACGACTATCATGAGAAGCAGGTACAGAAGATTTTCAAGCGTCTTTATGAGCAGGGAGATATTTATAAGAGTTCTTATGAAGGTCTATACTGTACGCCTTGTGAGTCTTTCTGGACGGAATCCCAGCTGGTGGAGGGTAAATGCCCTGACTGCGGAAGGGAAGTAAAACCCGCTAAGGAAGAGGCATATTTCTTTAAGATGAGCAAATACGCAGACAAGCTGATTAAGCATATTAATGAACATCCGGAATTTATTCAGCCCGTGTCCCGTAAAAATGAGATGATGAACAATTTCCTGCTGCCCGGTCTTCAGGATTTGTGTGTATCCCGTACTTCCTTTAAGTGGGGTATTCCCGTAGATTTTGATGACAGACATGTGGTATATGTATGGCTGGATGCATTGACCAACTATATCACCGGTGTGGGTTATGATGCGGACGGTAACAGTACGGAGCAGTATCAGAAGCTTTGGCCTGCAGACCTGCATCTGATCGGTAAGGACATTATACGTTTCCATACCATTTACTGGCCTATTTTCCTCATGGCGCTGGGAGAGGAGCTGCCTAAGCAGGTATTTGGTCATCCCTGGCTGCTTATGAACAATGATAAGATGAGTAAATCCAGGGGAAATGTGATTTATGCAGACGACCTGATTGATTTCTTCGGTGTGGATGCAGTGCGTTATTACGTGCTTCACGAAATGCCTTATGAAAACGACGGAAACGCTACCTGGGAGCTGATTGCCGAGCGTTCCAACTCTGATCTGGCAAACGTACTGGGCAATCTGGTAAACCGTACCATTTCCATGAGTAACAAATATTTCGGCGGTGTGGTGTCCGATAAGGGTGTGCAGCTGAACGAGAATGATGCTGCTATAGACGCAGACCTGAAGCAGGTGGCTACAGAAGCTTATGATAAGGTATGCGGCAAGATGGAAACCTTGAGAGTGGCAGATGCCCTTACCGAGATTTTTGCCATCTTTAAGCGTTGTAATAAATATATTGATGAAACCGAACCCTGGGTACTGGCAAAGGACGAGGCAAAGGCAGACCGTCTGGCTACCGTGCTTTACAACCTGGTGGAAGGTATTGTAATGGGTGCGTCCCTGCTTGAGGCATTTATGCCCGAGACGGCACAGAAGATTGCCAAGCAGCTGAATACTGAGCTGAGAGCATTTGAACAGCTGAAGGAATTCGGTTTGTATCCTGATGGCAATAAGGTTACGGATACACCGGAGATTCTCTTCGCACGTCTGGATATGAAGGAAGTGGCAGCAAAAGAAGAAGAGCTCAGAGAGGCAATGATTGCATCCGTAAAGGCGGCTGAGGCCGGAACAGAGGAAGCTGAAGAAGAGTCTGTAATCGACATTGAGCCCAAGGCGGAAATCAGCTATGATGACTTTGCCAAGCTGCAGTTCCAGGTAGGTGAGATTATTGCCTGCGAAGCAGTGCCCAAGTCCAAAAAACTGCTGTGCAGTCAGGTGAAAGTAGGCAGTCAGGTGCGTCAGATCGTATCCGGCATCAAGGCTCACTATACACCCGAGGAAATGGTGGGTAAAAAGGTAATGGTACTGGTAAACTTAAAGCCGGCAACCCTTGCAGGAGTGCTGTCCGAAGGCATGCTTCTTTGTGCAGAGGATGCGGAAGGAAACCTGGCACTTATGACACCTGAAAAGGTAATGCCTGCCGGTGCTGAGATTTGTTAATTTGATATGAAGGGTGTTGATTTGCATGGACAGATTGCAGAATTTCCCTTATGAAGTCCGCTGGGCCCTGGATGAAGACTGGGACCCTGCCATGCGGATGGTCTGGGAGACTTTTCTGTTATTTGAGGCAAAAGATTATACGCCGGAGGGCGTGCGGAATTTCTTTCGGTTTATTACCGATGATGATTTGAAGCAGGCTTTTCTGCGCGGAGAATACAAACTGATGGTAGTCCTGGACGGAGAACAAATCATAGGCGTGGGTACGCTGCGGAGTATTCATCAATTGTCTCTATTGTTTGTGGCACCGAGGTATCATCACCGGGGCATCGGCAGAAAGCTGGTGGAGCTATTGAGCGACTATCTGGTGGAGGAGCTGGGAGAGCGGTATATGTTTGTAAAGGCTGCGCCCTATGCGGTGGATTTTTACCGGAAATGTGAATTCCGTGCGGTCAGTGCCCCCCAGACTTATTCGGGCATTACCATTACGCCCATGGAGAAATATTTCTATTAGTAACTGCATACTTAAGAAAGGAAAGGATTATGAGGATATTTGATATTGACAGCCCGCTTATGCAGGTTCTGAATAAGATTTCGGATTTGATGTTTCTGACGATTTTAGCGTTCTTTTGCTGCGTTCCGGTGGTGACCATCGGTGCATCCTTAACCGCATTACATTATATGGCATTAAAGATTGTCAGGGATGAAGAGACTTACATTATGAAGGGATTTTTCAAGTCTTTTAAAGATAATTTCAGACAGGCAACGATTATCTGGCTGATTATCCTGGTGCTTGCTGCAGTGTTTGTGGTGGATATTGCGCTGGTATGGAATATGGAAGGCAAGTTTTATGATGTATTGATTGGTGTGTTTACTGTGCTGTCTTTCCTGTTATTATTTGAGACTGCATTTGTGTTCCCTATTCTTGCAAAATTTGATAATACGATTAAGAAAACTATGAAGAATGCACTGGTAATCAGTATTATCCAGTTCCCTAAGACCATAGTAATGATTGCCATGCCTGTTGCCATGGTTGCGCTGGTAATCTTTTTCCCTGTGTTGGTGCCCATTGTATTTTTGTTTGGTATGGGAACCTGTGCATTTGTGGCTGCCAAGATGTATAATAAGTTTTTTGCACAGATGGAAGACCGTATCCGTGCCGCTATGGGACCTGCTCCGGAAGAGGATCATTCAGAGGCAATATTTACCGATGAGACCAGATTGCCTCAAAAGAATGAGCAATAGACAAAGTGCACAATAAAAAGCAAAAATAGTGTACAAAATGACTCCCAAAAGGGTGTTGTCGAAGGAAAATAAGCAATTCTTACAAAGTTCATTAAAATATTTGTGTAAAAGATGTATGGTGCTTTCGGGCATTTTTCGATATACTAAGACAGGAGTTGAACGGGAGATGCCCGTTAACATATTATTTATGTTGAATGTGAACATGAAAGGAGTTTACTATTATGGCAAGTTTATCTTTAAAGAATGTCTGCAAAGTATATCCTAACGGTTTTGAAGCAGTTAAGAACTTCAACCTGGATATCGCTGACAAAGAGTTTATCATTTTCGTAGGACCTTCAGGTTGTGGTAAGTCTACCACACTTCGAATGATTGCAGGTCTGGAAGACATTTCTTCCGGTGAACTGAGAATCGGTGACAGAGTTGTTAACGACGTAGAGCCTAAGGACAGAGATATCGCGATGGTATTCCAGAACTACGCTCTGTATCCTCATATGTCCGTATATGACAACATGGCATTCGGTCTTAAGTTAAGAAAGGTTCCCAAGGATCAGATCGACAAGATGGTTAAGGAAGCAGCTAAGATTCTGGACTTAACTCCCCTTCTTGATCGTAAGCCCAAGGCTCTGTCCGGTGGTCAGAGACAGCGTGTTGCTATGGGTCGTGCTATCGTTCGTAATCCTAAGGTATTCTTAATGGATGAGCCTCTGTCCAACTTGGATGCTAAGTTGCGTGTACAGATGCGTATCGAAATTGCTAAGTTACATCAGAGACTGGGTACTACCATCATCTACGTAACACATGACCAGACCGAGGCTATGACTCTGGGTACCAGAATCGTAGTTATGAAGGACGGTGTTATCCAGCAGGTAGATACTCCTCAGAACTTATATGATAAGCCTCAGAACCTGTTCGTTGCAGGTTTCATGGGTTCACCTCAGATGAACTTCTTAGATGCTACCGTTAGAGTAGAAGGTGACGTAGCTAAGTTGGAAATCGCTGACAAGGCTATTCCTCTTCCTCCCGCTAAGTCCAAGAAGTTAATCGACGGCGGTTATGACGGAAAGGTTGTTACCTTCGGTATCCGTCCCGAAGATGTATATGATTCCGAGATGTTCATTGAGAACTCTCCTAACAGTGTGTTCGAATCTACCATTAAGGTATACGAATTACTTGGTGCAGAAGTTTACTTGTACTTCGATTTAGCTGACTTCGCTATGACCGCCAGAGTAGATTCCCGTACAACTGCTAGACCTGGTGATGTAGTTAAGTTTGCTCTTGATGTTGAGAAGATTCACGTATTCGACAAAGAGACTCAGCAGATTATTACCAACTAATATGATTACAAAAGGGTGCTGGAAACAGCACCCTTTCGTTAAAAAGAGACTTTGAAAAGGGGAACGCCTATGATTTCCAGTCAGATAATGCAAACCAGTATTGACGAATTAAAGGCCATAACGAAAGTAGACCTGTCTGTGTATGAAGCCGGAGGAATGGTTCTGGCCACCACCATGGCTCAGGCAGATATGTCACCGGCCCTGATTAGCAGTTTTGCGCATTCTCCTGCGGACAGCCAGGTAATAGGTGCCAATCATCTGCTTAAGATAATGGATGAAGGCGAGCTTTTATATATTTTGGTGGCAACCGGTACCACAGAAGAAGTATACATGGTGGGAAAGATTGCGGTATGTCAGATACATAATCTGGCCATTGCATATAAGGAACGCTTTGACCGTAATAATTTTTTCCAGAATCTCTTGCTGGATAACCTGCTTTTGGTGGACATTTACAACCGTGCCAAAAAGCTTCATCTGGAAGTGTCAGCCAACAGGGCAGTTTTTCTGGTAGAAGTTAAAAAGGAAAAAGACGGTCAGATTACAGAATTGCTTAAGGGCATGTTTTCCACTCAGGCTGGTGATTATATCACAACCGTGGATGAAAGCAATGTGATTCTTATTAAGCAATTGGAGCCGAATCAGAGCTTTGAAGATTTGATGCAGGTAGCAGACACCATCGTAGATATGGTAAACACTGAAATCATGGCAGACGTGCGTGTAGCTTTCGGCTCCGTGGTAAAGGAGTTAAAGGATGTATCCAAATCCTATAAAGAGGCTAAGATGGCCCTGGATGTGGGCAAGATTTTCTATGTAGAGAAGAAAGTAGTGGCTTACAGTACCTTGGGTATCGGCCGTTTGATTTATCAGCTGCCGGTGAATCTGTGCAAAATCTTTATGGAAGAGATTTTTGGTGAAAATATTCCTGAAGATCTGGACGATGAAACATTGAATACCATCAACAAGTTCTTTGAGAATAATCTGAATGTGTCAGAGACCTCCAGACAGCTTTTTGTACACCGTAATACATTGGTATACAGAATCGAAAAGATTCAAAAGAGTACAGGTTTGGACCTGCGTAATTTTGATGATGCACTGACCTTTAAGATAGCACTTATGGTAGTGAATTACATGAAATATTTGGATAATCTGGAATATTAAGGACAAACCTCCGCATATACTTAACAGGAGAGCCGGGCACTGCATGTGGTCCGGAGCAGCTTAAGTATATGGGGAGGATTTTTTGTGCTTTTTATCAGGGAAATAAAATATTTTGACTTTATGGACAAGGGGGCGAAGATCGGCCATGTGGGCCATGCGGGCATTGAACTGTGGGAACAGGACGGACTCTTAATCAGAGGAGAGGATGAAGGAGAGATACATATCAGGCTATGCAATTTGCCGGGGAATGCACCCGGGAAGGCGCAGGCTGAGCTGGTAACCACTAAAGGAACCCTGGATATGGGAGTAATAAAGCTGTCCAAGGGCAGCGGAATACTAGTCTGTGGCCAGGAGCAGTTGATGAGGCAAATTGAAGGAAATCTTGCATACGCAGATATCTTAAACATACGGATTGTGTTAGGGGAAGAAAAGGAAGCAATATGTAGGATACACGAACAAAATGAAGCGGAAAAGAAAGTGGAGGAAAAGGCAGAAATTGCAATAGAAGTTGCAAATAGGATAGAAGAGGAGCTTCCCGACGGGGAACTGATATACTGGCAGGCTCGCAGTGTTATAGAGGAACAGGAACTGGCTAAGGATGTAAAAAAGCATTCCCAGGATACGGAAAAAAATCAGAATGTGCAGGAGTCCGCCTTGGAAGAAGGGGCAATAGAATCGGGTGCCTTAGAAAACCGCACAGGAGAAGTTCCTCTGATGGGGGAGGATAAATGGAGTCATTTGTGTAATATATACCCGCGTATACGTCCTTTTACGGATGAAAGGGAATATCTTCAGATAGGGCCGGAGGATTTTGTGCTTTTAAACAGCAAATATTATCCGCTCATTAACAACAGCTTTATGCTGCACGGATACTATCACTATGGCAGGCTGATACTTACCCGCGTCATAAAGAGGGGACAGACCCTGTATTACCTGGGGACACCGGGGGTGTTCCTGGAGCGTGAAAAACAAGTGGCGGTGATGTATGGCTTTGAAAGCTTTGAGTGTGCCGGAGAACCTGCGGCAGAAGGAGATTTTGGCTATTATATGATACAGGTGGAGATATAGGGCCTACAGACCCTCACCATCGAAGGCCGGGATAAAGCTTTCCTTTGCAGTATCACCCTCCTGGACGAAACCTCTGGTGATACCGATTTGCTCTGCAAAGCGCAATACACGCGCATATTCTTCTGTGGTTACCCTGCGTTGGAGCTTAGGATGCTCCGCTACGTGGGGAAGTGGAGTGTACTGGTTCATGATGCTGATATAAATGCGGTCATCATAGTTTTCCTTGAGATAACGAAGTATTTTTTTACTGTCTGCCGTCTCGCCCGGGAGCAGGAGATGACGGACAATGACGCCTTTTTGCAAAAGCTTTCCGTCCGGTGTAAGGATGGGGGAGCCGGTCTGGCGTACCATCTCTGCAATGGCCTGTGTGGCTACTGCAAAATAGTCCTCTGCATGGGAATATTCACGGCTGAGAACAGGTGAAAAATATTTTAAGTCCGGCAGATAAATATCAATCAGACCCTCCAGGGAACGGAGAGTGGAGACGGTTTCATAGCTGCCGGTGTTATATACAATAGGAATGGACAAGCCTTGGAGTCTGGCAAGCTCCAGGGCTTTTTTAATATGGGGCACGAAGTGGCCGGGAGTGACCAGGTTAATATTGTGGGCACCTTTTTCTTCCAGCTCAAGACAGATTTCCGCCAGGTGCCCCGTGCTTACGGGCTTTCCGGCGCCTCCTGCGGAAATAGCCTGATTCTGACAATAGATACAGCCCAGACTGCAACCGGAAAAGAAAATGGTTCCGGAGCCACGGCTCCCGCTGAGAATGGGCTCCTCCCAATGATGCAGGGCTGCCCGTGCAGCAAAAAGCTCTGCCGTCTGACCGCAGAATCCTCTTTCTCCTGTCAGGCGGTTGGCACCGCAACCCCTGGCACACAGTCGGCAGGCAACGTAGGAAGCAGTATAAGATTCTGCAGAGCTCAGCATATCAATGTAATTTTCCATACTACTCCTTTCCTGCATAATGGACCCGTACAATACAGATAAAAGACTTAATAAATCAAAATACCGCACACCGTCGGACGGAACGCGACTCCACCCAGTTTCCTCACGGCACATGGAAGGTTCTACTTAGTGCTGCTTTGTTCCCAACCTGACACGGTTCGTAGATTTCCATTGCGTAAGACCGAGTTTCAACATCGCGTCCACAGGTCCGGACGATGCACGGCTCTATTAGTTTAGCGGTTTCGGGGACGTTTGTCAAGGGGAAGAAAAGGAGAGAGACAGAAAGGAAAGAATGGAACCGGAAAAGAGAAGGTTTGTTCAAGAGCCATGCAGAATAAGCACGGATATGTAACAAAAAGTAAGGAGATTTTAGCAAAAACTTCATTGAAGTAAAAGCTTCTGCTATGCTATACTACGGGTGTTTATATGAGAAGCGTTTACGAGTATATCACAACCGGAATAATCATCCCGGCGGGTACAGACTATCAAAGCACAAAGAGGGAACGGATGATGAAGAATTATTTGAAAAAAACAGGAATGAAACGTATCTGGATGACTATCATCGGTAATATATTTATAGGCCTGGGCATTGCAGTGTTCCGTTATGCGGCTCTGGGGAACGACCCATTTACCGCCATGAATCTGTCCCTGTCGGAGCGGGTGGGAATGTCTTATCCTACATTTCAGGTGATTTTTAATCTATGCGTATTTGTGATTCAACTAATCTGGGGCAGAGAACTGATTGGTATCGGTACCATAGTAAATGCCTGCTTTTTAGGATATATCGTGGATTTCTTTTATAAATTGCTGCTGTTACTGCCGGTTTCCGCAGAAGCTTTGTGGTTACGGGTATTTATTGTACTGGTAGGTGTTATCATTATCAGCTTCGGGTTGTCCCTGTATCAGACTTCCGATGTGGGCGTGGCGCCTTATGATGCCCTTTCCCTGATTACAGGGAAGAAACTTCCTCGTATTCCTTACTTCTGGCACAGGATGTTTGACGATGCCCTGGCAGCAGTGGTAAGTATAATGGCTACCGGCTTTACAAATATTGGACTTGGCAGTGTGGTGTCCGCATTCGGACTGGGTCCCTTTATTCATTTTTTCAACAAACACTTCTCCGAGAAATTGCTGGGGGACAGGGAGGTGTGATGCTCTTTTGCTTAGATGTGAAGGGAAATGATATTGGACTGAAAACTGCTTCAATTTGGAGTAAGATGGTGTGAAAATGGAAATTTGACTGTCAGTGTGTTTTAGGAAATGGCAGAATAATGATTACAGGGCATATGCAGGGATTCTTCTTTGCTATGCCCCGTTTTTGCGTTATAAAGCCGCTAAAAACGAAATAGACAGGCGGAAAATGGGCATATAGGTCTAAAGTGGTCCGGTATGCCCCGCTGATGATTATGAAACGGGGCAAGGATGCAAGATTTCCATGTATATGCCCAAAAGGTTCGTAAATTCAATTCCAAAAGAGGAAGAAACAGGTTAAAGCGGGGCATAGGATACGCTCTTTTTTATATATGCCCTTAACCAAGGGATTCGAAGATTTTTGAGGAATCTGCATGCAGAAAAAGTTCTTTGGCGGCGAAAATGATACAAGATGAGATGATTGCACTCCTGCCGGTACAAATACAACAGATAGGACGAGACAGGGAGTGATTTAAGACCGTCAGAGAGGAGCGGCAGAAATTTCTATTGCAATATGATGAAAGTGTGTTAAAATAATAACAACAATTAAATAATGAGAGGTTTATTAATCGAAGAGGAGAATAGCAACATGAGAAAAAAGCTTTTGAGCTACTTACTTATGGCATTTCTGACAATGACCACACTGGGCGGATGCGCAGGCGGTACAGATGAGTCTTCGGGGGATAATTCCTCTAAGGAGCCGGTATATGGCGGCTCCGTTGTTGTAGGCATACAACAGGATATTGATAGTCTTGACCCACATAAAGCAACCGCGGCAGGAACTAAGGAGATTCTGTTTAACATTTTTGAAGGCCTGGTAAAGGCGGACGAAAATGGTAATTTGATGAATGCAGTGGCAAGTGATTACGTGATTTCAGATGATGGTCTGGTGTACACATTTACCCTTAGGGACGGTATTAAGTTCCATAACGGTAATCCGGTGACCGCAGAGGACGTAAAGTATTCACTGGAGAGAGTTTCCGGACTTCTGGACGGCACTGTACTGATTTCAGCCTTAAGCACGATAGAAAGTGTTGATATTGTAGATGCAAAAACGGTTCAGGTAACAGTGGGCAGTGCAAATACAGAGCTGATTTACAGCTTTGTAGCGGCTATCATTCCCCAAGGCAGTGGTGAAGATGCGCAGGCAGACCCCATCGGTACGGGACCGTTTTCTTTTGTTTCCTATGCACCCCAGGAGGGCATAGTGGTTGCCAAGCATGATGAGTATTGGCAGAAGGGACTTCCTTATCTGGATGAGGTAGAGTTCAAGATTATTAACAGCCCCGACACCGCACTTTTGAATCTGCAGGGTGAGTCCATTGATATTTACCCTTATCTGACAGATTCCCAGGCTAATGAACTGCAGGGTTCTTTCCAGGTACTGTCCGCACCCTCCGATGTGGTACAGGCGCTGTTTTTAAACAATGCGGTAGAGCCTCTGAACAATGTAAAGGTTCGTCAGGCGATTTGTTATGCACTGGATAAAGATTCCATTAATGAATTTGTGGCAGGCGGCAATGCAAGCTTGATCGGTTCTGCAATGCTTCCTTCTTTGAAGGATTATTATGTGGAGCTGAACGATGTGTACGGTACGGGAGCAAATCCGGAAAAGGCAAAACAGTTGCTTTCAGAGGCAGGATATCCCAATGGTTTTGAACTGGAAATCACGGTACCTTCCAACTATGCATATCATATGCAGACTGCTGAGGTAGTAGTGGAGCAGTTAAAGGCAGCAGGCATCAATGCCAAGATTGATGCGGTAGAATGGAACACCTGGTTGACGGAATGCTATCAGGGGCGTAATTACCAGTCCACTATTTGTGGTATTACCTGTGACATGACTCCCGGTTATCTGCTGAACCGTTTCCAAACAGAGTCTTCCAAAAACTTCATCAATTATCAGAGTGCTAAATATGATGAGGTATTTCAGAAGGCACAGTCCAGTCTGGATTTAAAGGAAAAAGCCAAGTATTACAGCGAATTACAGCAGTTATTGGTGGATGACGCAGGTACCGCATTTATTCAGGTGCCCCCCATTACCATTGCAATGAAAAACAATTTGGGCGGATACAAATTTTATCCCGTCTATGTACAGGACATGAGTACTGTATATTACACAGAATAATTTTTTGAACATTTAGAAAGGAAAGGCAGTCATGAAATATTTCGGAAAAAAATTTATTACTCTCATTATGACATTGTTTATTGTTTCAGTGGCTGCCTTTATAGCCTTTCAAATCATACCCGGTGATGTGGTGACTTCCATATTGGGAACGGAATCCACACCGGAAAGAGAAGCGCAGCTGCGGGAAGAATTGGGTTTGGACCGTCCTCCCGTGCAGCGTTATCTGGATTGGATGGGCGGCGTGCTGCAGGGCGATTTGGGTGTCAGCTACCGTTATTCCAAAAATATGAATGAAATGATGCCTGTAGCGGAATTAATCGGTAATAAACTGCCGGTGACCCTATGGCTTGCAGCAATCTCGCTGCTTTTGATTATAATAATATCCATTCCCCTGGGAGTCTTTTGGGCCAAAAGCAAAAGTCACCTCCTGGATGCGGTAATGGGTGTGTGTACCCAGACGGCCATGGCAGTGCCGGCCTTTTTCCTGGGTATTTTAGTGACTTACTTTTTCGGTATATTTTTAAAATGGTTTACGCCGGGCGGATATGTCAGTTATGAAAAAGATTTCCTTGGGTTTATAGGATATTTAATCTTTCCGGCCATATCCATTGCCATTCCCAAGATTGCCATGACCGCAAGGTTTTTGCGCAATTCCATGCTTACGGAGATGGACGCTGATTATGTACGTACCGCTTACAGCAAAGGTTGCTCTGAGCGGCGGGTAATGTACGGTCATGTGCTTCGTAATGCCATGATGCCTGTAGTTACCTTTTTGGGAATGATTATAGCAGAGATCATAGCAGGAAGTATTGTAGTGGAGCAGGTATTCGGCCTTCCCGGTGTGGGCAGACTGCTGATCAGCTCCGTGTCCACCAGAGATTTTCCGGTGGTACAAATCCTGATTTTATATATTACATTTGTGGTTATTTTTGTGTATTTTTTGGTGGATATCCTTTATAGAGTGATTGATCCCAGAATCAGTAGTAAGTAATGAAGCAGAGAGTGCTGGGTTGTAACCTATGGGTCCCGGACAGGTGAGTATATGAAAGAGTTCATAAAAGAATTTTTGAAAAACTTCAAAGGGAACAAATATTTCTGGGCAGGGCTTGCCATGACCGGACTGGTACTGATTCTGGCTGTTGTAGGCTACTTCTGGACACCTTACAGTACCACCCAGATGTCCGCGGCTGAGCGTTTTGATGCACCATCCCTGCGCCATCTGTTTGGTACGGATAATTTCGGCAGGGATATTTTTTCCAGAGTGATGAAGGGTGTAGGGACCACTGTATTTATCAGTGTGCTGGTGGTGCTTTGCTCCGGCGCCGCAGGTATTATCATTGGTGCCCTTACGGGATATTTCGGCGGCATTGTGGATGAAATCGTAATGCGTGTCACAGACGCCATTAACGGTTTTCCCAGTATTTTGCTGGGCCTTGTAATGATTACCCTGCTGGGGAGCGGAAGTCATAACCTGATAGTGTCCCTGGCCATTGTATTTACGCCCAGTTATGTACGTATTGTACGAAGTGAGTTTATAAAGCTTCGGGATGCGGATTATATTAAACGTGCCAGGCTTATGGGTGTGGGGCATTTACGTATTTTGTTTGTACACATACTGCCCAATATTTTCTCCGTATTCTGGGCATCAGTTATGATTGGATTTAATAATGCCATATTGGCGGAGTCCGGCATGAGCTACCTGGGAATCGGCGTACAGCCCCCGGATGCCAGCCTGGGCAAAATGCTTTCCGATGCACAGGGATACCTGATAACGGCGCCCTGGTATGCACTGGCCCCGGGACTTGCCATAGTATGGATAGTACTTGGCTTTTCACTGTTAAGTGAAGGAATCAGGAGGCTGCAGGAATGATCAGGATAGAAAACCTTTCTGTGGTCTTTGGTGAAACAGAGGCCGTTAAAAATTTATATCTGAATATTATGGATGGTGAGATACTGGGAATCGTGGGAGAGTCCGGTTCCGGCAAGTCTGTAACGGCACTTTCCGTAATGGGACTATTGTCGGCGGAGGCGCAGGTTACCGGAGGCACTATCCGTATGGGCAATGAAGTGCTGCTACAGGCAGGACAGGAGCAGGACAAGGAAAGAATGCGAAACTTCCGCGGAAGCCGTATGTCCATGGTGTTCCAGGAGCCTATGACTTCTTTGAATCCTACCCGCAGGGTGGGAGCCCAGGTGGATGAAGTGCTGGTGCTGCACACACAGATGGAGTCGTCTGCCCGGTATGAAAAGGTGTTGGAGGCCTTCCGCAGTGTAGGCCTGAAGGATGTGGAAAAGGTCTACGACAGCTATCCCCATCAACTGTCCGGCGGTATGCGCCAACGTGTAATGATTGCCATGGCAATCATATTAAAGCCGGAGCTCCTTATCGCAGATGAACCTACTACGGCGTTGGATGTGCGGGTACAGAACCAAATCATTGAAGTGCTTCGTGATATTAATGAAAAGCAGAAAACATCCATGCTGTTTATTACCCATGATTTAAATCTTGCCAGAAGAATTTGTGACCGGATTGCGGTAATGAAGGATGGTAAACTGGTGGAACTTAGGGCGACGGAAGATATTTTCCTGCGTCCCCGTGAAGAATATACCCGTAAGCTTATAGAAGCAGTGCCTTCCCGCGTAAAGAAAAAGGCGGGAGAAAATGCCGTGAATGATACGGTGACAGGCGATAATATTTTGGAAGTACGTGACCTAAATGTGTATTATCAGGAGGGCAGTAACAGCCTCTTTGGACAGAAAAAGCAACGCTGCGTGGTAGAGCAGGCGACCTTCAGTCTGGCAAAAGGGGAGACCCTGGGACTGGTAGGAGAAAGCGGATGCGGCAAGACCTCCCTGTGTAAGGCGATTTTGGGTATGAATAAGCTGGTAGAGGGCGATGTGAAGCATTTTTCTATCCGTCCCCAGATGATATTCCAGGACCCGTACAGCAGTCTGAATCCGGC
>JAFXEW010000070.1 GCA_017513625.1 Lachnospiraceae bacterium | reverse complement strand
TCCCGCACTTAAGGTTCCTGATGAACATGGGCTGTATACCACATCTCCGTGCACGTGGATATAATCCTCCGTATGGGTCATGCTTATATAATTATAATAATCCCTCTGATATGCTACTGTATAATTACCCCGCACCTCCAGGCTTCCCTTATTCATGGTAAGGTAAGTATCTCCGCTGTGGATACAGTTACCTTCCACCTTTATGCTTCCTGTTACTGTTGTGGTTCCACCTCGAAGCTCCAGATCTCCTCCTATGATTAATACATCATCCAGTGTCGCTCCCTGGCTGATATATATACCCCCTCCGAAGTATCCTTCCTCAAAGGTGGTATCGGTTCCGATGGCTATCAGACCGCTTACTTTATTTCCATGATCCTTTACATGGCCGAATACACAGGGCTTACTGCTGAATACCACTCCGTCTTCACTTTCATTGGTAATCTCCAGATTCTGCAGACGCATGCTGTCGCTTCCAAAGGTACCGAAGCTGAAGGTCTGCTTTGCCACTCCGCTTAATAACAGCGTATGGCTTCCTGTTCCCACAAAACCTGTGGATGAATAACTGCTGCTTACATTTACATCTCCCCTTACTTCCAGGATACCCGCTGTCAGATAACCTGTTGCATTGGCTGATGTACCGGAGATAAAGCTTCCTTTTACCAGTACATAATCATCCTCATCTATCATCTGCAACTGACCGCTGCTTTCACCATAGGTGTAGGAACCGTCTGCGCCGCTCCTGGTTTGGATACGATAGTCACCTTCTACCGTCAGACTTCCTCCGTTTACCTTTACAATACCGGAAAGCTGTACCAGGTCTCCGGTTACAGTCAGACTATGGCCATTTAGGTCAAGGGTGTCTTCAATTAATACCATATCTCCTTCATAGACTGTATCTTCTTCTAAAGTCCAACCATATTCACCTTCTAAGTCTCCGTAGGTCAGACGACAGCCATTTCGGATAAGGGTACTCTTCTTAAAAGTAATGGGTGAATATACTCCCTCTTCACTGTAATTACGAAGTTCTACGGTTGCGAAGTATTCATCCGTAGTTATATTGATAACCTGCTTGCTATCACCTGAGAAAACGAATTTATGAGAACCCGTAGCATGCATGTTTCCGCTTGAACTTAGGGCTCCTCCTATTTCAAATGTTCCAGCACTCAAGCTTCCACTACTATAGGGCTCATATGTTACATTTCCGTGCACATGGATATGGTCTTCTACATGGGTCATATATACTCTTGTATAACTTTCGTTAGCTATATAATAATTACCATCTATTTCCAGCCTCCCCTTATCCATACATAAGTTTGAATTTATCCAGCTTCCATGCTGTTCGAAATTTCCTTTTACATGTATGCTTCCGGATATGGTAACGTTATGTGTCATATACACATCTCCACCTATAGTTAGCACATCATCCAGAGTCACATCCTCGTTGATATATATGCTTCCTCCGAAGTATCCTTCCTCAAAGGTAGTATCAGTTCCGATGGCTATGTAGCCGCTTATTCTGTTTCCATAATCCTTTACATGACCAGACACATAAGGTTTGTTACTAATTACCACTCCTTCTTCGCTCTCATTCGTAATCTCCAAGTTCTGAAGACGCATGCGACTGATTCCAACGATATCGGAATAGATGCTCTGTCTGTTCTCTCCGCTCAATAACAGCGTATGACTTTCCATTCCCACAAAGCTTGCGTTCGAATAGCTGTTACTTACGTATACATTACTCTTTACTTCCAGGATGCCTGCTGTCAGATAACCGATTGTGTTAGCTGATGTTTCTGATATAAAACTTCCCTTTACCAACACATAATCATCTTCATTTGTCATCTGAAGCTGTCCACAACTCGCATTATAAGTATAGCATCCCTCTTTACCATTTCTAGTTTGAATTCGGTAATTTTTCTCTACGATCAGACTTCCACCATTTACTTTTACAATACCCGAAAGCTGTACTAAATCACCTGTTACAGTTAGACTATAACCATTTAAATCCAAGGTATCCCCTATTAATACCATATCTCCTTCATGTACCGTATCTTCTTCTAATATCCAACCGTACCAAAATTTCTGCTCTCCGCTGGTCAATGTACAATTATTATGAATCAACGCATTTATCCGAAAGAAACGGACAAGATTAATCCCTTCTTCACTATAATTTTGAAGCTCCAGCGTAGCAAAAATTGCATCAATCGATATATCTATGGTTTGTAGTGAATTACCGGAGAACAGAAACTTATGACTACCACTTGCTTGTATCCCCTGAGTGGAAGTTAAGTTACCGCCAATCTCAAATGTGCCTGCACTTAACGTCCCTGATGAATGAGGGCTGTACTCCACATCTCCATGTACATGAACATAGTCTTCCTCGTGAGTCATATATATACTATTGGTGCCTCTATACGCATATTCAGCCGTGTAATTACCTAATATCTCCAAGATTCCACTGTTTAGAATCAGCTCTCCACTCGTATGGTTCAGACTTCCCTTTACTATAATACTTCCAGATATAGTCGTATTTGAAACAATTTCTACATCCCCTCCTATGCATACAACATCGTCCCAGTCTATTTTTTTGCCTATATATATGCTTCCCCCGAAGTATCCTTGCTCAAAGGTAGTACTCGAACCGATTGATATATATCCGCTCACCTTTTTGCCTTGATCCTTTATACGTCCTGCTACATAAGGCTTATCAGAAAATATTACCCCCCCTTCACTCTCATTGGTAATCTCTATGTTCTGAATCTCTAAGACACCATTTCCCCCAATAGTCTGTTCATCTTGACCGCTTAACAGTAGGGTATGATTTCCTTTTAACCTTAATCCGCAAGATCGGTTGGATTCTATTATATTCACATCTCCCTGCACTTCTAGGATTCCTGTGCTTAACTCACTGGAAAACCAACCTATATCCTCGAATATAAAGTTCCTTTTTACTAACACATAATCATTCTTATTGGTCATATAAAGCAGGCCGGCACTTGCACTGTACGAATAGGCTCCTTCTTTACCTGTTCTAACCTGAATACGATAATCCCCCTCTACTGTCAGGCTTCCGCTGTGTACATTTACAATTCCGGACAACTGTATCAAATCTCCGGTTACGGTCAGACTATGACCGTTTAAATCCAGGGTATCGTCAATTAATACCAAATCTCCTTCATATACTGTATCTTCTTCTAATACCCAGCCGTATGTTCCTTTTACACCTGCATAATCAATCTTACATCCGTTTCGAATCAGAGCACGCTTTGCAAAGGGATATGCTGAATAGATTCCCTCTTCGCTTTGATTTCTTAATTCTATTATTCCGAAAAATTCACTTTCAGAAATATCAATAATCTGTCTAGCATCTCCGGAAAATACAAACTTATGACTCTCAGAACAGATGATTCCTTGAGTAGACGTTAAGTTTCCATCAATCTCAAAAATGCCATATTGTAAGGGGCTCGAATATTCTGAATCGTTGACTACATCACCATACACATGCACATAATCTGCTTTATTTCCCATCCAGAGCTGGCCACTGCTTTTTCCATAGGTATAAGCACCCTCTTCGCCGTTTCGAGTCTGGATGCGATAGTCACCCTCTACAATCAGGCTACCACCGTTTATCTCCATCACACCTGCCGACTGCACTAATTCACCGTGTACAATCAATCTATATCCATTCAAATCAAAGGTGCCCCCGGAAATCTGCATATCAGCAACTTCCAGATCACCTGTAAGTGTATAATTCTCTGTAATTAATAAATTTTCTAATACAGACTCTTCTTCTGATTCCTGTATTTCTTCTGTTGCCTCGGATATTTCTTCTGAATCTTCTGTCTCTTCTATCACTGAAGACTCTTCTGCAGAAACACTGTCCATCTGATCAGCAGACGTATCCTCAATATTTTCTGTATTTTCTTCTAACGAGTCACTCTCACTCTCCAATTCCTCTGACTCAGAGTTTTTCTGTGCACTGTATTCATCTTCTTCTGATGCACCACTATTTTCCGTCTGCTCATTTTCCGCAACTGAGCTCTCCACATTTTCTGTTACATTAGTCACAGTATTCGTAGCCGCATATACTCTTTCCGCAAAGCATCCTTCCAAGCTCTCCAGCGGAAGTAATGCCACTATCAAAAACATTGCTATTATCTGTTTGATTCTTGCTATCTTTCTACGCATCTTTAGCATTTCTCCTTACCTATTCCCTCTTGTTTACACCCTTACAACAATATACTTGTATACTATATACCCAGCCAATTTTTTATAACGTCCACAAGGGTACGTATCACTTCTACCACGTCCTTTATCACCGTCACTATAGGAGATTCCTCCTGTTCAGGTGTATCCGTGCCATCTGTCGCCTCGGTACTTTCATCCGTTCCGGTCTCCCCTGTAGCCTCGGTACTTTCATCCGTTCCGGTCTCCCCTGTAGCCTCGCTGCTTTCATCCGTTCCGGCCTCTCCTATAGCCTCGCTGCTTTCATCCGTTTCGGTCTCTCCTGTAGCCTCGCTGCTTTCGTCCGCTCCGGACTCTTCCGTAGATTCCGTACTTTCATCAGACGGTCCCGGCGTGGCATTATAGACCTCCACGTCCGTAATATTTCCGTTGGCATCATAGGTATATTTCATCCAACTGCCGTCTTCGTAAGTGACCTTAGTCACCCGGTTCAATTCGTCATACAGGTATTCTTCTGCCTGTACAGAGATAACGTTGTTTACGTTTAAAATGCATACTGCTACTATTATCAGTAGCATTCTGCTCCATCTCTTCATATGGTTTCCTCCTCAATTTGATGATATATATAAAATTTTCCTCTGTCATTGTTCATCTGTCATGCGGCTCCCCAGGCACCTGACAATGTATTTCCCCATTTATTTTGTTGAAAATAAAAAGACTGCATACACTACCAGCGTAGTTTATGCAGCCGAACCATCATAATCATCTTATGACTTCATGCTTTGCGTCCATTCATCACTAAATGTTTGCCCAATTTAACAATATATAACAAACATGGACATAATGCAATACTTTATTATGATAAATCTTTAAAATTGCAGAATTCTGTTGAGAAAAAGCGGACAGGGTCGGAACAGGCTCTTACAGAGAAATAAATAAAAGAATTACAACCCTTTATAAATAGTCAAATCCTCATAAATCACATAACCGTCCATCCGGCCAAACACTTTGTAATCATAATCAGCCAGGTCACCCTCCAGGGCTTTTTCTTCCTGCAGCACGATATAATGGCACTGTGTCCCTTTTGCATATTCTGCCAAAAGTGCCGCATCAATTGTTTCACTTTCCATCAGATTGTAAAAGGGATTTCCCTGATAAATAATACCGTCCCTTCCGTAGGGCATACACACCACCGGTGAATACTGGCGTACATACAGCAGGAATTCCTTGGGAAATACCGCCTTGACTTCACGCCCTTCCACCTCAATGGCATCACACACATGTACCACATAATCCGGCACATGGTAGAGATTCTGCGCCGGTGTGAATAAAGGGTTCGCATATACCGTTTTGCCGCAAAGGAGAATCACCGCCATACATGCCGCCAGAACCGGCAATTTGGCTCTGTCTCTTGCCTTATCATAGATGGTCACACCCGTATATGCCAGCACAGGCACCACCGGCAGTAGCCACAAAATCCTGAAATAAATCTCACTCCCCGCCACCCGATAGAAAATACCGTAAAACAAGGGATTAAAGTACACCAGAAGCACCAGTGCCGGTATATAAATCAAGAGAATCCGCACCGGTTTTCTTTTTTCCGTAAAGAAAAGATAAACAAGGGCCGCCAGAAACAAAATCACTATCAGGCCGCTACCCATATATTTTTGAAAAATATCCATATATTCCGTCCGCATATCTGTTACCTCCCCTTTAACCCATAATCAAATAAAGCAACATATACACCACCGGAAAACATCCTGCCAACCCCAGTGGAATCAGAACCTTCCACTTCTTGTAACCTACCGCTACGCATATACCCATCAATGCCAGGGACAGGCATACGATGAGTCCTCCCTGGGTACTGCAAAGACATCCTGACAAAGTCACTGTGCCAAGCAGGATCCAATATCTCTTGGGAATACTTCGTTCCTCCTGCAGCCGTTCCAGAAGTAGCAGATATAAATACACCATTAAAGGTAATATCATATTGGCCAGTACCGCCTTACCCTGACTAATGCGCACCAGCAGAAAATTCTCAGCGGAATACAGGGAATAGCCGCCGCAGATAACCAGCAGCTCTGTCAAACACAGAAAAACCAGCGCCTTTTCCTTCTGCCCTGCAAACAATCTCTGTCCTAACAAATAATAAATACCGTAGGCCATCAAAATAAGTCCTATGGGAAGTACCGCCTGGGCCATGGTAATGGGCACCATTCCGGTCATTCTACTCAAAAAAGCAATCCACATGGGAAAGGGTGCAAGACCGTGACGTATGTCTAATTCCGTATAGTATCCTGTATATGCA
Organism: Lachnospiraceae bacterium; assembly: GCA_017513625.1. GTDB lineage: Bacteria > Bacillota > Clostridia > Lachnospirales > Lachnospiraceae > Acetatifactor. The sequence continues at coordinate 50,765 of JAFXEW010000070.1, read as the reverse complement.
TTTTTATAGTACATGGTATTGTCATTGGCCGTAGTGGTACTCAGCGCCAGATAGTACGCATCGTCCCCCTCTTCGTAAGCCATGCAAACAGTCATAATCAGCTGGAACAAAAGCAGTGCTCCCGCCAGTATCCCCAGCACCACCATGCGTCCGCGTGCATCCGCAGGCACCTGCCATGCGGCAGTGTTTTCCCGTAATGCTCTGCCTCTTTTGATACCGTATATCACAGCAGTCGTAAGCAGCACCATCACATAACTCACCGTAGCGTACACCACATAGGAAAAAGATTGTCCCATCACAATAAAGCCTGTTGCCAGCACCTGAAAGCCTGCCCAGATAACCATCTGACCACAGACCCATCCAAACAACCTGCTTCTGTTTACTTTTGCAAAAAGAGTCCCTACCGCTACCGGTATCAGGAATTGCCACAGGGCAAACAAAAGAATTGACACAACTGTCATTTACTCAACCGGACCTTTCCTATCATTCATCACCAAAAGGGTTACCAATCCCCACATCAAAGCCGCACAGGTGGCCAATCTGTAATCATACCTTCCAACCATGTACAGCGTATAATAACCGGCCTGTGAAATAGCCATTAGAATTGCACACACGCATATCCACAGGTGCAGTGTTTCCACCTTTTGTTTTCCCTCTTCTTTCCGGGCATTTTTATTTCCGATTAAGAGGCACAGCAATATCACACCGGATATCACAAACCAATATCCGTAAAAGGTCATATAAAATCCTGCAAAGACTTCCCTGCCATCCATCCATTCCTGATAATTAACGGCCGTCGCGGAAAAATATCCTTTTCCGCCCAGTTGCATATTTACTATAATTCCGGGAATTACGTATCCCAGCAGATCATATGCTGTCTCCTTGAATACAGCGCCCTTTCTGCAGGCCAGAGAGCTCTCTGTCATGATTTTAAAACAGGCTGTCTGTTCATCCTTCGGCAAGCTGCGAAATCCTTCCAGAAACACTTCTTCCGACTGTTCCGGCCTGTAATAAGCCTCCATGGCCATAGTCTTGGGGAGAACCTCTCTAATCTCCGCCGGCCAGCTGTCATATACATGAGGAATACTGCTCCATACACATCTGGTCACAAGCGCTTCCCTGAAGGTCATATCCGTTTTGGCTTCCACCGCTCCGGTTACTTCGAGTGCAGAAAACAGAATCAGCAATGCTACTACTCCCAGTGTCCCTGTTTTAGCCGCCTTATTCTGGCATATCCACAGATACCTCAGCATTACCGCAAGCACGGGTACCAGCCCAAACAACAAATATTCCGGTCTGAAAATCCCGCTGACGAGCCAAAATGCCAAAGGCAATATCATATCCTTCCAGCCCGCATTTTCCTTTTTGAAAAAACGGATGCAAAAAGCAGCCTCAAACATAAGCAAGGCTACGGCCGGTGCAATCCCGTCCGCCGCCACATGACTTTGCAATATCACAGGCGAGGTCATAAGCCATCCCGCACCCGTTATCTTCTGCAGTCTGCTGCTGATGCCGCATCCGGACAACAACATACAGCCGCCGGCAAAAGTTGCCGCCAGCTGTAATATATAAATCACACTATACCATCCGCTATTGATTAATCCCACAAGTCCCCAACACAGTCCCAAAACAATCTGTAGAAGGATTCCCATTAGCAGAACCCTATACAGTACCTGCGAGATATGCTTCCAAATATTTTGCATATAGCTATGCTCCATTCGTCCTGGTCTGTCCTTTGCTTCTACGCATAAAAGCTTTTCACCAGACCGCTGATCTTATCCACCTGCTCCAATGTCAGACCATAATACATGGGTAAACGTAATAACCTTTCACTTTCCTTGGTGGTATATTTGTCTTCCCCATGGAAACGTCCGAATTTAAGACCTGCAGGTGCTGTATGAAGAGGAATGTAATGAAATACCGCCATCACCCCATTCTCTTTTATATAACTGATTAGTGCCGTTCTTTCTTCTATATCTTTCGCCTTTACAAAGAACATGTGGGCATTGTGCACACAGCCCTCAGGCACCACAGGAAGCTCTATCAGTCCTTTGTCTGCAAGTTCCTTTAAGTTCTCATAATATCTGTTGTAGCAGGCTAATCTGGCTTCATTAATCTCCTCAGCCTTTTCCAGCTGGGCATACAGATAAGCCGCATTCATATCACTGGGCAGATAGGAGGAGCCGAAATTCACCCAGGTGTATTTATCCACCTGACCTCTGAAAAATTTACTGCGGTTGGTTCCCTTTTCACGGATGATTTCCGCCGCTTCAATATGCGCAGGATCCTGAATCAGCAGTGCGCCGCCTTCTCCCATGCTGTAATTCTTGGTCTCATGAAAGCTGAAACAACCGTAATCACCGATGGTACCCAGTGCCTTCCCTTTATAGGTGGACATGATACCCTGGGCCGCATCCTCTATCACAATCAGATGATGTCTGCGGGCAATATCCATAATCACATCCATCTCACAGGACACTCCTGCATAATGAACGGGAACGATAGCCTTGGTCTTTTCCGTAATCGCTGCTTCTATCAATGTTTCGTCTATATTCATGGTATCCGGACGGATATCCACAAACACAGGAACCGCACCGCGCAGTACAAATGCATCCGCCGTGGACACAAAGGTATAAGCAGGCATTATCACCTCGTCTCCGGGCTTGATATCTGCCAACAGAGCTGCCATCTCCGTTGCATGGGTACAGGAGGTGGTCAGCAGGCACTTGGCCGTTCCGGTCCTTTCCTCAATCCATTCGTTACACTTTTTGGTGTAGCTTCCGTCACCGCATATTTTTTGATTTTTTACACATTCCCCGATATAGGTCATTGCGTTTTCCACATAGGGAGGTACATTAAAATTAATCATAATCTGCTCCAGTCCGTAATGTTTTACTTATTACTCTTCCATTCACCCAGTACATTACCCGTTACGTTGTCCGTCACTTTACTGATGATATACTTGGGTCTTCCCTTTACTTCTTCATATATCCGCGCTATATAATGTCCGATGATGCCCAGGCTCAGCATGATGAAACCGCCGATAATCAGAATCAGCAGAATTACCGTGGTGAAGCCTTCCACCGACGTTCCCATCAGATATCTTACCAGGGTCTGCACCGCCAGCACTATGCTGAACAGTATTGCAATCACACCCATCAGAGTCACCATCTGCAGGGGCAGTGTACTAAAAGATGTAGCGTTGGCCACTGCATATTTCATCAGGCTGAAAAGAGACCATTTGCTTTCTCCGAACTGACGCTCCTGCACTTCATACTCCACTGTCCTGGTTTCAAAACCTGCCCAAAAGCTCAGCGCCCGGAAAAAGGTATTCCGCTCAGGCAGATTTAACATCACATTTACCACCTTACGGTCCAACAATTTAAAATCAGAGGAGGAATTCATATCCATTTTAATCAGTGCACTCATGATTTTATAAAAAAGGCCCGCGGAAAGCTTGTATCCCAAACTTTCTTTGCCGCGTTTGGACTTGATTCCTTCCACCACTTCAGCCCCTTCCTGCCAAAGCTCCCACATCTGCAATACCACCTGCGGAGGATGCTGTAAATCGCAATCCATCACCACCACAGCATCACCCGTGGTAAGCTCCAGTCCTGCAAATATACCTGCTTCCTTACCGAAATTACGGCTGAACTGGGCTCCCTTAATGCGGGAATTGGCTGCCGATACTTTTTTAATCTCCTCAAAGGTTCCGTCCTTGGAACCGTCACTGATAAATATCAGTTCATAATCAATTTGATTTTCCTCCAGCATTTCAGAAAGCACCTTTGCCGTATTGGCGATATTCTGCTCTTCGTTATATGCCGGTAATACAATGGATAACAGTGACATGGTTTCCTCCTTTTGTAAACGGACTATCTGTTAAAATTCTCCGTCTTTACATAGATAATCCCGTCCACCAGTTTTACTCCTTCTGCTCCGGGAAAGCTTTCCATATTGGTATATTCTTCAGTAAAATAAATCTCTGCCATATCCGAGGTGGGAAGCAGATTCAGTGTAGCTCCCAGATAATGCTTTATAAAAGCATGGTAATTGGCTCCTGTGTATAAGAGGGTATCTCCTCCCATACCAATCATTCCCGAAGTTACATCCTCCGTAACATCTGTTATGGGATACTGCTCATCGGATACCATTCCCATGAGAGCTACGGGAATCCCCGGGTAATATCCCGGCGTACTTTCTATCCGGTCTAAAATACGCAGGCAATATGCGTATGTTTTTTCGTATTTCTTTTGCAAATTGGAATATGCAATATTGTCCGTCACGGCATAATTCAGCAAAAGCACTGCAGCGGCAAAAAGGATACACCACCCTGCTCCCACACCCGACGCCGTACGGGGTGCATATTTATCCACAAAAGCAATAGGCAATATCAGTAAAAGCACCCATTGATAACGCATCATAAGATGATAGTTCACATCTGGTGAAATCACCAGAATCACATTACACACCAAAGGCACCAGTAATACCATCAGTGCAATTATAACGAAAAACAGGGGACTCTTCCACCATTTTCTCTCTTTTATCAGCCCCGTTAACACCACCAGCACAGCAATCACCAGCAGGCACAATGCAGCGCCGCTGAACAAATTGTTCCAAAATACATTTCCCTTCAGGGTAAATGCACCAAAGTTCCGATACATCTCTATCAAAGTACTTCCCAGGCCCTTACCGGCTCCGGCTGTCATACCGCTGATTCCCTGATAGTCTGCCAGTTCCTTACCCTGTATCTTTAAAAGCACTTGCAGAATACCGTAATACAGGCCAACGCCAATGATACCCATATACAGATAGTGCAACCCTGCCTTTATCTTGGAGGGTACACTGCCTTCCTCCATAAAAATATCAATCAGGGCGTATACACAAAGCAACATGGCCACGGGCAGATAAGCCTGATAAGTACCCATACTGAAGGCCAGGCAAATGCCGCCGGTGACAAAACCATATTTGTGCTTTTTTACACACAGGCAGGCGCTAACCGCCAGTAGTAATCCCAGCATATATCCATCCAACGTAAACACATAGGCAAAGGTGGACGCCAAAGCGGGAAATGCCACCAAAAGCCCGGACACCATGACAACAGTGAGAGTATTCTCAAGCTCCAGATATTCCGTAAGCAGCGCTGCCGTAATTCCCAGAAAAACCATTCCTAAAAGGCCGATCACCCAGGGCAGGCTGTAATAGGATGAAAATCCACAGGCTACACTGAGAAACCACCTCCCGGAGGTAATCATATTTTGGTCGAAATAAATACTGTCCAAGCCATCGTGATTGGGAATGTCCGACACCATCACCGGCATATGAATACATAGTCCCAAAACAAAAGCCGCCAGAAATGCCGTCTTCCACTGTTTCTTTATTTTGTTTTTTATGAGTATCCACATCTCTTGGGGTGTTTTCATATTCTTATCCACCTTTCGGTTGTCCCAATCTTTTATTTCAGTGCCTCTGCAATAGCCTCTGCGATTAATCCCCGTCCGTACTCATTGGGATGTACACCGTCTAAGGTGTACTGCTCCGCAATCTTTCTCACATAGCCGTCCATACCGTAGCGTTCATACAAACTGCTGTAAACATCCACATAAGGCACCTGATATTCTTCACAAATACGGATTGCCTCATCCACATAATCCTTTAATATCCCACTGCCTGTATGGTATTCCTCACAGGACTTGGCCGGTCCATGGTACCATGTATAGGTAGGAGTCACATATATTATTTTAAGGTCCGGATATTCCTTTCTCAAACGTTCCAACACGCTTCTCATAGCTCCGGAAAAAGTATGCACATCATAGGGGTCTTGGTCATTAAATAACTCCACACCCTGATGATAATCATTTACACCATGGTTAAAAACCAATACCTTTACCTTTGCAAAATCAATACTTGCCAGGGTATCCACCGTATACGGCAGGTAATACAGTGCCTGTTCCTTACTCTGCACCGCCTGCTGTCCGCCGAAATCACCGTGTATCATAGCTCTGCTGAGAGCCTCCATACTGAGCACTCCGTTGGCATCCTCCATGGAATCTCCCTGTTCTCCGGGCCGTTTTGCTTTGCCTCTGCTTAAAGATGTTCCTCCCAATGCGCAGTTTACCACACTGCGCCCCGTAAGCTGCTCCACCTGTCTGGGTATGGCCGAATCATCCCTGGACTGGGCTATAACACTGTCTCCCAAAAAGACCACTTCTGCCTCTCCTGCGGGCTTGTTTTTCGTATATATCCCATAGCACCCACATACTGTAAGCCCAAACAAAAGCAGTGCAATCAACCCATATGCAATTGACACCTTTTTTGTGTCCTTCAACTTCATTACTTCCTCTTTTCCAATGTGATGACGCCGTTTTCCACACGGTAAACCATGTCACAGTTCTCAATGGTCTGTAATCTGTGTGCAATAATAATTAAGGTCTTTTTACCCTGGAAACGGTTAATGGAATCCATAATGGCAGCTTCCGTATCATTGTCCAGTGCCGAAGTAGCCTCATCCAGAATCAATACTTCAGGATTATGATATAATGCTCTGGCAATACCGATTCGCTGTCTTTGCCCGCCGGATAAACGGATACCCCTCTCACCGATGCCGGTATCCAGCCCCTCCGGCAATGTGCGGATAAACTCATCCAACTGGGCTTCCTTAAGCACCTCCCAGACTCTGTCCACATCTATCTTGTCCTCGGGAATACCGAAAGCCACATTCTTTAAAATACTGTCATCCAGCATAAATATCATCTGGGGAATATAACCCACATTTTTAAGCCAGCCCCGGTAATTCTCTTCCACGGCTTTACCGTCACTGAGGATACTGCCGCTCTTTGTTTTTAACAGTCCTAACAAAATGTCCACTGCCGTACTCTTACCGGAGCCGGAAGTACCCACAATACCCACGGATGCTCCTACAGGAATGGTCATGTCTGCATCGTCTAATATCAATTTTTCCGTATTGGGATAGGCATAGGTAATATTGCTTAATTCTATCTGAGTGGTAATGGGCTGCTTCTCAGCTTCTGCCGCAAAAGACATATCCACATTTACCCCGTCGATTTCATCCTGTAAATTATCGCTTACGCCCATAAAGAAGGGCTCAAAATATGCTATATTGTTAATCTGATTGTTAATTCTGCTCACACTGGGAAGAAGTACCACAGCCGCCGCTGCCATGGCGGTCATGGCCGTACCCATTTCTGCCAGGGACGCGCCCATACACACCTGCACAATCATATAGCCTACCATGGTTCCCACACACACCGTTTCAATGAGAAGCTTGGGGATACTGTTCAGCAGGGAATATCTCTGCACTGCATTTACATAACCCTTACCGCAGGTACGGTAAGCATCCACAAAATACTGCTCTGTACAGGTCACCTTCACTTCCTTGATTCCCTGTACAATCTGGGAAATCCATTTAAACAGGCCGCTGTAATAATCCTGATTTTCCTTACCTGCTTTGTACATAATAGGTTTTAATACCACTTTAATTACCAGCATCAAAGCCAGCATGGCCACTGTCAGCAGCAGAGTCATTTCACCGTTTGTGATAAAACTGTATCCAATGACAAATACGGAGATAAACACGTCACTGAGAAGCTGCAACAGGTTCAAAATCAATGCGTACATATTGTTTACATCCGAAGTGATACTGCGCTGTACTACTGCCGTATCCGCGTTCAAAAAGAACTCATAATTCCTCCGCAGATAATTACGCATCATGCGCTCCGAAGTACGGAACTGGTTCGTATATACGAAAGCAAAGGTTATCTTCTGCTGCACATATAAGAAAAGATTTTTCACAATAAATACAAGAATCAGTGCCGCCATAACAATCAAAGCAAAGCTTTCATTGCTCTCACAACCCAGCATACGGTACAATGCACCGGTAAGCTTCCCTGCTGCCACCGTTTCGGGGTCGATAATTACATCTGCTGTCTTTACCAGCAAACCTACACCCAGTGTCTGCAATACCGCACTGATAATCATGAGAAACACCAGTCCCACCATGGCTCTCTTTTGTTTCTTATCCAGCAATTTACGAAGCTTTTTTAATATCTGTAACATCTTTTATCCTCTCTGGCCATTCTCTTTCTGTCCGGCTTAATAATTCACAATGATGTATTCCCCCATATCAGCAATGGAGCCTTTCGCCGGGAAGTGGGTCATATGCTGCGCGGCATAAGAGGTTGCCTCCTCATATTTAGCAAGGTCCGTTTCCGGCACCAGTTTCTGACCGTGTATTTCATAAAAACGTGCCATTTCCTTATCATCACCAAAGGCATAACGTCCCCAATCAAGCACAGACAAGGCCGGAGTCTGGGCCACCCAAACTCCCTGAGCCTGGTAAAAGTTCCGAAGCACCGTATCGTCTATAAGAGCCGCCGCCCTATCTATCTTAGCAAAAAGCTCAGAATCATAGGGCACATAAGTATTGCGCAGAATACCTGTAGGAGCCACATAGGCACCTGTAAATATCACAGGCTTCTCAATATCGTAATTGCATTCCAATTCATAAGCGATACGGTTCATGGTAGTCTTGGCATCCTCATACTTCAGATAATCCACATAAAACCATTTATTCATATCACTGCACTGATTAAACATCAGTATACCGAAGCAGATTCCCAGGAAAGCATTGCAACAGCCGTACAGCTTCGCTTTCTTGACTGCCGATTTCGCCATCACAAGCCGGATGTGGTAAATCAGTATAAGTCCGGCAAAAGCACACACCAGCGGCAAAAACTGGGCAGAGCGGTAGTAAGTGGCCTTACACTCCAAAAGCACCAACAAATAACTTGCAATAAAAGTACCCAGAGTAAGAACAGGCAGCCAAAAGTCCTTTTTCATAATTCCTCTTACCAGGGACACAACCATCAGTACCACTGCCGCATACACGTATATCCTGATAGGGAAATAAGCATAGCCAAACACAGAGTACATCACTATGGTCTGCTTTAAAACCATGGCAAAATAGGCCGGACCGTTTTCCTCGGAAATCCAGGAAAGCATTTCCGTAATGGAACGAAGTTCCGCCTCATCACGCATATAGCCCAGATCAAAAATACCGATTACTGCAGAAATTATCAGGCTACGCAGTATCATGGCTGCCAGCGCTGTCACTGCAGCCACACATAAGGCCCTGAATACCTTGCAATCACTTCCTGCAAAGCGCTCTGCCAGAAGCAGAAGCAATACGCCCACCAGCCATACAATCATAAAGGACTCGTAACAGCCGATTGCTGTCACCATGGCAAGAACAGCCCCTGTAAGAGCGGTCACCTTGCCAGTATCCGGCCTCAGTCCTGTTTCACCGATTCTGTCCAGTGCCGTCTTCAGACACACCAAACTGACTCCGGTAAACAGATAGCCGATGGCCATACCGTTATGCAGATAATATGTCATTACCTCACTGTGAAGGGAATTAGACAAAAACAGTCCGGCAAATACCAGATACCCCCACGCAGGTACTTTATCCTTAAGCACAGAGTAAAACAACGCACTCCAGACCACTGCAGCTGCCATTAACAGCAGTACTGCAGCCAAATCCGGTAAAAAGGGAGTAAACTCCGCTATATCCACTACTTTGTTCAAAAGATACAGACACCATCGTCCTACAATGGCAATCAACCCTTCTTCAAAATAATAATTGTAGGGAGTGTCATCTATACCCACCGTAGGATGGGTCACAAAAAAGCCGTAGCTGCACAGGGCAATCAGACTTAAGGTAACCATATAAAATTTGTTTTTTACAAATATGGATATTGTATCCCGCCACCTCTTCATCCTTGTGACCGTTCCTTTCCTTATCATCAACTCTTTATCATCAACGTCATCAATATCGTCAATCATCAGACCATTATTTTCACCGGACGCTATCAGCCGCCGCCCCTGCATTTCCATCCGTTCTTACCCGGATTAATAACGCCTGTACACTACCATATCAGCATCTCTGCCGAGCTCTGCATATCCCAGCTCCCTGCACCTTATATCCGTGGTTCCTCCTGACACCGTTGCAATGTAACGGCAATTCATTTCCTCCAGATGCGTTTCTACATAATCCGGTCTGCAACAACTGATGCCCATGCCGGAAGGTAATGCATACAGCAGCTGCCACTTCAGATTTGTATATGCCTCACCTTCGCACTTAGCCTGGAAATCCCAGATAACGGAATTCCTGAAATCAGGCCTGGCTTCTTTATCCGGCACTAACTGCTCTGCAAATACCTCTTCCCAATAATTCACCTGTGCCACCTGCTCTTCCTGTGCAAAGGGCACCTGATAATCATAAGGATCATTTGCCTGATAAGTATAGAGATAAGCAAATACCGCCCCCAGCAGCACCGCTTTTTTATAAAATTTAGTTTCCATCAGACTGATTACAAAAATACCGGCCGCCATAAAAGTGAGCAGATGCTTACTGCCCTCTATCAGCTTATACATCAGCAGAAGTGCAAAAAACATGCCCACAAAGCTGAATGCCAGATGGCCGTTTATAACCAGCTGTTTATATTCTTTTTTACGATAATTACGTACGGAGTGCACCAGCAATACCGCCAGTATCAGCAGATAACCTCCGAAGAATGCCCCTGCAGTCCAGCCCGTCTTAAAGCCTTCCAACGTGTAGGCGCAGAAATTCCTGCCCATATAATACAGGGTCCCGAAGAAATTCTTTATCCCTGCTGCCAGACCTTCGGTAAAGAAGGTAGTAATCCAGTCCGTAAAAAACAGGGGCGCAAAATACTCCGCACTCAGGTAATGCTTGATGGCCGCATAAGCACCCAGTACCACTGCCATCAAAATTACAGAACCTGCCACTCCCTTTTTGCCGCTCCTTTTTATCCAAAGTACCATGGGAAGTAATAAAAACAGCAACATATAAGGCCGCATAAGCACCATAAGAGATGCCATGAGCAAAAGGATGGCCAGCTTATATCCCTTGTCCCTACGCAGATAATTCACACTAAGACCGTAAAAAATGATTAACATACTCATGCAGATAATCTCCGGCATACCGGACAACATATATCTGACAAAAAGGGGAAACAATGCAAAGAGAAGTGCCAGTACCCCAATCTGCTTCCAATCCGCCTCCGTAAGCCACACAAATAAAAAGCAGGCCAGGGTCAGCAGCAGAATATTACAAATCACAGGTGATAAAAGGCCCCAACCGAACAGCTTACCCCAAATAATCCAGGGAAATACCAGCACCGGGCTCCATGCCGCAAAGGAAAGCTTCAGGGCATGACTTTCATTAAAGCCGTAATATCCCAGGGGATATCCGTGGTCTACGATGGCTTCCACCTGTTTAAAGTAAAAGAGCTCATCATTCCAGGGAGATGCAGGGAGATATACCTGCATAATTCCCCGTCCCTGTACTGCGCAGTACACCAGGCAGCACAGTATGGGCAGAAGTGCCGCCACACCGGCCTTTATAAGCCGCATATATCTTTTTTCTTCTTTCCACCAAGCAAAAAAATCCTTCATTGAACAGTTCCTTCGTTCCGGTCCTAATTCTTTTCCTCTACATTAAAGCGCTCCTTAATCACGTACTGGGGTGAATTGTTCAGGCTGATGTAGATACGCCCGATATACTCACCAATCAGTCCCAGCATAAGCATAATCATTCCGCCAAAGAACACCACTGCCGCCATCAGGGAACTAAAGCCCAGGGGCACGTCCGGGTTTACAAATTTCTTAATAACGGTAAATACCCCATATAAAAATCCCAACCCTGCAAATGTACCTCCGATAGCCGTGGCTATTCTCAGAGGCTTTACGGAAAAGGCCGTAAAACCGTTAAACCACAGTCCCAGCAGCTTCTTCAAAGTATAGCCGGAGGCACCTTCCTCACGCTCTCTGTGTTTTACATCCACATTGGTAATACATCTGGTGGCACGAAGCACCAATCCGATTACATAGGGATAGGAGTTCTCATACTTAATCATATCCTCGACCACAAACCGCTGTACGCCGAAATAAGAAGATATATACAAATCCGCAGGCTTATTCAACATAACCCGGGTCATCAGCTCATTTACCTTACTGCCCAGGTTACGGAATCCGGAATGCTGCTTCTGTCCGTATCTGGCGTATACCGCATCAAATCCCTCTTCCAGCTTTTCAAGAAGCTTATGGACCTCGTCTGCAGGAGTCTGCCCGTCATCATCCAGACAAATCACATAATCACCGCTGCTGGCTCTCAGTCCTGCCATCAACCCTGCATGCTGGCCGAAATTCTTAGCAAAACTGATGCCCTTTACATAGGGCTTCTCCTGACATAATCTGCGGATTACCGCCAGAGTACCGTCAGGCGAGCAGTCATTCACTAATATAATCTCATATGTGTATTGTGACATTTCTGTCATTTTAGCATCGATCTCCGCCACAACCTTTTCCAAGGTCAGTTCGGAACGATAACAGGGAATTACAAAGCTTACCTTTTTCATCCTATTCTCCTTTTCGTACCGCGCCTTACTTTTGAAATGCTGCCATCAGCACCATATCACGGTACACACCATCAATGCACACGTCGTCCTTTAAATAGGCCTCCCGGACAAATCCAGCCTTTTCATAACTTCTCACTGCCTGTTTATTATCTGCAAAAGCCCGCAGAAATACCTTATGGAGCTGCATTTCTTCAAAGCAATATCGTAGCATCAGCTCTGCCGCTGCAGTACCGATGCCCCTGCCTCTGGCACTGTCCTCGCCGATAAAAATACCGTATTCTCCTTTATTATGCTGTCTGTCTATATCACGGATATAAACAGAACCCAGGGGGGTATCACTCCCCTCCTCACAGATAATAAACTGCACTGCCTTACCGGTATTAATCATGGTTTCTATCCATCGCTCATGGCCCTGTGGGGTAAAAAGCTCCTGATAGATGAAGTTTTTCCGCACGGCATCATTATTTCGCCACTTAACAATCAAATCCGTATCCCCATGTGTCATGGGCCGCAGATAAATTCCTGCCTTTGCATCTCTGTAACTTCCGTCCATTGTTTACCGCCTTTATCACATCATTAGAATTATTTGCCAGCCTGTACCTTTTTCAGACGATACTCAAAGTCTCTTCTGTCCTTTGCAGCCATTACCTCCAGAATCATTCCGGAGAAAAATGCCTGCAGGGCCGCAAGAAGGATAAAGCATCCCACAATCAGGGTGGGGAATCTGGGCACCAGGCCTGTCCTAAAATACTCCGCAAATACGGGGATCATCAGAACTGCTGCCGCAATTGCCAGTACTGCTGCCAAAGCACCGAAGAATTTCAGTGGCTTATAATTCTTGTAGAGCTGAATCATTTTCATGATAACCTTCATACCGTCACTGTAGGTATTTAACTTGGATACACTGCCCTCAGGTCTGTCACGGTATTCCACCACTACATTTTCCACCTGCATGTTGTAGTTCACAGCATGGATGGTCATCTCCGTCTCTATCTCAAATCCCTTGGAAAAAACAGGGAAGGTCTTTACAAATTCATAGCTGAATGCTCTGTAACCCGTCATGATATCCTTGATATCCGTACGGAATAATTTGTTTATACAAACTCTCATCAGGGTATTTCCGAAATTGTGGAAAGGACGCTTATTTTCCGTATAATACGTGGAGGAAAGTCTGTCTCCCACCACCATATCCGCATTGTAATGTAACACTCTCTCCACCATCTCGGCCGCAGATTCCAGAGGATAGGTATCATCACCGTCTATCATCAGATAACATTCTGCATGAATTTCACGGAACATTCTACGGATTACATTACCCTTTCCCTGCTTATATTCATGACGTACCACTGCACCGGCCTCCGTAGCCAGTTCCACCGTACGGTCCGTGGAATTATTGTCATATACATATACCACTGCCTCCGGCAAAGCGGCCTTTACATCTCTTACCACCTTGCCTATGGTTTTTTCCTCGTTATAACAGGGTACAAGTACCGCAATCTTATCTTTCTCCATCATCTGCTAATCCTTTCTCTTCTCATATATCTGTTACCATCTCACACTGTAATACATGGCTCCGCCATATATCAGTGCAAAATAGTAGATGCCGCAAATCAGATGCCAGCCGTAAGCCAGCCATTGTAATACTATCAAAATCACTTGGCCCCTGCCGGCCTTTTCCCCGGAGCTTTTCAGAGAAACCGTGGCTTTAAGGAGCACTATCAATGCGCCTATAAACGCAAAGAAAATACCGTACATATATCCCCAACAGAAATTAAAATCAAATTTACGGAAGCCCTTTTCATACAGGAAAAATGCCATGGCAAACCCCATCCAGTAAAGCTGCCAGGAAAAACGGTACAGGGAATTCTTTTTCAGTTCCCTGAAGTTCAGTATAAGCACCAGAATCGGAAAACCTACAGCCAGTCCTATGGCAAGAGGAATATTTTCACAATATCTGCCCCAGACCTCTCCCAAAGAAAATCCGATGCCGCCTTCTTCCGTGCCTGTGGACACAAACACACCGCTGTACTGATATAACAAATCCGCAAAGGTAGGTATAAAGCACAGTCCCAGCTGCACCGTGGGCACCAGGTTGGTAAACCGGCTTTTAATCAGTCTGAATAACATAATCAATCCGGCAGCCCCCACCAGCACCAGGGTAAAACTGGGTTTGGCCAGTGTGGCAAGAAGCAGACTTAGTGCAAAAGCAATATACTCTTTTAAAGTAACTCCGCCCCGCTTTTCATATCCCATTTCATACTTGTCCAGCAACCGGGCAAAGCAGAAAAAGGCAATTACCGCAAAGGGTCTGGCCGCCATATAGGTGGCATTGTAATAGGGGTTTCCTGAGAACACTCCCAAATAATCTCTTAGGATACCGGGCAGATATATTTCTCCCGGCGGATACACCATAGAGGTAAAAAACAGTGACAATGCAATCAGTGACAAAATCACACCGGCCAGACAGCTCCTTTTTCCCAAAGCCTCTTTTAAAGACTCCAGTCCCACACAGTTTAGTACATACTTAACTGCCGCTAACGCCAGACTGTTTAATGTCATAGTAGACAACGCCATGGCCATGGGCGGTGTGGTAAACAAATTGAAAAAGGCTCCCAATTTAAATAAAATGGGATAGGGGAAGCTGTAACCGCTGTCAATCCCCTGCATCTCTTTGATGTAGGCCATCATATCCGAGTGATAACGCTGTTCACTTCCCGTACACTGTCTGTAAAACAAGTACAGCATCAGTCCGGAAAAGAACACCAATACTGCCAGAAAAAAGATTCTGTCTATGCACTTTTCCTTTCTTAACTGTACCTGTTTTTCCAAATCTTCCTCACTTCCGGTTAGTTCTGTTCATAACCTTTGGCTTTTATCAAATCAATCACTCTGTCCACATATTTCTGACAGGTTTCCATATCTCCCGCTTCTACCATTACTCTGATCAGAGGCTCCGTACCGCTTTCACGTACCAGAATACGTCCGTCATCCCCCAGCTCCGCACCGATATCTGCCACATTAGCCTGCACCTCTGCATCCTGCTGAACCTCTCTCTTATCACGTACACGGATGTTTTTCAGCACCTGGGGATATACCTTAAAAGGTGCTGCCAGCTCGCTTAAGGTGCTCTTCTTTTCCAGTATAACTTCCATCATCTTGATGGCTGTCAGGATACCGTCTCCCGTAGTTGCGTATTTCTTAAAAATAATATGTCCGGACTGCTCACCGCCGATACGGTAACCGTTCTGAATCATATTTTCGTATACATACTTATCTCCAACCGCCGTTTTCTCGTACTCAATACCGATGGCATCAAATGCCTTGTAGAGACCGAAGTTAGACATAACCGTGGTTACCACCTTATTACCGATGAGCTTGCCTCTTTCCTTCATGTATCTGCCGTAGATATACATGATGGCATCACCGTCCACCAGATTACCCTTTTCATCCACACAAAGGCATCTGTCCGCATCGCCGTCAAAGGCAAAGCCTACATCCAGCCCATTCTCAACCACATACTTCTGCAGACCCTCGATATGGGTGGAACCGCAGCCGGTGTTGATATTCAGGCCGTTGGGTTCATTATTGATAACATAGGTTTTGGCACCCAGCGCATCAAAAACACTCTTGGCAATCATCCAGGAACTGCCGTTTGCACAGTCCAGTCCCACCTTTTTACCGGAGTAAGAACGTGTGGCCAGGGAAATCAGATAACCTACATAACGGTTTCTTCCTGCAGTATAATCCACGGTAGTACCGATATTCTCCTTATGTGCATAAGGAACTTCTTCCGTTACACCATCCAGATAGTCTTCGATTTTCAGAAGTGTTTCTTCCTCCATCTTTTCACCGTTACTGTTAAGCAGCTTGATACCGTTGTCATAGAAAGGATTGTGACTTGCGGAAATCATGATACCGCAATCAAAATCCTCTGTACGGGTCACATAGGAAACCGAAGGAGTGGTAGTTACATGTAACAGGTATGCATCTGCACCCGATGCGGTAAGTCCTGCAACCAGTGCATATTCAAACATGTAGGAGGAACGTCTGGTATCCTTGCCGATTACCACCTTGCTCTTTTCATCTTTTTTCTGCTGCTGGAAATACCAGCCCAGGAAACGGCCGATTTTATATGCATGATCTGCCGTCAGATTAATGTTTGCTTCTCCTCTGAAACCATCTGTACCAAAATATTTACCCATTGTTTTTCTCACTTTCCGATTTAATTTTCCAGTCACTCTATTTTATGCTTTTGCAGCTCTGTTTTTTCTCATTTGTTCTTTTTGTAATAGGCAATGAGCTTTTTCACTGCCCGGATTACATCCTGCACCTCTTCATCAGTGAGTGCATAGTACAGGGGCAGACTCATGGAGGACTCATAATATGCCTCCGCTTCAGGACAAAGCCCTCTTGCATACCCCAGCTTCTCATAATAAGAATGCCAATATACGGGCAGATAATGCACCTGCGCCCTGATATTTTCCGCTGCCAGCGCATCAAAGAACTGTCTACGGTCGCAATCTAAAAGCTCGGTTCTCAGGCGCAGTATATACAGATGTCTGGTAGTATCGGACTCAGGGATTTCCTTTTGTACCTGAATCTCCGGTATATCACGGAAAGCCTCATCATACATGGCCACGATTTCTTTCCTGCGCTTTGAGAACAGGGACAGCTTATTTAACTGGCTGATTAACAGTGCTGCCTGAATGTCCGTCATGCGGTAATTGTAACCCAGCGTGATCTGCTCATTATACCAGCCTGCATCCGTAGGATGAACCATTTCCTCCATAGTACGGGTGATACCGTGTGTCCTGAAAAGACTCAGCTTTCTGTACAACCCTTCATCATTGGTGGTAATAGCACCGCCTTCTCCTCCTGTTACCGTTTTAACGGGATGGAAGCTAAAGCAGGTCATATCAGCAATACTGCCCACCGGCTGTCCGTTATATACAGTACCGATGGAATGTGCTCCGTCTTCTATGAGCACCAGATTATGCTCAGCACAAATACAGCGTATTTCATCCAATTCCACTGCCTGTCCGGTAAAATCCACCGCAATTACAGCCTTGGTCCTGTCAGTAATCAGACTGCGTATGGCCGCGGGACTGATATTGTATGTCTCCGGATCGATATCGGCAAATACTGGAGTACCTCCGCAATACCTTACGCAATTAGCAGATGCCGCAAAAGTAATGGCACTCACAATCACTTCGTCCCCCTCGCCGATACCTGCTGCCATGGCTGCCAGATGCAATGCAGCCGTTCCGTTGCTTACCGCTACCGCGTAGTGGGCCCCGGTAATTCGGCAAAGTTCCTGCTCCAGCTCCGTAATCTTCGGTCCGCAAGTCAGGTAAGGACTTGTGAGGGTACGGGTCACCGCATCCACATCATCTTGGTCTATATATTGTTTCCCATAGGACAGGGGAGTCTCCCTTACGGGGCGTCCGCCCAAAATTGCCAATTCTTCCATTGAACTGCTCCTTTTAGATAAACATAATCCATATTATTATACCACTTTTAACCAAAAAAGGAAAGAGCACATATAGGTGCTCTTTCCTTAACTTATCCTTAAGCTTTTCTTAATTCCGCAGCCTTCTATTTGTTTAAATCAACGGTTTTTATCAATTCCCTTATTTCTTCCACTGTGAGCCACCAGGTGTTGTTACCGGAGCTGTAGGAAAAGCCTTCCTCCACCTTCTTGCCGGTGGGAACAGCTCTGCGGCTTTCGCTCCATACCATCTGGGGGTAAATAATGAAATGCTTGTCGTATTCATAGGTGTAAGGAGCATCTTCAGCTGTTACCATAATCTCATGCAGCTTTTCACCCTCACGGATACCCACTTCAGGCTTCTCACATCCGGGAAGCATAGCCTCTGCCAAGTCGGTAACGGTAAAGGAGGGAATCTTGGAAATAAAGGTTTCACCGCCCTTTGCCTCCTCTAATGCCTTGATTACCAGCTCCACACCCTGCTGCAGGGAAATCCAGAAACGAGTCATACGATAATCCGTAATGGGAAGCTTGGTTTCCCCGTTATTAATCAGATTCTGGAAGAATGGAATAACGGAGCCCCGGCTGCCTGCCACATTACCGTAACGCACGATGGAGAAGGAGATATCCTTATTGCCCACATATGCATTAGCCGCAATAAATAATTTGTCTGATACCAATTTAGTACCACCGTAAAGATTTACGGGATTTACCGCCTTGTCAGTGGAAAGTGCCACTACCTTCTTAACTCCGGTATCCAAGGCCGCATCGATTACATTCTGGGCACCGTGGATATTGGTTTTAATTGCTTCTGCCGGATTGTACTCGCAGGCAGGCACCTGCTTTAAGGCTGCCGCATGAACCACATAGTCCACTCCTTCAAAAGCCCGGGTCATTCTCTCTTTATCACGCACATCTCCGATAAAGAAACGAAGCTTGCTCAAATACTCTTTGAATTCGTTCTGCATCATAAACTGTTTGAACTCATCTCTGGAATATATAATAATCTTCTTGGGATTATAATGGGTCAGCACATATTTGGTAAATGCCTTACCAAAGCTGCCCGTACCACCGGTAATCAGTATCACTTTATCATTTAACATAATTCCGTCTCCTTGTTTCTGTAATATCTGTCTTTGCAAATATCTGCTCTATCATATCACACCCATATAAAAAATACAAATCTTTCCCTTCTTTTATCCCGCATCAGGGAATATTTTTTATTTTTTTATGGAGTACCCGGATTCCTCTGGGAGCCAGAGCAAACAAAACCATATATATCTTATTTTTCACGGTAAGCTGTCTGTTAAAGAGAGCTCTCACCGTATTCTTACGCATCCACCTTACGATATCCGCATACTGCCCGTTCTCGCTGCGCATCTGACTGATGGGTATATGCAGCAGATACTCCAGCCTCTGAAATACACCAAAGCGCAGTGCCACACTGCAAAGTCCCGGGTATCTGCGTTTTGTCAGTTCTGCCACCATGTCCGCATTATCCACGCAGTCTCCGTATACTCTGGAAAAGCTTTCCTTATCCGCCTTGCGGGAATTACTTCCTATCCTGTAAAAAACATGGTAGGCACGCCCCGGCAGGGAAATAATCCCCTTCGTATGCTCCAGCATCCGAACCAGCAGATGGAAATCTTCATTAAGTACTCCTTCGGGAAAATTCATCTCTTTAAAAAGCTCCCTGTCCACCAGCTTGGTGCAGAAGGAACAATCTCCCCTGTGCATCAAAAGCTCTTTCAAAAATTCCTCGCTGCCTATGATTTGATCCCGCTCAGGCACTTCACAGATGTCGGACAACCGTTTGCCCTGCTCATCCGTTTCGTCCCGCCCGATCTGGGCAATTTTAACTCCCTGTGGCTGTCCTGCAAGAATTCCCTCATACAGGCGTTCATACATATCCGGAGAAATGTAATCATCGCTGTCCACAAATCCCACATACCGTCCGATTGCATTGGCAAGACCTAGATTTCTGGCCGCCGAGGAGCCTCCGTTCTCTCTGTGAAATACACGGATACGCTCATCCTCCAGAGCCAATTCATCACACAATCTGCCGGTACCGTCGGTAGAACCGTCATCCACCAGCAAAATCTCCAAATTGGTATAGGTCTGTGCACACACTGATTTCACGCATCTGGGCAGATACTCCATAATATTGTATACGGGAACGATAATACTGATTAATGGTTTCTCTTGTTTTGCTGTCATTTACACTATCTCTTTACTTTCCGCGCAGCCTCATCCTGCGTCTTTACAATGGCCACTGTCTGCATTATAAATAAACTTTTTGTCTGCCGCAATATGTCTCGGGCCATTTTAAGTATTTCCTAAGACTTTCTTACCTTTTTCATCAGATACCCAAACATCCTGCGTTCACTGATGACAGGAGCAGGCATGCAGGGAGCAAATCCGCCCCCGACAGGGCATTCATTTACCTCGGATACATCGGGACTTTTCTGTAGCTTTTCTATCAGTTCATACAGACTGCGGGCCGCATTTTCCGCATTCCAGGTACTTACAATGGTCTCATAAGCTGCCCGGCCGGTTTTATCGCACAGCCTAGGGTCACGCACCAGTTTCTCTACCGTTTCCAGCAGCATCCCCACATCACCGTCCCGATATACAAAACCGTTCTCCCCGGTTCTGAGAAGATACGGCACCGAGCCTATCATATGCCCCGCCACCACGGCGCAACCGCTGTTCATGGCTTCATTCACCACTGCCCCCCAGCCCTCCAACCGATTGCTGGTAAACAGAAATATATTAGCGCGCTCCATATAGGTACGCACCGCCCCCGGACTGACAAAACCGTGCAGACTGACACATTCTTCCAATCCGTAACGCTGAATGGATGCCTTAATTTCCTCTTCCATTTCTCCTGCACCCACCATATCCAGATGAAAAGCGATTCCCTTTTCTTTTAAATAACGAGCGTTTTCTATAGCAAGTTCGGGGTGTTTCAACTTCAAAAAACGCCCCACCCACAATAATCTGGGGACATCCCCCGCCTTTCCGGCCATTAACTCATCTATATCGTAATGCCTGGTTTCCGGGAAATACCCGAAGCAGTACATCTTATTCTTGTATGCTCTGATAATATGATAATCCGAAGGCACATAGGCTCCGGCGCAAAGCAGATACACCGGTTTATTACGGTGCCTGGTATGATCATGGTATTTTTTCTTCAGCCCTCTGGGGGACACCGCCTTCCACTGTCCCGTGCGGTAAAGACGCTCGCTGTAACGGAAGGTCATTTTCCCTGCCTCCAGACGTTCATCAGCCAGACTATCGTCATTTACTCCGCCAAAGATGACCACATCACTCTTTATCAGCAATTCCCTGCAATATTCAGGTTCTTCATAAAAAAGCTTTACATAGGGCCTGTCTCCGGTCTGCCAGCCCATCTGCACACGTTCCTGCTCCATGGGCTCTGTCTGCACAAAGGTATAATTCCCGCCGGTAAGTTTATACAATGCATTGCTGAAAGGAATCTGATGATGATTGATATAATTAGAAACAAATGTTATTTGCATTTTTATTCCTTCCCACCGTCATCTGAAGCCAAAATCGCGGCATAGACTTCCATAAGCTTTTCATAATTAGCATGACGGTCATGGGTTATTTTTGCATGGTTTCTTGCATTTTCGCAATATCCGACCATAGTCTCCCTGTTTCCCCACAGCTTCAAAAGAGCTTTTGCCAGATTTCCAGCAATTTGCTCCCCGCTCCGGGTTTCTTTTTCAGAAAAGCCTTTATACATCACGCCGTCCCTGCCGTCCGTCATCAGGCTGGGAATACCACCCACCTCTGCCGCCACGCAGGGCGCGCCCAGTATCATGGCTTCACCCAGTGAATTAGGGGAATTCTCCAGGGAGGAACAGCATACATAAGCGCTACATCGGAGGTACTGCTCTTTCATCTGTGCTGCGCTTAATCTGCCCAAAAATACCACCTTATCTTCCAGTTGCAATTCTTTTATCAGCCTCTTTAAATAACAGCCGTAACCCGATATTTTAATCCTGTCTTTCAAAGTTCCGTCTTTAACAAGGGAATTCCCTGCCACATATACCTTAGCCTCCGGATATTTATCCAAAATCTCAGGCATTGCCATCAGCATATGATGAAGTCCTTTCAGGGGATAATCTCCCTGGCTTAAAAAGATGGCTCCGGGCTCTGCTTTTTCCGCCTCCCACCGGCCTGTGTAGAACTCATTTCGTAAGGACTCATTTACCACATAATACGCAGCATCCGGATTCCATTGCCCCGTCCAGTAAGCATCCCAAGCAGTACGTCCCATGATATGCTTCACATTCCGCAGGGCTTCCTGCTCATGAATGCCCCTTTTTACAAACTTTTCCTGTTGCTGTAGCATGCTGTCCTGCTTCAGTACATCACGGAAGGTTTTGCTGCGCACTACCTCTCCCGGTAACGCAGCCATATAAGCCGTGGCACACAGGGTACAAAGCCCCTGCACACCGATAACCGTACGTTCCGGCCTGTTAAATGCTCTGGTCATAGCCAGAGTGTGAGGATACTAGGTTCCAAAGATGTGCACCAGATCCGGTTCACATCTGCGGATTAGTTCCTTCAAAACATTCTCCATCGCCGGGTCATAACATTCCGGCTTAGATGTATCTTCGTAAAATCCGTAATATTCCACAACTTTACCCTGACATTCCATACTGCCGTGGAGAAGCTGTTCCCCAACAGACAACAATGTCCTGTCCACCGGAAACGCCAGTATAAAGCTCTCTATTCTGTTTTGGTCATCAGATACTGCCATCTGAAACAATCCGCTGAGCCAACCCTCCTTGGGGCTGGTCTCCAGACCCAGATGTTCTCCTACTGCGGGCAGCATCATATTGCAAAGCCAAAGTACCTTCATCCGCCTTCACCTCTAGTTAAATATCCAGTTCAAATAGGGAAGCAGTCTTATATTGACCGCATACATCCCCTTCAGCAGCATTGCAAAATAAAATGTAAATGCCGCAATCACGCCTATACGGCACAACTTCTTAAACCAGCTGTCCTTCATCCTGCTTATTACTGCAGGAATCAGGAATATCTGGGAGATAATCAGGTAATAACATACTCTGGACACCTCCGGGATAAAGCTTCCGCAAAAAAATCCCACCAAGGCAGCCAGATTCAGATAAAATCCGAAGCGGATTTCCCTGTTTACTGCCAAGCCGGTCCTCCAATTGACCAGACATAGTGCAAGTACCGCAGCACACTTGCCGATATTTACCCAGGATAACTGGGATACATCAAACACAGAATCCCTGTAATAGGGATAAAAAGTAAAAATAATCTCCCGGTAAAAGCCCTGACCGAATATCAGACTGGCAATCAAAAGACCTCCCAGTATATAATGCCACTTCTTCAGCTTATGGTCTGCCAGATAAACTGCCGCCAAATAGGCCGGAATCACCAGCAACACGGATTTATGAAACAGACTGGCCAGAATAATCCACAAAACAAACCGGATGTACTCCCGCCGCAGCACATACTTCATGGCATAAAGGGCAATGGCAAGCACCAGATAATAACGTACAGAGTTCAGACTGTTAAAATAATAACCCCCGGTCAACAGCAAAAACAGGGTAAAAGCAAAATCCTCCGCTCTGTCATACATGGCTTTTACAAAAAAATAACAGGTAGCAACAGAGAAAAAAGCAAACACGGGTATATAATTATCATATCCCAATAATGTCTGTATCAGCCACACCACCAGATTAAAACCAAACTCATAGGACACATGGCGTTCCTGCATAATCAGATTGAACTGGAAACGGTATACCCAGTAGTCATTTCCTACTGCAATCCGACAGGCGGACACCCCCGTAAGGAGCAGAAAAATCGCAACTGCCATACAAATATTCAAAGCCCTTTGACGCTCCATATATGCAGGGCGCAGATGTTCACTATTCAGTTGTACATAATCCCTGTTTCGGATAAAGGACGCCAGTAACAGCGTTACCACCGTCAAAGTCAGATATACTGCCATGTTTCCCTTTCCGCAGACAACCTTTTTGATTCCTGCTCTCTATATCTTAACCGCCTTCCCTCGGAAGCTCTGCTCCGTACTCCTTAAGCATTATTCTCTTCCGATCCAGCACGCTACCTTCTTCCGGTCTTTCCGCTTCCGATAGCCGGTTCCTTACTTACGCTCCTGCCCTTAGTGACGGTACAGTAGACTTTTACATTTATTATATACACCGGAAAAAACCGGATTGTGGGCCATAAAAGTACGAAGGGGCGCCAATGTCATCCACAGAATCATACGGTATTTAAACCGCTGCCCCCTGCTCATATACAGCGCCGTAATCTCCTTATGCTCTGCTGCGGAACGTCTACGGTTTGCAGGCGTTTCAGAGAAACCGCCGCCCTCATAATTAGCCATTACCACAGGCACATATACAGGCTGTACCTTCTTTTCAAAAAAGCACCAGAGGAAATGTTCATAATCCCCCCTCACTTTATACACAGGATTGTAGCCGCGCTCTGCAAAGAGCTCCGCGCCATAGATGCACACCTGGTGACAGGGCACATTACGATAGCAGGCAAAGGCATCCATATGAGGGTTAGAAGCCACCACAGTATGCTGTAGCATATCATACTGATCGCCGTAGAATATCCGTCCCTTTCCCGTATCAGCCTCATCCGTCCGGCCATCACAGGACACATTCTCCGTAATTGCCGCCTTCAGCTGCTCAAGTACCTTTTCATCGTAAAAAGAGTCTCCGCAATTCAGGAAATAATAGTAGTTTCCCTCTGCATAGACCACTGCCTGGTTCATGCCCTCGTAAATACTTTTATCCGGCTCCCTGAACACCCTGATCCGTCCGGCAAACTCTGTATTCTCCGGCTGTTCCAGGTAGCTTTGCAGTTTTTCCATACTGCCGTCGCGGGAACCACCGTCCTTAATCACAATCTCATAATCTGTACAGGTCTGCTTCCTGATGCTTTCCAAGGTCTCAAACAACTTCTCACCCGGGTTTAAGGATACCGTAATAATGCTAAACATTGGCTTCATGGTTTTGTTCCTTCTCCCTTCCGATAAATGTAGCTTCCTTCATTCCCTTCTTCATCAATGCCAAGGCATGGGCAAAAGGAATGTCAACACACATTTCTCCCCTGTGAGCCAGCAGGAACCTCAGTGCCATCAGCCTTTTCAGCCTGCCATACAGGAAGTGAAACAACACCCCCCTGTCATAGAAAAACTTCTCATTATATCCCTTAAACCAGGTGGATTCCCTGCCGTTTTCCGCCCCCAGTGTCACAGGCACCTTCAGCACTTTCATGCCTTTTTTCAGACATTCGCTGATAAACAGGGAATCCTCTCCGTTACTGTAAGGCGCGCCGCCTCCAAATAGCAGGTGGAAAGTAATATTCAGGGCTCGCACCCTTTCTGTACGCACCGCAAAACTATAGGTGGGATAGCGGCCGCAGTTATACCATCTCACCCTGCCTTCCTTTTCAATGGTATAGGTCTCACGACCGGGCGCCGCTTTCACATAAAAAAGAAGCATATCCGCTTCGGGATGCTCCCGGAAAGCCTTTTCCACCAATTCTTTATAATTGTCCACATAAACAATATCTTCATCCGCAAACAGACTGATTTCATGGTCTGCACGCAAAAGAGCATGGTTGCGGCTAAGGCCTACCCCACGCTCATTCATGGAGAAAAAACGGATTTTATATCCTTTTCTCTCCAGCTCTGTATAATCATATTTGCTGCACTGATTCACCACAATGGCATCACTGCTGATATTCATGGCCTCTGCCAGTTCTGCAGGCTGTGCATTCACAGCCGAAACCAGTAATTGTACGCTCATGATTCCTCCCACCGTCTACATTTCAGGTTTCTTTCCCTTTCGTAAATAGTACACCCTCTGTAATGCTTCGTCCTCATGTATCAATAGCGCCGCATCCACTGTAATATCCTGCTTTTCAAAGGTAGCAAGCAGCTCCTCGGTCCGCTTACCGTCGCGGGCTCCCGCCTCCACACATAAAAGCAGTCCGTCCAGCTGTCTGATAGCACCAAACACCTCCGGACACTGCTCAGCTCCCGGCATGGGAATCAACTGCACTCCGTCTTCTCCGGCCATCACATCCTGAAGTAGTTCACTGAGTCTGTTCTTTATCTCAGTCATATCCCCGTCACTGTCCGTTCCCAGCAAGGCGATACTTTTTTTACCCGCAAACAAATATTTAAAATTCTCTGCCAGATATGGCGACTCCAAGGTTCCCAGCATAGGAATACCATAACGGGTCTCGAAGGTATCCGGCACATACACGGAATCATCCATAAAATATCTGATACACCAAATCACCACTGCCGTAAATAATCCCAGCAATGCCCCCAGTATCACAGCTGATACCGTCCTGTCGTCTATAGGCGTAATCTCTGCTTCCTTTGCCGCGATAACTATCGAAATCTCTTCTATCTCCCTGTAATCGGGATTTGCTCCCAGCTGCACCATAGCCTTTTCCACCGCTCCGGCCACCAGCATGGTCAGCTCTTCCTTCTCCGTCTTTACCGTAGTCACCGGCATCCGAAGGTCTGAAGGCAGATCCGCCGATATATATCTTTTCAGACTCTCTACGGACAATTCGCTGTTATTCTCTTCTCTTATAAATGTCTGTACATCCTGCAAAAATGCATCGGACTTTACCCAGGTACTGTCCCAGGTGACACCGTTGATATAGGTATATTCATTGCCGGTCTGCGGATCCGTTCCGTACTGCACGTAGTAAGTAGAGGTGGCACTGTAAGTCACACCCTCTCCCATCAGGATTTCGGTCACGAAATAATAGCCTCCCACCAGCAGCGCCCCGATGGCAGCTGCTGAGAGGAACACTCCTGTTTTTTTGAGAAAAAGCAAAAACATCAGCTTTGCATTGACAGACTCCCTGCCGTAAGCACATTCTTTCATAAAATACCTCTACTCTTCTCTGTTTGCACGCTCCTGCTTCAGTGCGGTAATCTGATCACTTTCCACGCCCTCCGTACTATCGGGCAGAAACAGTATCTTTAAGGTCAACAGCATCAGTTTAAAATCCAGCCAGACAGAATACTGCTCAATATAGGTCAGATCCAGCTTCAGTTTATCATAGGGTGAAGTGTTATATTTACCGTACACCTGGGCAAATCCCGCAAGCCCCGCCTTTACCTTCATACGATAAGCAAATTCCGGCATAATCTCCAAATACTGTTTAATAATCTCCGGCCTCTCCGGTCTGGGACCGATAAAGGACATGTCTCCCTTTAATATATTAATCAGCTGGGGTAATTCATCTATTCTGCATTTACGGATAAATTTACCCACGGGAGTAATACGACTGTCATTTTTCTGGGCAAGTCTGGCCACACCGTCTTTTTCCGCATCCGTTATCATACTGCGGAATTTCAAAATATGAAACTCTCTCTGGCTGATGGTGCATCTGACCTGTTTATACAACACGGGACCGCCGTCGTAAAGCTTTATTGCAATGGATGTAATCAGCATAACAGGAGACGCCACAACAAGAAGCAGCGCCGCACATACCACGTCAATGGTTCTTTTAATTACCCGCTGTTCCATGGTCAGATGATATTCTCTGGTAAGCAGCATGGGGGAATCAAATACATGAAGCTCCTCCGCACCCAAAGTAATGATATCTGTAATCTTGGGCATCCGGTAAATACGGATGGATTTGCCGTAACAGTATTTCAGGAGTTCCCTCTGCAGTACACTGGAAATATCCCATACCACTACCGCATTGATTTCTCCGCTGTCATAAGCCTTCTGAATCTCTTCACAAAGCTTTTCATAACCCAAATTGATATGAACACATCTTTCCACCTTGTACTTATCTTTTCTGGTGCCGAATTTAAACAGAATCTCATCCACAGGCCTGTCCCCGTGAATCAGAAGCAGTTTACGGGGCGGAAATACTTTCGCAAATATCCAGCTGGCAATAGTGTAATATATAATAATCGCCAGGGTCTGTTCCACCGTCATGGCGATAAACATCTGGGGCACAAACAGCTGGAAAGCCATAACGGACAACTCCGCATAAATCAGCACGTTAGCCATCAGTGTTGCAAAGAACTGCGAAAAAATCAGTTCCACATTCTTCATATATCCCAGTCTCACACCGCCGTAGGTCTTGGAAAACAAAAGCAGGATTACGCCGTATATGGCAATTTCCAACAAATGTCCCTTAAACCAGAAATTCTGCAGCGGCTCTACTACACTCTGAGAAAAGTGAAAAATCCAGTTGTATGCAAATATGCCTGTCTCTATCAAAAGACAAACCGTAATCAGACTCAAATTAATTAATCTCTTAAATGATTCCGCTCTTCTGAGCTTTATTTCATTGGTACTTGTACGCAAATTCTGTTCCTCCGCTTCGGATTAAGCATTACATTATAGTATACCACATTTTACCTCTTCTGTACAACAACGGGGAATTCTTTTAAACCCGCCGCAATGTAGCCAGAACTCCCCACTTCACCATCAACAGCACACATTTCCACAGAGGCAGCCGTTCTCTGCGGTACAATTTCCAGATACGCCTGATTGCTTCCAGCTTGTTAGAAGAAAGGCTCTTACCCGGTCTTCTGTAAATCACCAGATTCTCATCCAGACCATATGCCGCCTGACCGCTTCGCAGTATATCCCACCACAGGGCAGTATCCTCACTTTTTACATCCGGCATCATTATCTGCTCTCTGGGAATCCGGGTTGTATCAAACATCACAGTGGAAGTAAAAATAGTGGTATTCCCCAGGGCCTTTTTGTAATCCAGCATCTCCGGCACACGGACGATTTTACCTGTTCCCACGCCATTTTCATCTCCGAACTCATATCCCGTAAAAACAAAGGCCGCTTCTTTGGACTTTAAGTATGCCAATTCCTTTTCCAGTTTTTCCGGCCGCCATAAATCATCCGCATCCAGATAGGCCACATAACGTCCCCTGGACTGCTGTACTCCATGATTACGTGCCTTGGCGGCTCCTACATTTTCCGGCAGTCTGATTAATCTAACCCGCTCTTCGCTGCTTTCCCGTAGGAATTCTTCCACCACAGCCACCGTATTATCCCGGGAACCGTCCTCCACAAGCAGCATCTCCCAGTCCGTATAGGTCTGCTTTCTCACGCTGTCTATGGTTTCCAATATATATTTTTCCACATTGTACACCGGTACAATAATACTTACTAATCCATTCATTTAACTCGTTATCCTTTAGGGTCCGTTTCTTCTCTTATCGTTCCTGCCGCAGGTACATCCGTGCCTCGTCAGCCGTCCCATTTCAGTGCCTCTCACGGCACTAACTTCAGTTTTTATCCGGCAGTGCCAACACATAATAACCTTCTACCTGACGGATACTGCTGCCTGCATAGTCTGCCGCCGCTTCCACATCCGCCTGTAAGACATAACCGGGCAGTACCACATGGCTAATCCCTCTGTCTACAGCCAGTTTAAGCATCTCTATATCGCTAAACCGTGCGCGGTTTTGTGCTTCGGACATCGCTTCGTACAACCGCATCTCTTCTTCTCCGTACACATCATAAGAAAAAGCATTTAGCGAAATGTCCCACATATTTCTGCCGTATGCCACCTGCATGTCAGGTTCAATCATCCGCACATATTCCATAACCATGGTAGGCCCCCAGATGCACAGACCGGCTGCTTCTCTTTCTGCATCTGCCGACACATCGTCACCCTTCAAATCACTTTCCTGTATCAGAACATTAAGCAATCTTTCCGTGGTCTGATATTCAGCCTTTTTCAGTGCCATTTCCTGTTCCCGGCCGCCCATGCCGCCTGCCAGTATAAATACCGCTATAAATGCTGCCGCAAACAAAACCTTGGATCTTGTCGTTTTCAAAGCTTCTGAATCCATAGCATCTTCTAACAGCAAAGTCCCACCGTAGGCCAGCATTATGGTCGCGGGTACCACTGCCCATACCCAGGTATAATCATAAAAGGCCGTCTGGTATTTCATTAACAGAACCGCCGTTACGGGAATGCTGCAAATTACAGCCATCAGAGTGGTATAAACCATCAGCCCCTTTTCCGGCCCGGCATATTTCTTACCGCTTAATGTATGACCGCATTTCCTGCACCACAAATACACCAGAATCACCAATAAAAGACCTGTATATTTACCGCCGGTATGCATGGAAAGAAAACCTTCCCTGGCATTATTTATTAATTCCCACATGTCCGGTCCCCCTTTCCGTGCTTCTTATCAAAGAATGCACATCCACAGAGTACCAAAGCAAAAATCGCTGCCACCATCACAGATACACCCATACCGTACAGTGTCCATACAATACACGCTTCCGCCATAACAGCCGGGATAATACAAAACCATTTACGCTCCAGCAGAGCCCAAATCACATAGGGCAGAAGTACCACACTTCGCACGGATTCTCCTCTGAAACCTCTGTACATCAGCCCCAGTCCGTCCGCTCCGTATGCATAAGTGCCTTGCGCCAGTACAAGCGCGGCCAGAATCAGGAAAGTTACTCTCTGCACCTGCTTATCCGGAAACAAACGGCTCCCCAGAAGATAATATACCAAATACGCACATAACAGGTGATACACCGGCATTACGGTCCAGACCACTATCTGTGCGGAAACATCAAATAAAGTACACAACATGGCATATAATGTGGGCAGGCACAATATCCGGATACGCAGAGGCACACCCGCTTCATACATCTGCCCTGTCAGCGGATTCATTTCATACAAAGCATTTGTATCCAAAAAGCTCTGCACCGTTTCCAAGGTCATGTCCCCGTTAAGGAACACATATCCTTTACGTAAAATACTTACAATTTGTATCAAAACAAGCATCATAAACACCACCTGTAATCCACGGACAGTACCGCTTACTTTCCTATGTTCCGATGCTTTCTGAAATGCTTCATGCCTCTCTCTACCCTGAACTGCCCCAAGTATACCAAGGATTATGGCAGAAATCCCTTCCATTCCAAGCAATAATCCCACAAATAATTTTGTACACCACAAAAGAGACTGTCCGCCTATCACAGTCACCGCATTGGCCGCCCCTGCCATGCACACACACAATAACCATCCCATAATATAAGCACTTACAGGATGCAACGTATCTGCCGGACGTCTTCCGTATAATATTTTCGTTGCACATGCTCCCGGCAATACCGGTGCACACGCAAGACACAATATCAGAAGAACCATATATTTTATGCTCCTATCTGCCAATCTGCCTACATTTTAACATATGCACCTATAAGAAACAACTTAAGAAAAACTGAAGATTATATCCCAACCGCCCGTTGACAAAAAGCAGTTCTCTTCCCCACGCAATACAAAAAGCCGCACTTAAAAGTACGGCTTTTTAAATGGTCGTTGGAACGGACGCTCTTTATTGTGTTTATGTTTTGATGCAAATTTATGTTTTCAACCAAAGCGAACTGCTTACAGTTCATCCATACACTTAAAATCCAGGCGGACTTTATCTGCAACTCTTGCAATATATTCACTGTTGGTTGGTCTGGTCTTACCTGATACTGCGGAATATCCGAACATTTCCTCGAAAGTATCCGCATTTCCGCGAACCCACGAAACCTCAATGGCATTACGGATAGCCCGTTCTACCTTCTGGTCAGTGGTCTTGAACCTTTTTGCAATGGTAGGATACAGCAACTTCGTCACACTGCTCACTACCTCCATATCTCTTCCGGAAAGCAAAATCGCATCCCTCAGATAATGATATCCCTTTAAATGAGCGGGCACTCCCACATCCAACATGATGTTTGTAATATAACGTTCCAATTCATAGTCTTTTACTGCAGCAATCTCCATTATGAATTCCCCTTTCATATGTCGAGTATCGCCCGTTCTCACAACCATCTAACAAATTCTAACATAAGTTCGCAAAAAATAAAAGCATTTTTCATCGCACATATCGTCAATTATCAACATTCTTCCCGAACAAGATATATGGGACGCTTTTTTACCTCCATATAGGTCTTGGCCAGATACTGTCCCACGATGCCCACACAGAAACACTGGACGCCGCTGACCATCAAAATGATACACACCAAAGAGGGCCATCCGGACACAGGATCACCAAAAATCAGTTTACGCACAATAATAAATATAATCATGATAAAGGCAAAAATACAGAAACACACACCAATCAGGGACGCAAGCATCAGCGGCATGGTAGAAAACGCCGTAATACCTTCCAGAGAGTATATAAACAACTTCCAGAAACTCCACTTGGTCTCACCTTTTACACGCTCCACATTTTCATATTCCAGCCACTTGGTACGGAATCCTACCCAGCCGAATATACCTTTGGTAAAGCGATTATATTCCCTCATTTCCAGTATGGCATTAACCATCTGTCTGGTCATCAGGCGGTAATCCCTGGCACCGTCCATCATCTCAGTCCGGGAGATTTTACGCATTAATTTATAAAAAATCCGGGCAAAAAAACTACGGATGGGCGGCTCGCCCTTCCTGCTCACACGTCGGGTGGCCACAGAATCATATCCCTCTTCCTTTACCGCAGCCAACATCTCCGGGAGGAGTGACGGCGGATCCTGCAAATCCACATCCATAAGCACCACATAATCTCCCTTAGACTTCTCCAGACCGGCAAACATAGCCGCCTCTTTCCCGAAATTTCTTGAAAAAGAAATATAACGGACTCTGGCATCCTTTTCCTTAAGTTCCTTAATTCTCTCCAGGGTCTTGTCCCCGGAGCCGTCATCTATATACAGAATCTCTATTTCAGTATCCGTCTCTGTGAAGAACTCCTGATTTTTCATTAATTCATCGTAAAACAAGCCAATATTTTCTTCTTCATTATAACAGGGCACCACAACACTTAATAACCTCATCCTATCTCCCCATTCCGGCGTTATCATACGCCATATGCCGTATTCATATTTTTATAGTATACATGCTTTTGGTTTTTTTATCAAGTTTTGATACTTTCCCACTATAACACCCTCTTCTTATTTGTGCTTTTGCATGGACTTTTCTTGGTATAAGTAGTATAATATATCCGTTAATTTTTATATCGGAGTGTCTCATGAATGTATTTATAGAATTAATAAATAACAAAATACTCATTATAGCTGTTATCGGATGGTTTGTGGCACAGGTGCTTAAAACAATCATTCATCTGATTTTCACCAAACAGTTTGTACCGGAAAGATTGGTTGGAAGCGGCGGAATGCCCAGTTCCCACTCAGCCACGGTGTGCGCTATGACCACTGCCGTTGCCATGGAATATGGCGTTGGCGGCTTCGAATTTGCCATTACCATTATACTAGCTATTATTGTCATGCATGACGCAAGAGGTGTGCGTCGGGAGACCGGTATCCAGGCCGAAATTATCAATGATATCGTAGAAATATTTACCAAAATGGGTCACAAGGAAATGTCTGCCCACGAGAAATTAAAGGAATTTGTGGGCCACACCCCTCTCCAGGTGCTGGTAGGCGGTATTTTAGGTGTTATTATTGCTCTTATTACCTATAATTTCCTGTAAAAATTAATATTTCTTTAAATATACACAGAAATACTGAATTTGACATTTTTCTGTGATATACTACAACAGTATTTTGTATGATTCCAAACAAATAAAGTTTTGCAGAATACACAAGAAAGGAATATGCATATGAAAAGAATGAAATTGTGCCTGGTTATGGCACTGTCACTTGCTTTACTCAGTGCATGCGGCACTACCACTTCACTGAAAAGCCCTATTATTCTGGATGAAGAAACCATCGAGATTCCAACTCCTGAGCAAACAGTACCTTCCGGACAAGAGCAGGAAACAGAATCCGAAAGCAGTGAGGAAGAAATCGTATTTGTAGACGATTCCGTCCCCCCTGAAGAAGGCATGGTAAGAAGTAAGCTGACCAACGAATGGGTAGACGCCGATGTGGCTGCAATGCGCCCCATTGCGGTTATGACGCCCAATGAAAAGAAGGCCGTACCCCATTACAATCTGTCCAAGGCTTCCGTTATTTATGAAGCTCCCGTAGAAGGCAATATGACCCGTATGATGGCTCTTTATGAAAACTGGGACGATTTGGATAAGATTGGTAATATCCGTTCCATGCGTACCTATTATATTTACTGGTCCTTTGAGTGGGACGCATTACAGGTGCACTTTGGCGGCCCTTATTATATCAATGACCTGATTGCTCAAAGCACTACCCAGAACGTAAACGGTAATTCCGGCTCACATTCCAAAGCCTTTTTCCGCAGCACGGACCGTTCCGCGCCTCACAATGCGTATGCTAATGGTGCTGATTTGCTTAAGACAGTAAAAGATTTGGGATACAGTACCAAGTATCGCGGCTTGGCAGATGAAGATCATTTCCAATTCACCAACAAAAACGAACCCAATACCTTGGAACAGTACAGTACCGGTGCACGTAATGCCACTCACATTGATATGTCCGCATGCTATCCCGTGACCAGATGTTACTTTGATTACAACGAAAAGGACGGTCTCTACTATCGTTCCCAGCATCTTTCCGGTGCCGAAGACGGACCTCATATGGATGCTGCCACCGGTGAACAGCTTGCTTTCAAAAATATTATTATACAGAATGTTTATCAGGAAGATTTAGGCGATGGTTACCTCGTAATGAAGTGCCATGACAACACCCGTTCAGGCTGGTATTTTACAGAAGGAAAGGGTATCCGTATCAACTGGAAAAAGAGTACGGATTACGGTGCAACCCGTTATTATGATATGAACGGTGATGAAATCGTATTAAACACCGGCAAGACCATGATTTGTATCGTAGAAGACGGTGACACCTTCAGTTACCGCTAGTTTTACAGGGTATATGTGTGTTTAACCCTCAGTAAGAACCACGTATTTCTTATAATATCAATAAAAAGCAGGAATGTGCATAGCACATTCCTGCTTTTTATTTCATGTATTAATTTATTCGCCCAGTCCGTTTTCCACTGCCGCCACAAGTGCAGTCAACGCTGCCTGTTCATCTTCCCCTTCGCATACAAACTCTATTTCATCTCCACTTTTAACACAAGCCCCCAATACACTGAGCACGCTCTTAGCATTAGCGGAATTTCCTCTGAAATTAAAGGACACCCTGGCCTTAAACTGCATCGCTTCTTTGCACAAGATACCTGCGGGTCTCAAATGCAGCCCCGTGGGATTTTTAATCACAACCTTTTGACTAACCATATTTACCTCCTTCCCCATCTTACAAGCTATTTCTTTATGGTTTAGTATCTCGCTTCCACATTCACGGTAACGCTTACTTCATTCTCAATGACTATGCCTTCCTTTTTTTCAAAAACCACCGGAATTATATATGTGCCGGTAACAAGTTCCGTAATTTCCTGCTCGCGCATCCATTCTGCCACATCCACATATCCTGACACTTCAACCGGTTGCAAAGCCTCTACATTTTTCTTTAATCCTGAGATTTTAACCGTACATTCCGTTATCTCTTCAGGATACATAACCGCAAATCCTTCCGGCACATTGCGGATATCAATATTACCTACAGGAATCTGCAAATCCTTGACTTCTTCTGCTTCTACGTGAACCGTCACTTTTATCCTGCCGTTATAAACCTTGCTGGCCAATTCTATATTCTCAGGCAAATATTCCCTGATATCAATCACTTTAACCACATCTGCAGATGCACCGCTGATATCCACCAGTTCACCCGGAATGGTCACCTTAGATATGCCGTTTAATGTTGCTGCAGATCCTGCAAGCATAAGCTTCTCCGGACTGGTTTCAATCTCTCCGGTCAAAAGATAACCCTCTGCTACTTTACCGGAAGTCCGCACATCCAAGGGCACCTCTTTTGCAGCCAACACTCTTACATCCATATGAATAAAATCCACATTTTTAGACAGGGTATTCAGGTGCAGTAAATTACCTGCTTCGTTGTACAAACTCACATCAACATTTGCAGAAATACTGTTGGTTGCACCCTCTACGCTTAACTGCACTCCGGCATAACTTACCTGGGCAACCGCGGATGCTGGACCGCTGATTTCCACCAGCGTCTGGTCCGGTGATACATCCGTCACCATATAGCCTGCTGCCACCTCACCGGTAGTCCCGTAATTAACACGCACCCATTTGCTTGCCCTGTTTTCCACATGCAGACGCACTGCATCATGGTTAGCAGTAACAGAGTAAACCTCTTCGTTGGGTACATCCAAATCGATTTCTATGGTATTAATATTAGTCAGATTATTCACATCAGCGACGGCAATGATATCCGATGCGCTTAACTTTTCCGTCACATTACGCGGTGCCTTTACCGTAACACGGACCATATCCGTATCATTAAGCACTTCATAATACTTGTTCCCATTATCCAATAGTTCTGTATTAATCAGGTTTACCTTTACATTACTGAAAGTCACCTTATCCATGGGCTGTTCAAACTGGATAATCATAAACCAAAGGAGAAACGCAACGATAAGGGATGCAAGCTTTAAAGTCCAATTGTGTAATAATTTCTTTTTCATTACTCCGCCTTGCTCCTTCCTTTTCTCTTACGTTTATTCTTTTCGGTTTCTTCCTCCTTGATAAATACCTTGTACATTCTCTGTTTCAAACTGTCAGCATTGAAATTGGACTCCAGCTGACCTTCAAAAGCCACGCTGATCTTACCGGTCTCCTCCGATACTATAATCGTGAAAGAGTCCGTCACTTCAGACATACCCACACCTGCGCGGTGCCTGGTTCCCAGCTCTTTGCTCAGATTCTGCTTTTCTGTCCGAGGCAGGTAGCAGGTAGCCGCGGTAATTCTGTCTCCCCGTATGATAACAGCACCATCATGCAAGGGCGTATTATGCTCAAATATATTGATCAAAAGCTGGCTGCTCACATAACCGTCTATGACAATACCCGAGCTCTCGTATACCTTCAGGGACTCTGCACGCTCTATTACAATCAGTGCGCCGGTCCTCACCTTGGACATGGATGTACATGCACGCACGATTTCATCAATGGTTTTCTCGGAAAAACCACCCTCAGGCCCTCGCATGGCATCAAAAGGCAACACATTTGTAATCAGGCTCTTCTTACCTAATTCTTCCAATGCATTACGAAGCTCCGGCTGTAATACGATAATAAGGGCGGTAACCGCAAACCCCAGTATATTTTGTGCCATCCATATAATCGTCGTCATTTCAAAGAAATAAGCCAGTGCCAGGAAAATCGCAATTACTATCAACCCCTTCAGTAAAAGCCATGCTCTGGTGGTTTTCATCCACACCAAAATGTAATACAACAGGAATGCGATAATCAACACTTCCAGAAGATCACCGATATCCATTTGCACTCTATACAATTCAATACTTTTCAGATATTCATTAATCTTCTCAAGTAAACCCATTTCATCATCCCTACTTCATCTATTTAGTCATCGCAGATTAGAATATTTCTTCAAAATCCACTTCACTCTCTTTACGGGAGCTGGTCATCTGCCCGTTAATTGTAACACTCTTGCCCTTATTTACCGGCTGATTCTTAACATTACTTCTCCGGCTGTCCTGCACGGAAGATCCGCCCGTCCGTCCGGAACTCCGGGTAGCGGCGGCAGAAGACGCAGAACGCGCCGTACGCTCCGTAGTCACACTGCGCGAAGCAGCAGTCGCAGAATTAATGTGTTTCACCGTTTTTGCCGGAGTAGCCACCGTAATCTTAGGCACCGCTTTCACGTAATAATAATACTCATCATCCTCAAACTGCACCTTTTCCGTACGTCTGTAGTCTACAAAAAACTTAAAGAACTCAATCACCTTGCCCACACCTACAGCTACGATACTGCCAAGTATAGTACCCAGCACAGATATATTGGTGTCAAACATTAAATCTCCCATCATCAGGATAACAATATTCAGAAGTGCGCCTGATACAATAGCAATAGTCCATGCATACTCCATGGACATCCTGCGCAGGAACCATACCACAAGCATGGTAATGGAAAATGCCGCAATTACAATAAATATCTCTTTGTTAAGTACGCCGGCATCCAAGACCATCCGTATCTTTGCTACAGCTTCTTCGCTTCCCAATGCAATGATACGTGTACCGTTTTCAACCACTGCATGATTCAGGTAATAAACCAGAATACCGCACCCCATGGTCACCGCAGAAGCAGGTCCGCCAATCAGCCCCAGTGCCACCGGCATTACATAGGGTATCTTCATGCAAAACAGCAACGGTGTCAAAAGAACTACCAGGGAGTCCTTAGGTCCGAATCTGAAGAACAATACAAAGATAATCAGATAAACACATACTCCCACCAACAGTACTTCCAACGAAAGGGCATACATATGTGCCAGACTGAATATAGCCCCGAAAAACACCATACTGCCCATGGGAAGAAAGGAACATGTCAGCGCTACAATCAATACCAGCGCCATATTGTCCAAACGGTTCATATATCCCATACGGCCGTTAATCATACTCAGCGCAAAAAATGCCAGCAAAAACTTACCCACAGGAAAAATGAACGCTTCGTATCTGTTCAACATTATTTTAATCTGCTCTCTAATTTCCAGTAACTTAGTCATAATTTCCTCACTTCTTCTGATAAAGCATGCTCAGCTTTTTAAGATTATGGTAATAACGTTTCAATTTCTTACGTGTTCCGGTATAACGGAAACTGTATACCAGAAAAGTAATAACCGCATACACTATCAGAGCAATCACATAATAAGTCAGAATATTCTGCGCAAATGTGAAAATATCCAGCCTGTATATATCCTCCATGAATACATCAAAATCATACAGGATATAAAGGCCGAATCCCAGTACAAACGCAATGGTTCCGTACAAAAGGGATTTCAGTACCTCCACGGTAAGATAATCTCCCCGGAAGTAATTGCCTATTTTTTCATTCTGCTTTCCTTCTGTCTCCTCATAGGATGCCAGTTTGGTCATCAGAATCACTTTCTCTTCATTTAACATGAAACTCTCCTTACAAATAACGCATCTTGGCGTCTTTTTTGGCAGTTGCCGGGATAGGCTGTGTCCGGTCCTGTGTTGCCTGATTACGGCGGGTTACCGAACGGAATGCATTAGTCATTTCCACACGACATGCATCGCAGTATCTGCCGCTCCGGATAGGAGCACCGCACTTTTCACAATTCAGGAAAATAGCTGAGTCCTCTGTAACTTCCAGACGCTCATCCCTAAGCCATTGCTGGATAATCTGAGGCTCCACATCGCATGCTTCAGCCACCTGGGAAATGCCCACTCCCCTGTGTTCCTGCACATACTTCTTTACTTCCTGAAATTTTTCTTCCAACTCACTCCGACATGCGGGACAGATGATATTACCCGTCACATAGTTAAAGATACGTCCACAGTTTCTGCAATTTCTTACATTCATAATCCGGCCCTCTCTTTTCTTTGTACACTAAACTCCCGCTCCGCAGGATACCGCAAGAAAAAAAACTTTCTCTACGCCCGCCTCAAGCAATACGTGCGCAACTGCATCCACGGTACTGCCTGTTGTATAGATATCATCTACAATAATTACCACCTTTAATTTTACATCATTTTCCTTTATAATAAAAGCCTTTTTCAAATTATTTTGCCGTTCCTCGGGTGATAAATACTTCAAAGGGCCTCCCCTTCCCACCCGTTGGAGATATTTTCCGTAAACAGGCAGTCCGGCATAGCGTCCTAAGGCATCCGCAAGCACCTTGGCCTGATTATATCCCCGCTTTTTTTCACGCTTACGATGAAGCGGCACGGGTATCAGAGCCTCCGCTCCGGTCTCCCTGATAAACGGTCCCAGATACCTGGCCATTTCTTCTCCAAGGAAGTCGCCGTATTCCCTGCGGCCCCCGTACTTGAAACGATACAGGCAGGTCGCCACGCTGCCATAATCATACAGAGCCCTTCCGCGCACATACAGATGTTCGTATCTCTGACAATCAGGGCAATAATAGTCTCCTTCTTTTACTTTTTTACCACATTTCATACAATAAGGCGGTGTAATCAGTTTCAGCTTCGGCAGACATTCCGTACATATTTTCTCCCCGAAGGGAAGGACGATACCGTCACATACAGGGCACCTCAAAGGATAAAGAAGCCCCAACACTAATTTAAATAAATGAGTGACCTTATACTTAGCTTGCTTAAAATCTTTTTTCTTCATTCATGCTCCCCGACCTTCTCCGGAAAGCTTGCCCGCTCTGCCTATTCTTCCATGCTGTACATTTCAAGAATCCGGCGGCAGAGGCCGGTATATCTTTGATTTTCGCTGACATTGTCAATCATACCCAGTACCGTGTTACTGCTACCCAATATAGTAACACAGCCTTTCGCCCTGGTAATGGCGGTATATAAAAGATTTCTGTTAAACAACATCCTGGGCCCCGTCAGGAGAGGAAGTATCACAGCAGGATATTCACTTCCCTGCGATTTATGTATGGTTATGGCATAAGAAAGTTCTAATTCATCCAGGATACTGTAAGGATAGGTAACTCTCCTGTGTTCATCAAATTCCACCACCAGATTCGAGGCGCTTTCATTGATTTCCACTATCCGTCCCATATCTCCGTTAAAAATGCCCTGCCCCCTGTCAATAGGGATGCCGTACCTACTCACAATCTCCCATTCCAGCTGGTAGTTATTCTTAATCTGCATTACCTTATCGCCCAGACGGAAAACCGTTTCTCCCGCCACATATTCCTTTTTAGATACATGGGGCGGATTCAAATATTTTTGCAGGATACCGTTCAGGGTCTCACAGCCCAAAGGTCCCTTCCTCATAGGAGTCAGCACCTGTATATCCATAAAAGTAGCATTGACATATTTAGGTAATTTATCCTGAATCAGTTGTATCATATGTTTGTATATGACATTCGTGTCACTTCTCTCCAACATAAAGAAATCACGGGATTTATTGTCCATAGTAATAGGCTGTCCCTTATTGATTCTGTGGGCATTGACAACAATGTCACTTTTTTCTGCCTGGCGAAAAATCCTCTCCAGTATGACCGTAGGGAAACACTTACTCTTAATCAAGTCGCTGAGCACCTGTCCCGGTCCTACACTGGGGAGCTGATCCACATCTCCTACCAGCATCAGCCTGGTACCTGGCTGTACTGCCTTTAAAAGCGCCTGAAATAACTGGATATCCACCATGGACATCTCGTCTATGATGATGATATCCGCATCAATGGGGTTTTCCTCATTACGTTCAAAGCTTACCCGCCTGGCCGTTTCATCTGAAAGCGCACTGTTCAGTTCCAGGAGACGGTGTATGGTTTTGGCTTCAAAGCCCGTTGCCTCCGTCATACGCTTTGCCGCACGCCCCGTAGGTGCCGCCAGACATATATCCAGATTTTCTTCCTCAAAATACTTGATAATCAGATTAATGGTAGCCGTTTTTCCTGTTCCGGGTCCGCCGGACAGGATAATAAGACCATTCCTGATACAGGTGAGCACTGCCTGTAGCTGCAGTTCATCCAGTTCCATTCCCAGGGACAACGCCAGATTTTCCACATGCTCCCGAAGCCCCTTTTCCATGGTTGCATACAAAGAGGCAGACATCATGGGAATACTTCTGTCAAGTAACATCCCTGCACAATTCATTTCCGCGTAGAAAAATGCAGCCGCATAAGCGCAATCATCCCGGACAATCAGCTTTTTATCCATGGCCAGATTATTCATCTGTACACCTACCGCTTCCCGGGATACTCCCAGTAGGGTAGCTGCCCGTTCCTTAAGCAGTTCTGTCGGCAGATAGCAATGTCCCTCGCCAAGAGCATTTAATAGTGTATACATAATACCGCTTCTGATACGAAAATCCGAGTCCGCATGAATTCCCACCTTTGATGCGATCTCATCCGCCAGGCGGAATCCTATACCGTTTATATCATCAGCCAGCCTGTAGGGATTCTCCTTTAAAATACCATACATCTCAGGCCCATAGGTATCATAAATCCTGATAGCCAGGGTATTGGAAATACCATACTGCTGTAAAAATACCAAAGCATCACGTAAATCCTTTTTACTTTCCAT
Organism: Lachnospiraceae bacterium; assembly: GCA_017513625.1. GTDB lineage: Bacteria > Bacillota > Clostridia > Lachnospirales > Lachnospiraceae > Acetatifactor. The sequence continues at coordinate 8,752 of JAFXEW010000070.1, read as the reverse complement.
CTGCTCAGCTATTTCCCTTGCCTTGCGCAGACTGATACCCTTGATTTCCGCCAATCTTTCCGGCTCTTCTTCCACGATACGGAAAGTATCATCCCCAAACTTTTTTACGATACGGAGTGCAAGGGCCGCGCCAATTCCTTTTACCGCACCGGAGGCCAGATAACGGAGCACACTGTCCCTGTCCGTAGGCGCTACTATTCTGTATTCGCTGATTTTGAATTGCTTACCGTACACCGGATGTTCTGTATATTCTCCTGTGGCATGGATGTTTTCTCCTTCTGTCAACCCCGGGCACATACCCACGCAGGTAATCTCTTCTTCATCTGCCACAACTTCCATTACTGTATATCCGTTATTACTGTTCTGGAAAATAATATGATCTACATAGCCTTGCATTTCTATCATTTCCATACTCCCTTCCTGTCCCGCAATAAAAAGGCTGCCTCTCAGGCAGCCCTAATTTATACTCCGTAATTACGTTTCATCTGCTCATACAACATCTGTGCCAGTCCCAGACCATTACTTTCCGTGGACTCCGCGGCAATATTCTTAACCATCTCGTCCTTGTAATAGTCCATCATATTTGACATAGAGCCTGTACTTTCTTCATTCTCAGGAATGGTCTTCAGCATTTCTTTAAACATCTGTTCCAAAAAATATGCCTCAAATTCCTTGCAGACATCCATCAATTCCTCATCAGTAGCCTTGGAATAATCTGATGAAAGCTGATTCTCCAGCTTAGAGGTGCCTTTCCCTGCAGCTGTTGCATACATATCAGCATACATGGAAGAAATACCGTTTATATCCATACTACTCACTGTCCTTCCTTCAAAAAGCAGGAACGTTTCAGCCGTCATTTCGGGCAAAAAACATTACTTTTAGTTTCTCAGATTATTGGCCTGCTGCATCATTTCATCCGAAGCCGTAATAGCCTTGGAATTCAATTCATAAGCACGCTGTGCCACAATCATATTAACCATTTCATCCACTACCTGTACATTGGAGCCCTCCAAATAACCCTGGATAATATTGCTCTTCTCTACATGAACATTTTCAGCCTCATTAATAGGCTGACCGCTGGCATCTGTGGTTCTGTATCTGCTTTCACTGAGCTTTTCGAGACCGTTAGGATTGTTAAACTGAAAAACACCTATCTGGATACCGATGGGCTGTGGATTGTTCGCCTCATCGGGGTAACACAGGTTACCATCCTCTGTTACGGTTATCTGGCTGATGACATATTCTTTGCTCAGCATAATAGCACGTCCTTTTGTATCCAAAACCGGCAAGCCTTCCGTGGTAGCCAGCATATTGCCGTCAGTACCCAATGTAAACTGGAAGTTACCGTTTCTGGTATAGTAGGTCTCCCCGTCTTCACCCTGTACGGAAAAGAAGCCCTTTCCGTCAATGGCAAATGCAGTGTCATTCTCGGTAGCCAAAAGACTACCCTGTGAAAAGATGGATGTAATGGAAGCATTCCTTACACCCAGTCCCACCTGGGCACTGCTGGGCTTACGCTCACCGTTTGCCGTGGTGGTCTTAGTCTGTATATTCTGATACAACAGGTTTTTAAACTCATTCACCTGTGTTTTATATCCGTTAGTATTCACATTGGCCAGATTGTTGGCTATTGTGTCTACATTTGTCTGCTGGGCAATCATTCCGGTTGCCGCTGTCCATAAGCTACGTACCATATCCGTCACACCTTTCTCTGGATTTCTCTGTAGTAAATATCACGTCCCGTTACTGAACCTTACCTAACTGGTTCACTGCAATTTCCAATGAACTGTCATAGGTCTTCAAAATCTTTTGATTGGACTCATATGCTCTGGTGATGCTGATTAAATTAACCATCTCCGATACCACCGACACATTGGACATCTCCAGATATCCGGAACGCACATAAGCCTGTGACTCCTTTGTCTTAGCTCCGGCTACAGGCTCATAATATGCTTCTCCGTATTTTTCCAGATAATCATAATCCTCAAAATCCGTAATCTGAAGCTTTGCCACAGCCTGCTTATCCTGCTGGATAGTGCCATCTGGCAAAATCGAAGAGTCTGTCAGTGTATTCAGTCTGATATGTCTGCCGTTTGTATCTAATACATAATCCCCGTCCTGGGTCACCAGATAGCCTTCTTTATTCAGTGCAAACTGGCCTGCCCTGGTGTACTTGGTAGAAATCTCCCCTGCTTTGTTTTTAAATTCAACAGCAAAGAAGCCTTCTCCTTCCAAAGCCAGGTCATATATATTGTTCGTAACCCTGAAGGAACCCTGGGTGAAATCGGTATAATTCTCACCTATCTTAACACCCGGATTTTTCATGCCGATTGCCTGTGCAATCTTGCTACCTACAGAAGCATCCTTAATCTTTACCGTAAGAATATCGTCAAAAGACTGGCTGGTCGCACCTTCCTTTTTATATCCCACAGTGGTGGCGTTGGCCAGATTGTTGGTCATTACATCCATTCTGTTCTGTTCATTAATCATGCCTGTATAAGCAGTATATAGACCTTTTAACATCCGGCTCCTCCTCTTTGGTGTATTACGGATTCTGCATATGCAACCTTAAAACTTTCTACTAAGGACTAGTCTCTGTTGCCTGCCAGAAACTCTACATATTTACCGGTACCGATTGCTACTGCAGTCATAGGATCCTCTGCAGTCATGGTATTAATACCTGTTTTTTCATAAATCAAATCTTCCAGTCCGCGCAGGAGACTGCCGCCGCCTGTTAATACGATACCTCTGTCTGCGATATCCGCAGCAAGCTCAGGGGGAGTCTTCTCCAATACGCTGTGAATGGTTTCCACAATCTGGGATGTGATTTCACGAAGTGCTTCTTCCATTTCCTCGGAAGTCACGGTTACGGTCTTAGGCAGACCCGTTACCAGATTACGGCCTCTGCAGTCCATGGTGTCCACTTCGGGTCTCTTGAATGCACATCCGATCTTTATCTTCATATCTTCTGCGGTTCTCTCACCAATCAGAAGATTATGTTTCTTACGCATATAACGTACAATCGCCTCATCAAAGTCATCACCTGCCACTTTGATGGATTCGCTGACAACCGTACCGCCCAGGGAAATTACCGCTATATCGGAGGTACCGCCGCCGATATCCACAATCATATTACCGCAAGGCTTGGAAATATCAATTCCTGCACCGATTGCTGCTGCAATGGGTTCTTCGATAATAGCCACTTCTCTGGCACCTGCCTGATAGGTAGCATCCTCTACAGCCTTTTTCTCTACTTCTGTTACTCCACTGGGCACGCACACAGCGATGCGGGGCTTACGAAAGCTTCTTCTGCCCAATGCTTTCTGGATGAAATACTTCATCATCTTTTCAGTTACGGTATAATCAGAGATAACACCCTGACGAAGGGGACGTACTGCCACGATATTACCGGGTGTTCTACCCAGCATCAGACGCGCATCCTCTCCGATTGCCTTAATCTTATCCGTATCTCTATCAAAAGCCACTACAGAGGGCTCTTTTAATACTACGCCCTTTCCTCTGATGTAAACCAAAATACTTGCTGTACCCAAGTCTATTCCAATATCTGTACACTGCATAAATCAAATACCCCTTTCCACTGGTATATATAAGCGAAATCATACAAAGTACATTATAACTGAAACAGCGGAAATTTCATAGTTATTTTCTCAAAAAAATTATTACGAATTTGTAAATTTTTATGCCTACACTTACTTTCCCCATATATGCAAGCAGACGCAGACCGGGAAACATCCTTGTTTCTCATCTGCGTCCGTGCTTCTCATTAAAAAGGGGGTTACCTTTTATATCGGCTAAAGCCGGAAATACTTTAGCCCCTTTCGTAATTTTTACAATATTTATCCTTCCAAACGTTCCGGTTTCATCATGTATAGAATTGGCAGAGTTCCCAATACTATATAGGTAACTTTATATCACAATATATCATATCTTAAGGAGCTTAATATGAACACTGACAAAAAAGAATTAGGAGCCGAACTGGCCTATGCAGCACTGGATGATGTGCCTGAAGCCAAGTCAGATGCCAAAGAAATCGTCGGACTGGTAAAATCCGGCGGCCGCATCACCGGCTATCAGCTTTCCGACGGAAATACCGTATCCAAAGAGGAGGGCGTTTCCATGGCTAAAGCAGGCAATATCAAAGGCGTCGGTATCGCGCACCGCAAGGACAGCGAATACCTGAAATCCCTTCCTGACGGCACGGAAAATAACAATCTGGGCAATCTCCCTTCCGTCAGCGGTTAAGACAAAGACATCACCCTTGCAAACTGCATTGGTCAAGAAGTGAACCACCGGCATCAGCAAGTCAGTCCCCCGCCTTCCCACGCATTCTGCCGCCGGATGCGTGGGAAGGCGGGGGACTGACTTAATAACATGTGTGGCTCCGCCGCCCCGGTCCTTATCTGACTTCCTTGTATAGGGAATAAAAATCAGCCTCTAAATCGTCCTGCTGTCTCTTAATCAGCCTCATGGCATCGTCCAGGGCCTTATTATACACTATTCCTGCCAATTCCTCCGTAAAAAACTCCAGAATCCTCTGCTGTTTGATAATCCCCGTTTCCTCCTCATATTCCTCATAAAAGAAGCTGTGAATGGCATCCAAAAGAGCTTTCTGCTGCTCCTCTGTATAATGTATTTTGCCTGTATCAAATGATCTTCGCATAAATTTTCTCTCCGTATAACAGTCTCTTCAATGCATCTGTAATTATTTATTCAACATCCTCTTTACATAAATACCGGTATAGGACTTTGGATTCTCTGCCACTTCCTCCGGCGTGCCCTGTGCAATAACAGTACCGCCTCTGTCTCCGCCCTCGGGGCCGATATCCAAGATATAGTCCGCTGTTTTAATCACATCCAGATTGTGCTCGATGACCACCACGGAATTGCCCCCGTCAGCCAGTCTCTGCAATATTTCCACCAGCTTATGCACATCCGCAAAATGAAGACCTGTAGTAGGTTCATCTAAAATGTAAATGGTGCGTCCCGTGCTTCTGCGGCTCAGCTCCGTAGCCAGCTTAATACGCTGGGCTTCTCCTCCAGAAAGTGTGGTAGAAGGCTGTCCCAACTTAATATAGGACAACCCTACATCATACATAGTCTGCATTTTATTCCGGATGGAAGGAATGGCCTCAAAAAAGCTTACCGCCTCCTCCACAGTCATATCCAGTACATCAAATATATTTTTGCCTTTGTATTTAACATCCAGTGTTTCCCTGTTATAACGTTTGCCGCCGCAGACTTCACAGGGCACGTACACATCCGGCAAAAAGTGCATTTCTATCTTCAGGATACCGTCGCCGGAACAGGCCTCACATCTGCCCCCTTTCACATTAAAGCTGAAACGCCCCTTGCTGTAGCCTTTGGCTTTAGCGTCCGGCGTAGCCGCAAACAGATCACGTATCTGGTCAAAAACGCCGGTATAAGTAGCCGGATTGGAACGGGGTGTTCTGCCGATGGGCGACTGATCTATATCGATTACCTTATCAAGCTGCTCCATTCCCTGAATATCTTTATGCTTTCCGGGAATACATCTGGCCCTGTTCAGTTCCTTTGCCAGACGCTTATGCAAAATCTCGTTCACCAATGAACTCTTACCGGAACCTGACACACCTGTCACACACGTAAATACACCTAACGGAATGTCTACATCAATATTTTTCAGATTATTCTCAGCCGCACCTAAGACATGGAGATATCCGGTAGGCTGACGACGTTTGTCCGGTACCGGTATACTCTTTTTGCCGCTGAGATACTGACCGGTAACAGATTCCTCCACCTGCATGATTTCTTCTGCCGTACCGCAGGCGATAACTTCTCCGCCATGGCTTCCCGCACCGGGACCGATATCCACGATATAGTCCGCTGCCAGCATGGTGTCTTCGTCATGCTCTACTACAATCAGCGTATTGCCAAGGTCTCTGAGATTCTTTAAGGTATCCAGCAGTTTATCATTGTCCCTCTGGTGGAGACCGATACTGGGTTCATCCAATATATAGCATACTCCCACCAAACCGGAACCAATCTGGGTAGCCAGTCGGATTCGCTGGGCCTCTCCGCCGGATAAAGTACCGGTAGCTCTGGAAAGGGACAGGTAATCCAATCCCACATTCATCAAAAATCCCACTCTGGCAGCAATTTCCTTTAATATCTGGTCCCCGATGAGATGTTGCTGTCTTGTCAGTTCCATATTTTGAAGGTAGGAATGGAGACTTCCGATAGACATAGAAGTAATCTCATAAATATTTTTATCGCATACGGTTACCGCAAGAGCTTCCTTCTTCAGACGCATTCCCTTACATTCATTACAGGGTGTAATGCGCATAAATGCTTCATATTCAGCCTTGGCAGTCTCCGAATAGGTCTCCCTGTATCTGCGCTGTACATTCTGAATCAGACCTTCAAAGGCAGTGGGGTATACACCTTTCCCACGTTGGCCTTCATAATACACATCCACGGTTTTACCATTGGTACCACGTAAAATAATATCCTGAATCTTCTTGGGGTAATCCTGAAAAGGTGTGTCCAAATCAAATCCGTATTCCTTGCACAAAGCCTGTAATGTGGCATTGGAAAAGCTCCCCTTGGCATTACAGGACTGCCACCCGATTACCGTAATAGCACCTTCATTGATACTCAGCCTTTTATCAGGTATCATCAGGTCTTCATCAAACTCCATCTTATATCCCAAACCCACACAAACAGGACAGGCACCGAAGGGATTATTAAAAGAAAAGCTTCTGGGCTCCACTTCACTGACGCTGACACCGCAATCGGGACATGAAAAGCTCTGGCTGAAGTTCAGGGGCTCTCCGCCGATAACGTCCACCACAAGCAAACCTTCCGCTAACTCCAGCACATTTTCGATAGAATCAGCCAGACGGCGCTCAATCCCCTCTTTTACCACCAGACGGTCCACAATGATATCAATATTATGTTTAATATTTTTATCCAGGGAAATCTCTTCCGAAAGCTCATACATGCTGCCGTCTATCCGCACACGGACATAACCGCTTCTCTTGGCGCGGTCCAATACCTTTGCATGCTCGCCTTTACGGCCTCTGACAACAGGCGCCAACAGCTGGATGCGGCTGCCCTCTTCCAATTCCATGATATGGTCCACCATCTGGTCCACCGTCTGCTTGGAAATCTCACGTCCGCATTCCGGGCAATGAGGAATACCGATACGTGCATACAACAGTCTGAAATAATCATAGATTTCCGTAACCGTTCCTACGGTGGAACGTGGGTTCCTGTTGGTGGATTTCTGGTCTATGGAAATAGCGGGAGAAAGTCCCTCTATCTTGTCCACATTGGGCTTTTCCATCTGTCCCAAAAACATTCTCGCATAAGAAGAAAGAGACTCCATATACCTCCTTTGTCCTTCTGCATAAATGGTATCAAAAGCCAGGGAGGACTTGCCGGAACCTGACATGCCTGTCAGAACCACCAACTCATTCCTGGGAATATCTACATCTAAATTTTTCAAATTATGTTCCTGCGCTCCGCGCACTCTGATATATTGCCGTGGGCGCATCTTTTGGGTATCAGTCATACTTCTGCCTCTTAGGGACCGGTCCTTAACACCGCTCCTTTTGCCTTTCCTGCTCTATTTCTTCTTTTTACTCTGCTCTGCTTCCAATTCCTGCAGCCTGGTCTTTAACTCCAGCATCTTGTCACGCAGCTCCGCCGCTGCTTCGAAGTTCAGCTCTGCTGCCGCCTTTTGCATCTTCTTTTGCACATCTGCAATAAGCTTTTCCAGTTCCTTTCTGCTCATGGATTCCGGATCCTTTTCAAACCGCATCTCTTCCTGTGCAATAGTCTTGGATATACTGATCAGATCCCGTACTGCCTTGCGCACCGTCTGAGGCGTAATCCCGTGCTGTTCGTTGTATTTCTCCTGCAAATCACGGCGACGATTGGTCTCCTCTAAGGCACTACGCATAGAATCCGTAATCACATCCGCATACATGATTACATGACCGTCCGCATTTCGTGCCGCACGGCCTATGGTCTGTATCAGGGATGTACTGCTGCGCAAGAATCCTTCCTTATCCGCATCCAATATTGCCACCAGGGCAATCTCTGGAATATCCAGACCCTCCCTAAGCAGGTTAATACCCACCAGTACATCAAAAACATCCAGTCGCATATCCCTGATAATCTGTGCACGTTCCAGTGTATCTATATCCGAATGCAGGTATTTGACCCGTATGCCCACCTCACGCATATAGTCCGTCAGATCCTCCGCCATACGTTTGGTCAGCGTAGTTACCAGCACTTTATTTTTCTTTTCTATCTCTCTCCTGACCTCTGCAAGAAGGTCATCAATCTGCCCTTCCACGGGACGTACGTCCACATGAGGATCCAAAAGTCCCGTAGGTCTGATAATCTGCTCCGCACGCAGGAGCTCGTGCTCTTCTTCATACCCTGCCGGTGTCGCCGACACAAAGAGCATCTGGTCAATATGCTCCTCAAACTCACCAAAGCTTAGGGGCCGGTTATCCAGGGCCGATGGCAGACGAAAACCATAGTCCACCAGGGTAGTCTTCCTGGACCTGTCTCCTGCATACATGGCGCCTATCTGCGGCACCGTCATATGGGACTCGTCTATAATAATCAGAAAATCATCTCCGAAATAATCCATCAGGGTCTTGGGCGGCATCCCCGCCGGTGTACCGTTTAAATGTCTGGAATAATTCTCGATACCGGAGCAAAATCCGGTCTCACGCAG
>JAFXEW010000069.1 GCA_017513625.1 Lachnospiraceae bacterium | reverse complement strand
GAAAAGAGTATGTGGAGAATACGGAGTATTCTACAGAAATCAGGGTATCAACGCTTGACTGTTCCTCTTTTACCAATCCATATCAGATGCTTGAATACACCGAAATGCGACTGGCAGATTATTCTAAGCCGAGTATTTCATATGTCATACAGGTAATGGATCTGTCCGTACTGACTGGGTGGGAGCATGAGAGTTTTGGTATCGGGGATGTGGTAACCGTGGATGACAAGGATTTGGGAATCCGAATCAGCACGAGAATTATCCGTATGGATTATAACGTACAGGAGCCGTGGAAGACCGTCATTGAACTTTCCACCAAGTTAAAAGAACTGGGTGATTCTTCTGCTTCATGGGAGAAGGCAGCAGATACTCTTTCTTCATCGGATTTACTGGACAGACAGGAGATGAAGGATTTGGTGGTAAATAACCATCTGCTAAATTCAAGAGCAGATGATGGATTCAGCTATTGGCAGAATTCTGGCTTTGAGGTGGATGGAGAAAACGGTGCTTCCGGCAATGCAAGTTTTAAGTGTGTGGGAGCGTTGAATACCACAAAAACATTGTCGCAGGAAGTATATCCGGCTACCAGAAGCAGCTACACAGTATCGGCAAGCATAGCAACAGAGAATCTGAAAAAGGGTGCGAATGGCAGAGTTGGCATTGAACTTGTGATTGAATATGAGGACGGTTCGGAAGAAACAAGATTTGTAGAGTTGTATTAGGAGGAATGCACCATGTATTTTACGAGGTCGGCAGGAGCGGTCAGTGTTACCGGAATAGAAAAAGTGAAAAAACTGACGATAAGGGTCGTGGTGCAGGACTGTACAGGCACAGTGCGTTTTACGGATGTTATGCTGCAGGGTGGTTCGGTAGCAACCGCATGGGTTTCCCATGTGTCAGAGCAGAGGTACACCTTTGATGCACAGGAGGTGTGAGGATGGAGTTTATTCGATTTGCCGGAACAATCAATACACATGAAGAAAAGAAGGTGGCAAAAGCTACCGTAAATGTAATCTTAGAGGATTGTACCGGAACCTTTTATATAACTGATATCATGTTTCAGGAAGGTAAATGGCTGACCGGGTATGTAGTAAATAATCTGGAACTTTTGCAGAAAAATCGTGTGGATGGGGAGATAACACCTGTCCGCTTTTTTAATGGGATTGTCCGTTCCGGTGTTACAGCAGTGATCACCAATGACGGAGAAGTATCAGCCGGGCTGAATTATCACATCATTCCGAAAGATATGATGGCAGCAGGAGACATGAGTGTGGCTCATAATTACGGAAGCCACAAGCTGACTCTGCAGAGCGTTTTTTTGGAAGATGATGTTGTTGAAATTAATGCTGATGCAAGGGTGGCAACAAGGAATGGAAGCCGGATTAAGGCTGATGGATTTTATTCTTATTCGGCAGCAGGGGACAGTAAACACCAGATTAAAGTAAAGGACAGGAAGTCAGCACTTGTGCGCATGTCTTTTCAGGAGATGGCATATGGGATTGGAGGAAAACGGATGTGAGAAGGGCAAGTAACCGAAACGTCATGGCATGGACATTCATGGGAAATACGAGAATGCATCAGGTGTTAAGAGAAAAAGGAAATAAGCTGTCTCATGTTGGTATTTTTACCTTTGAAGTTTCAGCAGATGGAACAATCAGCGAGACGGGAACTGCGGTCAGTGCTATCCTTCCTTATGTTAAGAAATGGCCACATATTAAATGGCTTCTGACCATTATGAATCATGGTACTGCCTCTATTTTTACAGCACTCAGAGAGAATACGAATGGCGCACAGGATACGTTCATTTCAGAAATCGTGAGGATTATTGATAAATATCCGTGGTGTTCCGGGATAGATATTGATTTGGAACGTGGAGGGGAGTTAGCGAACCGAACAAAGGCAAATGTGCTGTTCTCACGGATTTACTCTACTGTAAAGGCAAAGGGAGCAAACCTTCATGTAAATATCTGCCTTCCAGGTATGACCAGTGTTGGCGGTTCGGTTGGCGGCGAGAATTGGTGCGTGTATGCCGATTTGGATGCATACTGCGACACAGCAGCAATCATGAGTTATGGTATGAGTTGGGCGGGTTCAGCACCGGGGCCGGTATCTCCGAGAAGCTGGCTGGAAGGCATCTACAGTTATGCT
>JAFXEW010000002.1 GCA_017513625.1 Lachnospiraceae bacterium | reverse complement strand
GGTGTGTTTATTTGTACTTGGGGTGGTTTGCTTTTTTATGAGAAACTGCAGCCCTTGTTGCGTGAATTTTTCGTAGAGGAAGAGTATACGGAAATAGACAAGTTATATCACAAGCACAGGGGGCATGTGGAGGCGTGGGAAAAAGAAATACAAGCCGCTTTCTTCAGGGTAGAAAAGCATGCATATGTAATAACGCTTCACTTTGCCACGGCAGAGGAATTTATGGAGTACATTCAACAGGTATGTCGACCGGTGAGAGAAGCATTAGAGATTCGGAGAAGAGATTTTTTGAAGTTTTTGGAGCAGTTTAAGAATGAACAGGACAAGTTTACATTTGAAAGAGATACATATCTGTATTGCTGCAGGAAAGCAGAGTAGGCAAAGGAGGTGATTGTTATGGCAACATGGGTTACACACCTGATGATTGCAGATAATGTGTTGCTACAAATTCCAAACCTGAGTAAACATGAATTTTTGGTTGGTAATATTGCGCCGGATTGTAATGTTGAGAATCGAGATTGGACAAGCTTTACTCCATCGAGAGAAGTAACACATTGGATGGGGGATAAGAGAAAGGTTGCAGTGGATTGCGATAGATTTTTGCATGAATATGTGGAAGGGAAAGAAAAACTTGATAACCAGGAAGAGTCCTTTCTGTTGGGATATTATGCACATCTTATTGCAGACGCAGAGTTTCAAAGATATATTCGGGATGATGAAAGGGTAAAGGCATCTTGGGCAAGAATAAAGAAGCATCCTGAACTGGGTAAGCTTTCAGTTGGAATGGAAGAGACGTGGGACGCTGTAAAAGTACTTATTAGTAGAAAAGAACGAATGAAGGATATCTATTCAATAGAGCATGAGTATTTAAAATCACATCCGAATTCGGGATATTTAACAGATATAATTGGCTTAACCGAGTTTCCTGACTATATTGATTATTTACCTAAGGGAGCGATTGTCCGTAAAGTGAATGTTATGGGCTATATGCCAAAGGCGGAAGCTAGTCAATATCCTTATATTGGTCTGACCATTGATGAATATAATTGCTTTATTGATAGTGCAACAAAATTAGTTGTGAAAGCCATAAAAAAGTATATGGCAAATGCATCAGATACAATCAGCTTACTTGAAGTAACATAGAATACAAGAATATGAAAAGCCGAATGGTACATGTAAATAGTAAAATTATATGTTATGGGGGTGGTACAATATTTGAGTTTTGATATAATAAGAGAAAGACTTGGAGGATGTATATAGATGGAGTTGATTATAAAGTGTCTGGTATGTTTTTTTGCAGGAGCGGGAGCGGGTATAGGGACCGGATTCGCCGGGATGAGTGCGGCAGCAGTTATTGGGCCTATGCTTGTGACATTTTTAGGGATTCCGGCGTATCAGGCAGTGGGAATCGGACTTATGAGTGATGTATTAGCCAGCTCGGTAAGTGCATGGACATATAAAAGAAACGGCAATTTAGATATAAAAAGAAGTCTTTTGTTGCTTATCTCCGTGCTGACAATGACGGCGGTAGGAAGTTATGCGGCAAGTTTTTTGCCGGAACAGACTATGAGCGGAACCATGCAGGTCGCAATGATTTTTATTGGATTGAGATTCTTGCTAAAGCCGGTGCAGAGCACAAAGGAACAGATGGCCGAGCAGAGTAAAAACAGCAGAATCGTAAAATCTATTGTGGGTGGAGCTGTGGTTGGCTTTATATGCGGGGCAGTAGGCGCAGGTGGCGGTATGATGCTCTTGTTCGTGCTGACATCTTTCCTGGGGTATGAAATGCATATGGCAGTGGGAACAAGTGTGTTTATCATGGCATTTACAGCATTAACCGGTGGTGTCAGTCATTTTGCAGTTGGCGGAATGCCGGATGCATTCAGTCTGGTGCTTTGTGTAGTATTTACCTTTTTGTGGGCAAGAATTGCCGCGGTAATTGCTAATAAAGCGTCTGCAAAAACATTAAACAGGGCCGTGGGCATTGTAATGATTGTTACCAGTATTGTTATTTTAACGGTCAATTATTTAAGTTAAGGAGATACTACGTGGGCATCATTATGACGGAAAGTCTGTCTGCTATTGCTTGTATTGCCGAGGAAGTATGAAATGGAATATATGTTACATGCTTGACAAATACTGTAGGCTGATGTATCCTTAAGTCAGTTTAAGGAGGATTTTACGTGTTAAGTGTTATTGTAATGGAGTTAATTGCAAAATAAATATTGCAGGGAGATTTTTAGTTTCACGCTAGGAGTCTGCCCATTTGTTGGCATGGATTTTGTCAACATTTTCGCCTTACAATTGCTTAATATTGTGGTATATAGTTTCTTGGATGATATTAGCATGACTGTATGGTCATGCTTTTTCTTTGTAGGAATTTCCTGTGAAGTAAAGCGTTTTGCGTGGATTGCATTTTATGCGCTGTTATTCAGGGAGATATGGAACATTATAGTTAGATTGAATGACCATAGTATCTTAATGCATTTAGGGTATCTATGGTCTTTTTGTATTTAAGGCGATGCTATGGTTTGAAAGGAAAGGATTTAAAATGAATATAGAGAGACAAATTGAATTGGATAATGTAAAAGAAATGTGGGCCGGTCTGGCTGTTACGGACAAGGCCAGGGAAAAGATTTGGGAGACCACCTGTTTCTTTGCCGAAAGTGAGTTGAGAAAACAGCTGAGGGATACCACGCAGGCAAGGGAACTCATTGAAAAGCTGGGGACACCGCCTCTTCAGAATATCTCCGAAATAAAAGAGATTTTGCCGGTGGCGGAAAAGGGAGAGTGTCTGACACCCTATCAGCTGGAAAGGATAGAAAAGGTGTTGGTGGGAATCAGGCGGTTGAAGGATTATCTGGCAAGGGGTAAGGTATATCAGAATGCCCTGGCCTATTACGAAGAAAATCTGGATGAAATACCGGATTTACGCCGGGAGATATGTGATAAAATCCGTAACGGAGCGGTGGATGATCATGCCTCAAAGGATCTGGAGCAGATACGGAAGCAGATTGTAAAATGTGAAGAGCAGATGAAGCAAAAGGCGGAACAGATCCTGCGTTCCCACAAGGAATGCATGGCAGATAATTATTGTACTTTCCGGAACGGACGGATTTGTTTGCCTGTAAAAAAAGACTTTAAACTGAAAATATCCGGAAGCGTCATCGACAAATCTGCCACCGGAAGCACCTTTTTCATAGAGCCCACAGGTGTGGCCAAATATTATGAAGAATTACAGCTACTGAGAATAGAAGAGGAAAACGAGGTCTACAATATTCTCTACACCTTGTCTGCATCTGTTTTGGCATCGGTTCCTTTGCTGAGTGAGGACCTGGAGATGATGGAGAAACTTGATTTTATCTTTTCCAAGGGGAAATTGAGTCTGGACATGGATGGAGTAGAGCCGGCCATTAATACGCAGCGGCGGATAAATCTGAAGGAGGCCCGTCATCCTTTAATGGATAAGAATATTGCGGTGCCACTGGAGTTTGAGATAGGGGGGCACGTGCGCGGTATTGTGATAACAGGTCCCAATACCGGCGGCAAGACGGTGGCCATCAAGACAGTAATGTTAAACAGCGTCATGGCACAGTGCGGACTCCATGTTACCTGCAAAGAGGCTGATATCTGCATGAACAGTGCCTATCTGTGTGATATTGGTGACGGACAGAATCTGGCAGAAAATCTGTCCACATTTTCTGCCCATATAACCAATGTACTGGAGGTTCTAAGGGAGGCAAATAAAGACAGCTTGGTGATTATGGATGAGCTGGGTTCCGGAACGGACCCTACGGAAGGCATGGGAATCGCCATAGCGATTCTGGAGGAACTGCGGAAAAGCGGAGCACTATTCCTGGTAACCACCCATTATCCGGAGATAAAAGAATATGCAGCAAAAGCAGAGGATGTCATTAATGCCAGAATGACCTTTGATAAAGAGACTTTGCGCCCCACGTATCAAATGGTATTGGGAGAAGCAGGCGAAAGCTGCGCATTTTATATTGCAGATCGGTTAGGTATGCCTGGTGATATGTTAAGGGTGGCTATCAGGGCTGCATATGGCGAAGAGGCAGTTGCATCTTATTTGTTCCAAAATCCGGAGAGTCATCTTGTGAAAAAGGGAACTGCTAAAATATCAAGAGTTAAATCCCGGAAAAATCCGATGCAGCTCAGCACTAAATATAAAATCGGAGACAGTGTAATGGTTTATCCGGAGAAAAAGATAGGGATTGTATGTGTGCCCATTAATGAAAAGGGTGTGCTGAGGGTGCAATTGCCTAATAAAAAGATTTGGATTAACCATAAGCGCGTAAAACTGCATGTGGCGGCTACGGAACTTTATCCCGAAGATTACGACTTTTCCATTGTGTTTGATACGGTGGAAAATCGCAAAAAGCGTCACGATATGCAAAGAAAGTATACGGAAGAAATAATTGAAACAGAAGAGTAAATCAGGAGGTATGTAAATGAAACGAATAGCAATGAGAAGTGACAGTTACAGAGAATTTTTTAAGGCAGAATATATGATGGGACCTAATTGTTTAAGGCTTTTGGATGAAATATTGGAATGCTATCCCCTGCAATATACAGCGGAAAATAAGGCGCTGGACCTGGGATGCGGTACAGGAGTAACCAGTTTGTTTATTGCCAGGGAAACAGGGGCAACGGTATATGCCAATGATCTGTGGATTGCCAAGGAGAATAACGGGCGCCGCTTTGCAGACTGGAATATGCAGGAGCAGTTGATACCCATGCAGGAAGATGCAAATGAGATGCATTTCGAAAAAGAAATGTTTGATGCTGTAATAAGCATTGATGCCTATCACTATTTTGCGGGAAAGGAAGGGTTCTTTGCCGACAAAATCCTTCCGTACATAAAAAGGGGAGGAATTGCTCTGATAGTGATTCCCGGTATCAAAAAGGAGTATGAAGGACGTAGTGAGGAACTCTTGAATACATGGGCGGGAGATGATTCCTATATGTTCCAAAGTACGGACTTCTGGAAAAGGATTATCGGAAGTCATGCGGATATGGAAGAGGTAAGGACCTGGGAGATGAGTTCCTTTGATTTGGCATGGCAGGAATGGTTTGACACCGGACATGAATTTGCACTGAATGACCAAAGTTTTTACGAGGAAATGATTAAGCCCTTTACCAATTTCGTAGGGATAATGGTAAGGAAAAAGCAGTAAAGTGTTCCCCGGCATACAGCAAGAAAAGGGTTCCGTTTAATGCGGAACCCTTTTTACATAAGTGCAGATTTATCGAAACAGAGATTACAGAGTAGCGCCGAAATCGGAAACGATTACCTGACCGGTAATGGCTCTGGACTCGTCACTTGCCAGGAACAGCAGGATGTTTGCTACATCAGCGGGCATGCAGGGCTGTACGGTAAGGTTCATATGCTTTCTCATCTGGCCCATCATGTCCATATTCAGGGATGCAGGATCGGTGTTCATGGTCATGGGAGTGATAATGGTGCTGGGATTTACGGAATTACAACGGATTCCGGTGCCTGCAAAACGGATTGCGGTATGCTTGGTAAGACCGATAACAGCGGCTTTACTGGTTACATAAGAAGCACCGCCGGTACCGAACTGGCCTGCTACGGAGTCCAGGTTGATGATGGAACCGGAATTGTTCTTCATCATTTCTTTTACAACTGCTCTGGTACAGTACAGGCAACCCTTGGTATTGATGCCCAGTACCCATTCCAAATCTTCATCGGTGCAACAGTCAATGGGCTTAAGGCCTTCTTCCAATACACCTGCATTATTTACCAGAATATCAATTTTGCCGTATGCTTCCACGGTGCGTGCTACCAGGTTTTCCACATCTTCTACCTTAGATACATCGGTGGGAACTGCTAATGCTTCTCCTCCTGCGGCTTTTATTTTGGCAGCTACTTCCTCAAGTTGGGGAAGGCGGCGGGCACTGATGACTACCTTGGCACCTTCCTTGGCAAACAGCTCTGCCGTAACGGCACCTACGCCGGAATTACCTCCTGTAATAATTGCTACTTTTCCGTCTAAACGTCCCATAGTAAAAAATCTCCTCTCATTTATCACTTAGTGTATTCAAATATACAGCTAACATTATAAGGTCGTAGAGGATCTTCGTCAATCGTTCAAGGGACATATGATAATAAATCAAATTAAAAGAAGAATAAATCATTGCAAGAGATAGAAAAAAGTGGCATACTATAAATTAGAATAGCTGAGAATATGTCGTAAGACATGGATTTTACAAAGGAACACGAATCGTGTTGAAAGGTGGAGTGTATGAGTTTAAAGAAAGCATACGAACAGTTTTTTTCCATGGGAACTTCCGTTTCCTGGAGCAATATGATGTCAGAAGAGGCAAAGGCAGAACTGAAAAAGCATTATAGCAGTATTACCGCCGAAAATGGTATGAAACCTATGTTTTTTCTGGATGAAAAGGAAAATCTGGCAAACCCGGAAAAGTATCATGAATGTCCGGCATTGCATTTTGAGAGCCCCAGGATATATTTGGATTTTGCAAAAGAGAGCGGAATTCCTTTGCGTGGACATGTATTGGTATGGCATAGTCAGACACCAATGTGGTTTTTCAAGGAAAAATACAGTAAGGAAGAGGATGCACCCTGGGCAAGCCGTGAAATCATGTTGACCCGTATGGAGAATTACATCAAAGGTGTGTTGGAATTTGTACAGACCGAATATCCCGGTGTGGTTTATGCATGGGATGTGGTAAACGAAGCTGTAGAGGAGCGTGGACAGCAGGGCTGGAGACAGTGGTCCGGCTGGTATCAGAGTATCGGAGAGGATTTTCTGATTCATGCTTACCGTTTTGCCAGAAAGTATGCGGCACCCGGTGTGAAGCTGTTTTATAATGATTACAATACATTTGATACTTTTAAGAAGGACTTTATCGTTGAAAATATTCTGAAACCACTGATTGCAGAAGGTTTGGTGGATGGTATGGGTATGCAGAGCCATCTGGTGTTAAATGACTTGGATTTGGATGGTTATAAGCAGGCACTGTATAAATACGGCGGTCTGGGTCTGGAGATTCAGGTTACCGAACTGGATATTCATAACAATGATCCTTCAGAGGACGGATTAAACAAGCTGGCTGAGGCTTACAGTGAATTGTTCCATATTTTGCTGGACGCAAAAAAGAACGGAAAGGCTAATGTGACCAATGTAACTATCTGGGGTATGAAGGATGATGAAAGCTGGCTTACGGATTTCCGTAAAGAAACCAGTTATTCTCTGCTTTTTGGCAATAATTATGAACCTAAAGCAGCATATCAGGCAGTAATTGACGCAGTAAAGTAACACATATATTTAAAACACGGCCTTGCACAGGCCGTGTTTTTTGCTTCATAGGAATTTCCTATGAAGTAAAAATGCTCCGCGAGAATGTGCAACGCACATTCTTGGTTCCGGGCCCGGGGAGTGGAAAATGTACTTGTCTGAATATCATGAACCCACTATAATAGGTGTTGAAACGGAGGATAAGAAGATGAAAGATGAAAATGTAAAAGCATTGTTACCCATAGGGGTATTTTTGATTCTTTATTTAGGGCTGGGTCTTACTTTTGAGTATGGATTAAAGATTCCCATGGGATTTTATAACATCCCGATCGTAGTGGCGTTTTTGGTAGCATTACTGGTGGCCTGTCTGCAAAATCCCAAATTGAAGTTCGACGACAAGTTGGAACTGATGGCAAAGGGCGTGGGCAACAAAAATATTATGACTATGATATTGATTTTTATGGTAGCAGGTATTTTTGTAGGCGTAGTTGGCCGTAGCAGCGCAGAAAGCGTGGCATATTTCCTGCTTTCCATCATTCCTGCCCGTTTTGCGGTGGCAGTATTGTTTCTGGTGAGCTGCTTTGTATCCTTGGCCATGGGAACAAGCGTTGGTACCATTACTCTGATTACGCCCATTGCAGTGGCTGTATCTGCGGGTTCCGGCTTTGGATTACCTTTGTGTGTGGGAGCAGTGGTAGGAGGTGCCATGTTTGGTGATAATCTGTCCTTCATTTCGGATACTACTATCGCGGCATGTAACGGACAGGGGTGTGCCATGAAAGATAAATTCCGTGAGAATTTCGGAATTGCATTGCCGGCGGCTGTTGTATCACTGATTATAATCCTGGTACAGTCCTTTGGTGTGGAAGTAGGAGAAGGAGTTGTCGGTGATTATAACCTGATTCAGATTATCCCGTATCTGCTGGTACTGATAGGCGGAATTGTCGGTATTAATGTATTTGTGGTACTGCTCATCGGTATTGCATCCGGAGCGGTGATTATGCTGGTTACCGGTGCAACACAGGCTACAGAACTGCTTGCTAATATGGGAAGCGGTGCTGCAGGCATGTTTGAAACCACCATGGTGGCAATCCTTGTATCCGCTATTTGTGCTTTGATTGCAGAGTACGGCGGATTTGCTGCATTGCTGGGATTCATTAAGCGGACATTTAAGGGAAGCAAAGGCGGTAAGTTGGGCATGGGACTGTTGGTTGGTGCCATGGATATTGCAACCGCAAACAATACGGTGGCTATTGTAATGGCTAATCCCATAGCAAAAGAAATGTCGGATGATTATGGTATTTCCCCCCGTAAGGCAGCGTCTATTCTGGATACCTTTTCCTGTGTGTTCCAGGGCATCATTCCCTACGGTGCACAGATGCTGGTGGCTATTTCGGCCGTGGCGGAATTAGGCGGTGAAATTTCCGCTTTTCAGATAATTCCCTGCCTGTATTATCCTTATGTTTTGTTGATTAGTTCTTTGGTTTTTATTTATTTGGTTCCGGAGAAGAAAAATAGCTAGTACTTTTATCCTAATTGAGCACACAATACCCCTTCAAGCCTTGAAAAAGGCGCACAAATTTACTATAATTTAGATAGTTATTCGTTAACTGTATGTAGGAAACAGAAGGGATAGGCGACATCGCTGAGTGGTGCTGACATGGAAGAGAGAATTATCCGACAGTTAAAAGAATGTGGTGTGGATTATGAAGGCACCATGGACCGTTTTTTAAACAATGAGGGGATGTTGTGTAAGTTTTTAAAGAAGTTTCCGGAGGACGGCAGTTATGCCCAGATTTTGGAGACAGTTGAGAAGAAAGATTATGCTGTAGCTTTCAGAGCGGCTCATACTTTAAAAGGTGTGGCTGCCAATCTGGGGCTGGAGTCTGTGCGTAAGCATGCCAGTGAGATTACGGAGCTGCTACGCGATAAGGCGCAGGACGAAGTGAATGAGCAGAGATTGGCGGAGGAGCTGGTTTTGTTGCAGGAAAAATACACTGAAGTATGTGCCGTAATCAACAATATTGATTCATAATGCGAAGCAGCAGGCACAAGGGAGGTCTGTTGCTTTCTTTTTCTCATATTGCAGGGGTTGGGGAGTAGTCAGGAGGTAAACATTGGAACAGGAAAACTTCATGAATTCATTTATGGAAGATGCACTGGAAATGGTGTTTTCTTTTGATGACCGGGGAATCATCCTGAATGCAAACAAAACAGTCAGGGAAGCTCTGGGATATGCTGACGGTTTCTACGGGGTACATATCAGTGAGATATTTCCTGCAGACTTTTTAAATGAAGGTAAAGGCGTAGATACTACGGTCAGTCTGGAGGGAGAAACGGTCAGGCTGATGACATACCGCAGAAACAGGACCTGTTTCCCGACAGATTGTAAATTTGTTGCAGATAAGCACAGCGGAGTCTATGTATGTTTTGCTACGGATCGTTCCAAAGTGGAGCTTCTGGAAAAGGAGTTGGCAGAGGCAACGAAACTGGCATCCGATGTGGGTCGTGTTAAATCTGAATTTGTGGCAAACGTGACACATGAACTCAGGACTCCCGTAAACGGTATTTTGGGAAATGTCAGGGAATTAAATGCAAAAGAAACTGACGGCGGCAAGAAGCGTGTACTACAGATGATTGAGCGCAGCTGCCGGGACATGAACGGGATTATTAATAATATATTGGACTTTTCCAAGCTGGAGGCGGGCAAATTTGTGCTGGAACCCAGAAAATTCCATTTCCGTAATATGATTGATTATGTAAAATCCAGTCATATAGGGAAGATAACAGAAAAGGGATTGGAATTTTTTGTGACGATATCACCGGATATTCCCGATTATATTGTGGCGGACGAGCTGCGCATTGTACAGATTTTAAATAATCTTTTGTCCAATGCATGTAAGTTTACGACAGTAGGTAAGGTATCCCTGGAGGTGCTGCTTACATCTTCTGCAGATAAGAAACTGGAAATGTTTTTTATGGTGCTTGATACCGGAATCGGTATCGACAAGGATGACAGAGATAAGCTGTTTAAAAGCTTTTCACAGGTGGATGCATCCATATCCAGAAGATTCGGCGGAACGGGATTGGGATTAAATATCTGTAAGCAGTTGGTGGAATTAATGGGTGGAAGTATCAATGTAGACAGCCGTAAGAATAAAGGCACCATGTTTTCCTTTTCCATTTGGGTGGAATTACCTGACGGAGAAGCGGAGAGTACTCCGGTAGACCCTCAGATAAGTACATTTGTCTTTAAGGAGCCGGAATCTGTATCAGAAGAAAGCACACGGAATGTAACGGTATTCGGTACGGAAGAAAACAGGGAAGCTATTAAAAAACGGATGATGAAACTGGTCCTGAGTGTGGAAATGGAGAACTGGGAAAAGGCAGAAATGTTTGCAGTTGCACTCAGACAATTGACTGCTGATGCGCCGGGCGAAATCAGGATGGCTATGTTAAAATTAAAAATGGCGGTACAGAAAGAAAATTACGAAGATACCATGGCTGCCCACGAAGTACTGAAGAACTTGTTGGAAAAACAGTAATGTCATTCGGAGACGGAGAAGAGGATGGAACAGCAGACGAAAAATAAATCACTTATACTGATTGTTGATGATGTAGAGATAAACCGTTTTTTGCTGGGCAATATCATAGAGGATATGGGGCATGAATATGTAATGGCTGAGAATGGTCTGGAAGCCTTGCATATTTTTCATGAGAGAAATCCCCGGCTGGTACTTTTGGATATTTCCATGCCGGAGATGGATGGTTATGAATTCTGTAAGATTATTAAAGCAAATCCTCATACCAGGGATGTGCCCGTGATATTTATATCAGCCCATGATGCGGCCAGTGCCATTGTAAAAGGGTTTAATATGGGGGGGGATGATTACATTACCAAGCCGTTTATCCCGGAGGTGGTAAAGGCCAGGGTAAAAATGCATTTGGGATTTTATGCAGCCCATAATGAGTTAAAGGAGCATAACCGTAAGCTACATGCTTCCGTAAATGAGCAGTTGCAACAGATGGAATTGGAGAAAAAAAGTGTATTGTACGGCTTGGCTAATGTGGTGCGGAAGAATTCCTGTTATGCGGAGCTCCATATGGAAAAACTGGGATATAATTGCCGGGTGTTGGCGCAGGCCATGCAGTTTTCGCCACATTATGAAAGAGTTGTTTCCGATACTTACATAGAGACTATTGAACTTGCGGCCCCCCTTTGTGATGTAGGGAATGTGACGGTGCCAATGGAGATACTGCAAAAGGATGGTTTGCTGACAGAGCAGGAAATGGAAATTATGAAGACCCACACTACTTTCGGTGGGCAATTGTTACAGGATATAGCGAATTGCAGTGATTATAATGACTTTATGATGATGTCTGTGGAAATAGCGCAAAACCATCATGAGAACTGGGACGGCTCCGGATATCCGGCCGGTAAAGCGGGGAATGAGATTCCTCTTTCGGCCCAGATAGTGGCACTGATCAGTGCATACTGTGCATTGACTGAGCCCAGAAAGTACAGGGAAGCCTATAGTAAGGAAGAAGCGCTTGATATATTGGAAAAGGACGTGGGAGTGAAATTCAGCGAGCATTTGTTCCGTATATGCCGTAAGGTGTCACGTCAGTTCCGTTAGGAAAGAAAGGGAGTACGTTTTGCGACAGGTTAAAGTATTAATAGTGGAAGATTCGATGGTCTTCAGTGAACTCTTATTACGTAGCCTGAACGAGGACCCGGCCATTAAGGTGGTGGCAGTTGCACGGGACCCCTATGAGGCAAGAGATGCCATAATGGCATATAAGCCGGATGTTATGACCTTGGATATTGAACTGCCCAAGATGAACGGGATAGATTTTCTGCGAAAATTGTTGCCGCAGTATCCCATACCGGTGGTCGTGATCAGTGCACTGAGCGATAAGGTATTTGATGCGTTGCAGGCGGGAGCCGTGGATTTTGTGGCTAAACCCACTCCAGGATCCCCCCAGCAATTAGATACTTTTTTAAGAAATGAATTACCCGTGAAAGTAAAAGTGGCATCTACGGCCAGATTAAGGAATGTAAACAATACGCCGTTTATACACAGGGAGTATCATGAAGGAGGGGGCAGTGAAGAACGGATACTGGCTATCGGTGCTTCCACCGGAGGACCGGAGGCCATTGCTGCTATTCTGAAGGAACTGGACAGCGACATTCCGGGTACCGTAATTGTACAGCATATGCCCGCAGGATTTACGGAGATGTATGCTAAGCGATTGGACAGGCAGTGTATGGTACATGTGAAAGAGGCTTGTGACGGTGACAGGGTAATTACGGGTCAGGTGCTCCTGGCACCGGGAGGAGATCGCCAGATGCGTGTCCGTAAGGATGCCCATGGTTACAGGGTGGAAATAAAAGAGGGCCCCAGGGAAAACGGCCATTGTCCGTCCGTGGATGTGCTGTTTAAATCCGTGGCAAAAGCAGCGGGAGCCGGTGCAATCGGTGTACTGCTTACAGGCATGGGTGTAGACGGAGCAGAGGGGCTGGAGGACATGCGCCGGACCGGAGCATCTACCATAGGTCAGGATGAATCCACTTGTGTAATATACGGCATGCCGAAGGCGGCTTATGATAAAGGTGCTGTGCAGTATCAGGAAAAGCTATCTGATATCGCACCCAGAATATATTCATTGTTATTGCAGACATAAAGGAGAGATGAGTATGAAGATTTTGTTGGCAGAAGATGATTTTGTGACTCGTAAATTTATGATGAACTTTTTGTCCAAGTACGGTGAATGTGATGTGACCGTGGACGGAATGGAAGCGGTGGATGCATTTATGATGGCACTGGAAGAGGGGAATCCTTATGATGTGGTGGTGCTGGATATTATGATGCCTGTAATGGATGGTTATCAGGCACTGATGGGTATCCGTAACATTGAAAAGGAACGGAATATTACGGGAAATGATGCCGTGAAAGTGATTATGGCTACCGCACTTAATGAGGAAAAGAATGTAAAGATGGCGTTTGATCTGGGATGTACTATTTATTCCGGCAAACCCATAGACCAGGCCAGATTTGAACAGGGGTTAAAGAAATTGGGATTAATTTAGTAGCGGATAAGGTTTTTTATAGAGAGCGGAAGGAGGTCGAAATACTTGGCCCAAGGATTCAATATGGAAGGTATGTTAGACATGTACCTGTTTGAAAACTCTCAATTGCTGGAAAAACTGCAGGACATCGTGTTGGAACAGAAGGATGCGGATTGTTTTGATGAAGAAGGAATTAACGAAATATTCCGTGCCATGCATACCATTAAAGGTTCCTCCGGTATGATGATGTTTGATGAGATTACCGCAGTTTCCCATAAATTGGAGGATGTATTTTATTATTTGAGAGAGTCCCATCCGGAGAATGTGCCGCATATAGAGTTAGTGGAGCATGTGCTTGCAGTTGCGGATTTTATTACCGGTGAGATGGACAAGCTTTCTAACGGAGAACAGGCAGACGGACAAAGCAGTGAACTGGTTGCACGTCTGGATAAGTTCTTGGAAATGATTAAAGGAGAACTGAAGGAAAAGAAAGAAGAGATTAAGGAAAACGTACATGTGGAGCCTACACAGTTCTACATTGCGCCTATGGCTACAGGAGCCAGTCATTTCTACAGAATTTACATTACCTTTGCACCCAACACCGAAATGGTAAATATGCATGCCTATAAGGTGGTGCATTCCATGAAGGAGATTGCGGAAGATTTGTTGCATTCCCCCGAAGATATTATTTCTGATGAAAGCAGCTGTGGCAAGATAATGGAAGAAGGCTTCCGGATATTGTTGCAGACCCAGAGTGCTGAGGAAGA
Organism: Lachnospiraceae bacterium; assembly: GCA_017513625.1. Lineage (GTDB taxonomy): Bacteria > Bacillota > Clostridia > Lachnospirales > Lachnospiraceae > Acetatifactor. Next base: position 23,156 of record JAFXEW010000002.1, on the reverse strand, counting down.
AATCAGGAAACTGATCGGTATCGGTTATGATATAAAAGCTGTTGACGTTGAAGAGTGTAGTGCGGCGCAGTATCAGATGGGCTTTGACGGGTTTGGCGGCAACTTCGGTCCTGAAGAAGTGCAGGAGAGCCCGGCGGCGGACACGGCACCTGCGAAAGGTACCGGAGAACAAATGGCTCCCGGTGATTTCGTTATCCAGTCCAAAGAGCCCGGCAAGGGCAAAAAACTGGCGAAGGATAAGGCCAGAAAGACGGATAAGGCATCCTTTATCAGTGTGGATGTGGCAAAGATGGACCTGCTTATGGAACTGATAGGCGAGCTGGTGATTTCCGAATCGGTAGTATTACAGAATCCGGATTTAAAGGTGCCCGGCTTGAAACTGGATAATTTTAATAAAGCGGCGCAGCAGATGACTAAGATATCCACGGATTTACAGAATATTATTATGGCAATGCGAATGGTGCCCCTTACCAATACTTTCCAAAAGATGAACCGTATCGTATTTGATGTTTCCCGGAAGCTGGGTAAGGACATAGAGTTTGAGATGATAGGTGATACCACTGAAGTGGACAAAAACATTATCGAACATATCTCAGACCCTTTGATGCATCTGGTGAGAAATTCAGTGGACCATGGTATAGAGATGCCTGAGGAACGTGAAGCCAAAGGTAAAAAGGAACGCGGTAAGGTAACATTGAGTGCACGTACGGAGGCGGGTAAGGTTTGGATCAGCGTAAAGGATAACGGCGGTGGCCTGGACCGTAATAAGATTATGGCTAAGGCACGTAACCAGGGGCTTTTGGATTATACAAGACCTGACAGCTCCTATACGGACAAGGAAGTGTACCAGTTTATTACGTTGCCCGGATTTTCTACCAACGAAAAAGTAACCGAGTATTCAGGCAGAGGCGTAGGAATGGATGTGGTAGTCCAGAATATACAGGCTATCGGCGGTACATTGGAGATAGACAGTGAACCGGGACAGGGAAGCTGTATGACGCTTAAAATACCGCTGACACTGGCGATTATAGACGGCATAGTAATGAGCGCCGGTAATTCTACTTTTGTAATCCAGACAGGCGTTATCAAAGAGTTTATCAGTGTCAGGGAGACACAGATGCATCTGGATCCGGACGGCAATGAGTATGTGATGATCAGAGGAGAATGTTTCCCGGTAATGAGTCTGGGCGAATGGTATCATCTGGAGAATTATAAGCGGGATTACGAATACGGTATGCTTCTGATTTTGGAAGTAGATGACCGGACTGTATGTCTGTTTGTGGACCGGTTAATCGGAAAGCAGGAGATCGTGGTAAAACCCATTCCGGGATATGTTAAAAAAGTGAAAGGATTATCCGGTTGTACCCAGTTGGGAGACGGCAGTATTGCACTTATTTTGGATCCCGCCGGATTGGTTGAATAAGCGAAGCCGTTAGGAGACCTATCGGAGAAAGGATTGTTTATGGAAGAAACGAAGGAAATGATTCCGGGAGTGGAAACGGAAGAGGAAATGGAACAGGAAATGGTATCCCATGCCGGTAAATATGTGACCTTTAAATCCGGCAACGAATTTTTTGCCATAAAGATTGAATATGTAAATGAAATAATCGTATATCAGGAAATTACCGCAATTCCCGAAAGTGTGGATTTCTTAAAAGGACTGATTAATCTGCGCGGTAAGATTATTCCGGTTATTGATGTAAGGATGCGTTTTAAGCAACCTGAAATAGAGTATACGGACAGAACCTGTATTATTATTGTGAACTACAACAGTTCAGTGGTAGGACTGATTGTAGAGAAGATTGCGGAAGTTGTGGAACTGACGGACGAGAATATTATTCCTTCACCTACTTTTGGCAAAGCAGATACGTCACAGAACAAATATGTATATGCAATCGGTAAAGTAGGGGATGCAGTAAAGATGCTGCTTGATCCGGACAAGCTTCTCAATGAAGAAGATCTGGCAGTGTTGAACCTGTTGGATGAAAATAATGACGAAGCAGAAGGCAGTGAAGAAGCCGCAGATGATACAGAGGAAAAAGGAGAATAAAGTTATGAAGAATATGAAATTTCATACAAAAATGGTAGCAAGCTATATAATTTTCGAGATTTTTATACTGATTCTGTCGATTGTTTCTTATCAGCATGCGCTTAGAATGGTGGCATCGGATAACCCGGCGGATATGCTTTTACCCTTTAATGCATTCCTGATGACATGTATTTTGTCTATGGGCACAGCTCTTTTAATCATTGGCAGAACCTTAGGAAAAACCATGAGAACTTCCATGGGTAAGATTACAGATGCTACCAGAGCAATTGCTATCGGAAAAGTAGATATTGAACTGAAAAAGGACAGACAGGATGAATTCGGTGATCTGATGGATGAATATCAGAAGATGATTGAAAGCACCAAGGAACAGGCAATGATTCTGCAGGAAGTGGCAGAAGGAAACATGAATGTGCAGGTGGTTCCCAGATCTGAAGAGGATTTAATCGGTAATTCCCTGAAAATGATGGCAGAGAAGAATCGCTATACATTGAGAAATATTCAGGATGCAACTAATCAGGTAATGACCGGAGCAAGACAGGTAGCAGGTGCCAGCGAAGCATTGGCACAGGGTTCTGCTGAGCAGGCAAGTGCAATAGAGGAGATTACGGCAGCCATTACAGAGGTGGCAGATAAGACCAGACAGAATGCGTCACAGGCTAATGAAGCAGCGGAGATAGTTACCAAGGCAATTGAAGATGTAAAGGCCGGAAATGCACAGATGGTAGAGATGCTGAGTGCTATGCAGGATATTAATAAAGCAGCAGAGAGTATTTCCAAGATTATCAAGGTAATTGATGATATTGCATTCCAGACCAATATTCTGGCACTTAATGCAGCGGTAGAGGCGGCAAGAGCAGGCGAGGCAGGAAAAGGTTTTGCGGTTGTTGCAGAAGAAGTGCGTAACCTGGCAGCTAAAAGTGCACAGGCAGCAAGTGAGACTGCTGACCTGATAGAGGATTCTATCGCTAAAATACATGCCGGTTCTGAAATTGCCAATACTACATACAAATCTCTGGAAGAGGTAACAGAGGCTGTAAAGAAGAATGAAGAGCTGGTAAATAATATTGCGGATGCATCCAATTATCAGGCTACAGCCGTTGCACAGATTAATCAGGCAATCGGTCAGGTGGCTGAAGTAGTACAGACGAATTCCGCTACCAGTGAGGAATGTGCGGCAGCAGGCGAAGAACTGGAGAATCAGGTAATGCGTATGGAGGAATTACTGTCCGTATATAATCTGGGCAGGGAAGAAAAAGAAGCACCCGTTATCAAGAAAAGTAGACGTCGTGAAAGAACGAAGGAAATCACATTCAGTGAACAGATATCTCTTTAACCTATAGACCCGAGTAACAGACAGATATAAAGGATGATGTTTAATGGAAAGCAATAAAGTTTTAATCGTGGATGATGCAGAAATAAACAGAGAGATACTGAAGGAAATATTTCAGGAACAGTATTTTATTCTCATGGCTGAAGACGGTGAAATAGCGATAGAGCAGTTGAAACGTTATCATGAGGAAATAAAGGTGGTATTTCTGGATTTGATGATGCCTAATAAAAACGGTATTGACGTGTTGGAATTCATGAACGAGAAGGGCTATATGGATACCATTCCCGTAATTATGATTACGGGTGAGGCTACACCGGAATACGAGGAGAGAGCATATGAACTGGGAACCAGTGATGTAATATATAAGCCTTTTTCACAGCGTGTGGTTATGCGACGTACCATGAATATTATCCAACTCTTTGAAAACCGCATGAATATTGAGGAACAGTTGGAAAACCGTACGGAAGAGCTCAGGGAGAGCCAGGCATTGATGCTGGCGAGTCAGGAAAAACTGCAAAAGACTCACGAATTTCTCATAAATGCATTAGGTTCCGTTGTAGAGTTCCGAGGACTGGAGACCAGTGTACATATCAAGAGAGTCCGTTATTTTGTGAAAAAGATGATGGAAAATTATGTGAGAATGTATCCTGAATGTAATTTGAGCCAGGAAGAGGTTAATGATATCGTGGCAGCATCTGCACTGCATGATATCGGTAAGGTGGCGATACCGGATTCTATTCTGTTTAAAGCAGGAGAGCTGACCAGAGAAGAGACGGAAAAGTATCAGAGACATACTATACTGGGATGTGAGATTCTGGAGAACTTCAAGCGCGAGGATGATGATTTTTACAAATATTGTTATGATATTGTAAGATATCATCATGAAAGATATGACGGTATGGGATATCCAGAGCATCTGCGAGGAGATGATATCCCTGTGTGGGCCGAGATAGTAGGTCTTTGCGATGCATTTGATGACCTGGTAAGTAAGCGCGTGTATAAGGACGCGTATCCCACCAATACGGCTGCGGCAATGATACTGGCAGGTGAATGCGGAGCATTTTCACCTACTGTGCTGGAGTGCTTCGGAATGGTGCAGCCCTATTTCTTTGAGGCAGTAGAGAATGAATTTATTTATTCCTAGAAAGAGTGTCTTGTGCCATTGTCATTAAGTTAAGCCGCCTGTCTTGTCCCGTGCCCTGCATCGGAGCCCCAAGCTAGGCGGAAAACGAATCGCCAAATGTGGTGTTTCTGACAGAGGCACCTTTCCAATCCCTTATTATTTGCGTCTTTTCGAGGAAGTACACCTGCCCGGCTTAGTTCGCAGGAGCTGTACGCCGGATATTGCTTTAGAAGTAAATGTGAGAATTTCTTATGTGCGATTCTTTGGAATCAGGTTCCTGTTTTTATGGTCTTGAACAAAAAAGCGCCCTGTCCGTGGTAGGCGGAAGGTAGAGTTTTAACTCTGCATTCCGAATACCGCGAACAGGGCGCTTATTTTGTCCCAGCTCATAAAAACAGGGACTAATCACAGATTTCCAAAGACGCACATTTAGAAATTCCACATTTACTTCCCGCAATAGCCGGTGTACAGTCCCTGCGGACAAAGCCGTGGCAGGTGTTCTTGCCATGAAAAGACACAAAACCGATTGGAAAGGTCACCTCTGAGAAACGCTCACATTTGTCTCAACGCTTTTCCGCCTAGCTTGGGGCTCCGATGCAGGACACGGGGCAAGACAGGGGGGCAACTTAATGACATTGGCTATGAGTCCTCTTTTTCTGAACTTTCGAAGAAGTGCTGCGAAAAGGGTATCTGAAGAAATCTGAAAAAAGCAAAGAAAAGCGAGAAAATGGCAAAAAACTGCATGACTTGAAATGTATTTTTTAGTATAATAATAGTAGCATGATACAAAGGAGACCTTGGTTATGATGAAGAAAGCTTGGGCGTTGGGATTAGCATTTGCGATGGTGCTTGGTATGACCGGTTGCGGAGAAGATAATCAGCAGGGACCGGATAATGTAGAGCAGATGATAGAAAAATCTGATGATAATATTGCGAAACTGACTGTATGGGGAAGCGCACAGGATCAGGCACTTCTGATAAAGATGGTGGAGAATTTTCAGGAGGAAAACAGAGGTCAGGCGGAATTTGATATTAAAGTAGAAAAGATGGAGGAGGCAACGGCGGCTACAGCAGTGCTTGCGGATATGGATAAAGCTGCAGATGTGTTTGTATTTGAACATTTGAAGCTGGATGCACTGGTGGCAGCAGGGGCATTGGCCCCGGTGCAGGTGCCGGATGCAGTGGAACGGGAAGTTACATCTTATGCTTTTAATGCAGCTGTATTTAATAACAGGCTGTATGCTTATCCCATGGCTACTTCGGACAGTTATGTTACTTTTTTCAATAAGGACTATATCAATGCGGCAGAAGCAGCCAGTGTAACTACGGCGCTTTATAAAGCAGAGCGTTTGGGTAAGAAATTTGCCATGGACTGGACAGATCCGGATATGCTTTGTTGCTTTTTGGGAAGTGCAGAGCTCTATATCAGGGAAAATGAGGCAGGAACCGGCAATGAAACCAATATAAATACTATTTATGGTGTGCATGACGGTGCGGAGATTTCCCAGGGAATGACAGATATTGCAAACAGCCCCGGATTTGCACCGTTGACCGATGGAGAAATGCTTGAGGGAATTAGGAACGGTGAAGTAGTGGGACTTATCGGAAGTCAGAATATGCTGGAGGATTTGAAGGCTCTTTGGGGAGATAAGCTTGGAATAGCGCGGATTCCTACCGTGGCATTCCCCGGGGGACAGGTGGATATGAGTGCGCCCATAAATTATCGTCTGGTTGGCGTAAATGCATATTCAAGGGATGCAGATTGGGCACACAAGCTGGCTTCCTATCTTACCAATGAAGAGAACCAGCGTCTGCGTTTGCAGGAGAAAGGAGACAGGCCTACTGACAGTTCTTTGGCAAACAGCACGGAAGCTACGGCTAATCAGCTGATTAAAGCAATCAATCAGCAGGAGAAGTTCTGTTATGCAGAGGAGACTCTGCCCGGATATGAAGCTGCTTTTTCGGCGTATGCACTCTGGCTCTATGAAAGCAAGTTCCCTGAGTATGAACAGCTGACAGAAACGGGGACAGGAACTATATTGGTAAAGGCGGGTGCACGCGTAGTTGATTATCAGGAAAATCTGGATAATCTGCAGGTGGCCATAGAAAACGGAGGTGTCTTCGTGCCGGTACCGGTGACTTATCCGGTAGTGGAACTTCCGGTAGGATACGATACCTGGGAAGAGGTATATGAGGCCTGTAAACCTTACGAAGAAACTACGGAAGAAGGAGTGATTACTGATGTTCAATAGGATAAGAATGAAGATTCAAAAGAATGCAGAGCAGGTTACTCCGGATAACGCAGTGGTGATGCAGGGAGAAAAAACGTCGGAAGAGATGTCTTTGAAGGAAAAGAAGGTTAAGATTAAGAAGTCTGATATGACTCCGGATGAATTGAAGCAGTTCGAAAGAGAAGACAGATTACGGCGTCGGGCAAAAGAAAAAAGGAATCAGGAACGTCGTAAACTTTTGGCTAAGTATATGCGTAGTGTACCTGTAGTAGTACTTATTCCCGTGCTTTTGCTTGGACTGATAGCAATCTGTGCAGGTGCAGGCGCTGTAGGACAGGCAAAAAAGATGAACGGGAATGCGGAAAGCATTGTCTCGGACTATATGCAGGAGCTGCATGCACTTTCGGAGATAAGGAAGGATACATTGCAGTTACAGCAGCATGTTACCGCTCATATGGCGGCTGTAAGTTATGCAGATATGGCAGGGATTGTGGACCGTATAAACGAGCAGAAGCTTACAATGGAAACTGCCATTGCTACATATGCGGGATGTGGTGATCCGGAGAAGGTAAAGACTATCCGGAGTAGTTATGACGGGATGGTTGAGGCAACCATACATATATTGGGAGCCAGCGCGGCCCGAAATAATGCAGAAGCTTACAGGATATGTAAGGAAGAGCTTGATGCGGCGGCTGAGGTAATTTATAAAACCGTATCGGGAGAAGAAAGCAGGATACAGGGAGATATTTCTGAGTTGCAGGCTGATATTGAGTCGGGATATCATAGCGTAACAGGAAAGAGTAATGTGCTGGTAGTATTGGCAGTGATATTCTTTGGCCTGACATTGGTGAATCTGATTGGCAGGGTGCTGATCCCACTGGAGAAGAATAAGAAGGAAATGACAGACATTGCGAAAGCAATGAGTAACGGTGAAGCGGATCTGTCCCTGCGTGTTACAAAGGTAAATGATGATGAACTGGGGACCATGGCAGAGAGTACCAATTTGTTTTTGGATAAGCTGCAAAGCATGAGTAAAACCCTGCGCATGAACTCTTTAAAATTGAATAAGCTGGCAGGTGAAGTGGCTGATACGGTAAAAGAAAGTGATATCAATGCAAGCGACCTGGCACATCTGACACGAGGTCTTTCAGCGGCATTACAGGAAGTGGAAGGTCATGCGGCCATAATACAGGATAAAGCAGAATTTATTACGGATGATGTGGTACGTATTGCAGAAGATTCCAAGTCCATGAGCACTTATTCCACAGATATGACTCAACGTGCAACCCGGATGGAAAAGCAGGCAAGAGAGACCAGGGATGTAATAAGGCAAAGAGTGGATGAAGTTTTGGCCGGTCTGGGAACGGCGATTGAAAAGAGTAACAGTATCAAGGAAGTCAGTCTGCTTACGGAAGAGATTCTGAATATTGCCAATAAGACCAATCTGCTGGCTTTGAATGCTTCCATTGAGGCGGCCAGAGCAGGGGAAGCCGGTAAGGGATTTGCAGTGGTAGCAGGTCAAATCGGCGAGCTGGCAAGCTCCAGTGAGGATGCGGCAAACCGTATTCAAAAGGTGAATACGGTAGTTACGGATGCAGTACTGAATCTGGCAGAAAGCGCAAAATGGATGCTGGATTATCTGACGGAGACCATTCTTCCGGGATTTGAAAACTTCGTCAGTGAAGGTGAGAATTACAAGGAAGATGCACAGCAGGTAGAGAGTGTAATGAGACAGCTGAATATCCGTGCAAACGGCCTGGATAACACTTTGGACACAATAACACGTGCTATTGATTTGATTCTGGCTGCTATCGAGAACAGCGTAACCGGCATAACTGATGCAGCAGATAACACCCGGTCCATGGTAAAGGATATGCATAAGATTGCCCGGGGCATGGAGATTAACCACAGGATTGCAGAGGAACTTAATGCAGAGACTGCAATGGTTAAGAAGTTTAAATAGCATAGAATATCCCGATATATTTAAGGAGCGGATCTTCGGATTGGCTCCTTTTGCATTGACAGTAAGGACCGGGAAAGGTACACTGTATGAGGAAGTAGCTATGGGTCTAAGGAGGAAGCTGAAGTGAAAAGGAATATAAAATGGGGCTTGAAAGAATGGTTATTATTTTTAGGGATTTTATTACTTGCTGTAATTGTTGCTGTATTGCTTACGGTGGTAATCCCCGTGGGTATTTTATCTGTTTTCACGAAGAAGTATCCGGAGGTGGATGGCTATCTTATGACCGGCGTTGTTTATAACTGGAGTGTTTGTGTCGTTTTGCTTTTGTTGGCGGTTGTATTGATTGTTCGGAAAATTAAGTTCTTTCCTGCCTACGCAGCATTAGTAATGCTGATGCTTATGTGTGGTGTGTCAGGTTGGTGGCACTATCAGGATATCAGGACCGGTCCCCTGACAGCGGAAATAAGAGATGCAGTTATTAAAGATAGCATAAGAAGCGATTTGCATTTGGTAGGTCTGTGCGACGGAGAAAAAATTTCGTTAGGGATACCTTCTGATGCCCCAAAATATCTCGAAGAAGGCAATGAGTATGAGTATATAATCGTGGAATATTATGAAAATATAGGAGAAATTATTAAAGTCATCGATTTGAAACGGGATTTGGATTTACAGGATGTGCAGGATATGCTGAATGAACTTTGGGCTGATTAAGCAAGATGAGAAGTTCTATTCATGGCAACAGAATGAAAGACGACGACCTTTGACGGATGTTTTAAGTGTCTGCACAAGATATGGGATTTTCGGAGGAGATAACGATAGATGATACTATATATGATTCGTCATGGAGAAACGGATAGGAATAAAGCGAAGCTGTTGCAGGGGCAGAGCGATACCATTTTAAATGAATATGGGAGACAGCTGGCACGGATAACGGCGGATGCACTTGCCGGGGTGGACTTTGATGTGGTGTTTACTTCACCTTTATCGGGGGCTGTGGAAACGGCTGAGATATTGAAGGGAACGCGGGATATCCCCGTCATTGTGGAGGAAAGAATACAGGAAATCAGTTTTGGTGAATATGAGGGGCATTGTTATGCGGGAGAGCATTTTGATATTCCTGACTCCGATTTCGGCTTTTTTTTCTCGGCACCGGAGAAATATAGGCCTGCACCTTCAGGGGAGTCATTTGAGGCCGTTATCGGGCGTACAGGGGCATTCCTGGAGGAATTAATGCAGAATCCCTTCTATCAGGATAAAACCATATTGATTTCCACCCATGGCTGTGCATTAAAAGCTCTTCTTGCTAATATCACCAAATGCGATCTGGCGGACTTTTGGGGCCGGGGTGTATACAAGAACTGCGGTGTAGCCATCGTGGAGGTTAAAGACGGTACGGCGCAGATACTGGAGGATGGAAAACTCTATTATACGGTATGATTATAAATTGCATGGGGAGAAGTAAGAGGAGGAACCTGAGATGAATTGGCTTGTATATGTGTGCTATCCCCTGTTAGGGATATTGTTATTAAGCGGAGCGTGTATATATAAACGCGGTGAATGGAATGAGGAGTTTATGTCCCTGTCCCAGACCAAGGCATTACAAGGCTTTTGTGCTGTCTGCGTAATGCTTCATCATATAGGACAGAAGACCTGTGCGTCATGGCTGCCCGGGAGAGTAATTACCCATGGATTGGATGTATTTGTGCCGGTAGGGTACTTTTTTGTGGGCATCTTTTTGTTTTGTTCAGGTTACGGTCTGTACAAGAGTTATAAAGAGAAAACGGATTATCTGCAGGGATTCTTCGAACGCCGTTTCACGGTGCCGGTATTAGGACTTGTTTCGGTGAACTTTTTATTCCTATTTGTGAGATATCAACAGGGAGAGGCAGTGGGCTTCAGTACGCCCTTTCATATAACGGGACCATTGATGAGTAACGGATATGCATGGTTTATTTATGCGCTATTGTTATTGTATCTGCTATTTTATTTGGCTTTCAGATTCTGTAAGAAAGAGTCTGCGGCCATATCGTGGATAGGCTTGGCAGTTGTGCTCTATATCATACATTGTGACTGGTGGATGTATGGTAACTGGTGGTATAATTCCGTGATTCTCTTTGTGGTGGGCCTTATATTTGCCCGACATGAGGAAAAGAGTGTAACTGCGGTCAAAAAGCATTATGTAGCATGGCTGGTTGCGGCGGCAGTATCCACGGCAGGCTTTTTCGTTCTGTCTGAGTATGTTCTTAAAACGGAAGGATTGTACGGAAGTGCGGCGATTTATAGTGTGGTCCGTTGGGCGATTCTGATCAGTCAGATGCTGGCGGCATGGGGCTTTGTATGGCTTGTGCTTTTGCTGGGTATGAAGGTCAGAATAGGGAATAAGGTGTTAGGATTTTTGGGTGCTCTGACGCTGGAGATATATTTGGTACATGGGTTGTTTTTGCAGATATTCGGATATAAAGAAAATCTGCCCGGGCAGTTTTATATTAAAAGTGTACCGTTGCTGGTATTGGTGATAGCGGTTTGTACCGTGATTACAGCATTTTTTTTACACCAATTTTATGTGTGGGCTGCAGAACTTTGGATGAAGCAGACAGAACTTCGTAAAGTATTATGGAGGGATGCAAAAAAATTGTTAAGGGTGATTCTCGTCCTGGTGCTGGTATTTGTAATCGGCACTTGCATATCTGCCCATCGGAAAAGTGCGGCTATGGAGGAAAAAGTAGAGGCATATGCCCGGGAAAATATTACCTATGCAGAAGTGGACGGTGTACGGATAGCAGCCTATGTAGCAGGAGAAGGAGAGCACACAGTGGTGCTTTTGCGCGGTTTTTACAATCCCTGTCCTACCATCACACTGCGTACCCTGGCGGATGAACTGGCTGTTTATAATAGAGTGATTATATTGGATTATCCCGGCTGCGGATTCAGTGATGATACGGATAAAGAGCGGACTGCGGAGAATCTGGTGTCTGAAATCCATGATGCGCTGAAGGCTTTAGGGGAAGAGAGCCCCTATATATTGGCAGGGCATCAGTTGTCCGGCCTGTATACACAGCTTTATGCGGAGAAATACCCGGAAGAGGTGGAGGCGATTATCGGTTTGGATGCGTCTGTGGCGGCTCAGCCGGATGAGATGCTTGCGGCTACGGGAAGGACGCCTGAGGAGTATCGCCGGATACTTAAAAAACAGGGGCTGGTTCAGTATTGGGGACAAAAGTGTTTGCAGATAACGGGCTTTAGCGGAATACAATGGGAAATATATGCTCCGATATTTAAAACATCTAAGGACAGCAAGGATGTACTAAAAGAAATGTTTATCAGCAGAACTTCCGGCAGGAATACCGCAGAAGAGATGGCAATGGAGTACGACAGTCACCTGCTGCTGTCAGGGAAGAAGTATGCGGAAAATATGCCTGTATTACAGCTGCTCAGTAATTACAGCTACGAAGGCAAATTATATGTGGGTTCTGATTGGAGAAAGCTACATGAGGATTTATGTACTAACACAGACATTCAGATGATGACCGTGGTGCGGGGAGATCCGTATTTTGTGTACCGCTCTCCGGAGATGGCAGCTGAAATAATGCAGGAATTTATAGACGGCCTGAATTAAAAAACGGGTGGCTCCTTAAAGGAGTCACCCGTTTAATTATAATGTAATGCGGATTAATCGGTGAAGTTATCAAAGTAACCCTGAATCAGAATAACAGGAGTACCCTTGTCACCGGAACCACTGGTAAGGTCACAAAGGGAACCGATTAAGTCAGTTAACTGTCTGGGGGTAGTACCCTGAGAGGCCATGTTACCTACCAGATTGGAGGATTTTTCCTTGATACTCTTGGAAATCGCTTCCTTCAGCTCAGCGCCCTTTAAATCTTTGAAATCATTATCTGCAAGATATTTTAACTTTAATTCGTTGGGTGTACCTACCAGGCCGGAAGTAAATGCGGGAGATACAACGGGGTCGGCAAGTTCCCAAATCTTACCCTGGGGATCCTTGAATGCACCGTCTCCGTACACCATAACTTCCACATGCTTGTCTGTAAGCTCCAGAATCTTGGACTGGATACTGTCTACCAGATCCTGACATTCTCTGGGGAAAAGCTTAATCTGGTCTTCGGTAGACTTATTAGAGCCTAAGAGACCAAACTTGGTATTGTAACCACTGCCGTTAACGGAAGCGGTAAGAATGTCATCCAGACCAAGTACCACGCGTGCGCCGGCTGCTGTTAACAGACGTTTGGTTCTTGCACGGGTATGAATATCGCAGGTAATGACTGCATCAGTATAATTCAGAATGGTCTTGGGCTGATTTGCAAAAATGATTTCTACCTCAGCGCCGGCATCCTTAATAATATTTGCATAGTAATCAACATAATCCACACCGGTAAACTCATGCTTGTTTTCACCGAAAAGCTCACGGTATTTAGCCAGAGTCAGTACATCGCTGTAGGGATTGATCTCAGCCTCATCCAGCTGGTCGTAGGTAAGCAGTGCATTTCCTACCTCATCACTGGGGTAGCTCAGCATCAGCACAACCTTTTCTGCACCCATGGCAATACCTTTTAAGCAGATGGCAAAACGGTTACGGGAAAGGATGGGGAAGATAACCCCCACGGTCTTTCCGCCGGTTTTTGCCTTAACATCGTCGGCAATATTCTGCACGGAAGCATAATTACCCTGTGCTCTTGCCACGATGGATTCTGTTAATGCAATAACATCTCTGTCCCTTAAAGAGAAACCTTCGCTCTGGGCTGCTTCCATAACACTGGTTACGGTCATATCTACCAGATTATCACCTTCTCTGATGATGGGACAACGAATTCCTCTTGATATAGTTCCGACTTTTCTTTCCATTATTATGCTACCTTCTTATTATCTGTTTAAAATGATTTTGGTTAATTCAACGGGATCAACAATCTTGCCATCCTTGTATACTCTCATGTTACCGGATGCGATTTCGTCAATCAGGATAACTTCGTTGTTGTTGTAACCAAACTCAAACTTAATATCCCACAAATCAAGACCGAGAGTCTTTAAATCGTCAGCAACAATCTTGGTAATCTTTAAGGTCTGCTCCTTCATGCTTTCAAACATGGCAGGAGTCATGATGCCCAGAGCAGCCAGACCTTCACCGGTTACAAGGGGATCACCTAAAGCATCATTCTTAAAAGTACATTCTACATATCCGCCTTCCAGAACGGTTCCGTCCTGAATATACTCACCGTATCTGCGGATGAAACTTCCGGTAGCAACCAGACGACAGATAACCTCTAAGCCGTGACCGAATACGGTTGCGGGAAGAACTTCCATGGTTGTATCTTCTACATTTGCACTTACGTAGTGAGTCTTGATTCCTGCTTCCTTTAATAATTCAAAGTAATGCACGGAGGTCTCAAGATTTGCCTTACCGATACCTTCGATGGTCAGACCAACGGAATTCTCGCCGGGATCAAATACGCCGTCCTTGCCGGTGCAGTCGTCTTTGAACTTCAGCATTACATTGCCGTTGTCAAGGCTGTATACGTCTTTGGTTTTACCTTCATAAACTTTTTTCATTGATGTGTCCCCTTCCATTATGGAATAAATTTGGCATTAAATAGAGTACCAAAGTAAATGTAGCACAAATGACGCAGAATTACAATTTTCTTTTGCATTACAGGGAAATAGAAATTTTAAGCTAAAATAGGCTCTTGTTTGTTAAAACTGTACATGTTTTGACAATAAGTAGGCATTGTGATAGAATTTTAGCGGCCTGAACGGCCTATTTTGGAAAGGTAATCGTGAATTTTATGAAAAAGAAGAAGTTTTTGCAGGGCATACAGGATGGTATGCCTATTTGTCTGGGATATTTTTCCGTATCCATGGCATTCGGTATCACGGCGGTGCTTTCAGGCATGCCCGTGTGGGCAGCGGTGTTGACTTCACTCAGCAATGTAACCAGTGCGGGACAGTTTGCCGGCGTCGGTATCATTGTGGCGGGCGGTTCCATGATTGAACTGGCTTTTACACAACTTATTATTAATATGCGTTATTTTCTGATGTCTCTGTCCGTATCACAAAAGGTTGAGAGCAGGATGACTACCGGTCAGCGTCTGGCGGTATCTTATGGCATTACGGATGAGATTTTTGCGGTGTCCATGCAACATAAAGGTGAACTGACGGCAGTGTATATGGCAGGACTGATTCTTATGCCTGTGCTGGGGTGGACAGGCGGTACGCTGGTAGGAGCGGTGGCTACGTCAGTAATGCCGGCTATACTGCAGGATGCCATGGGTATCGCCTTGTACGGTATGTTTATTGCAATTATCGTACCTCCGGCAAGGGAGCACAGGAATGTACTCTTTGCAGTGTTGGCGGCAGTGGCTGCATCATATGCCTTTGCATACATGCCTGTATTAAAGGAGATATCAGGCGGCTGGTCAATTATTATAATAACGGTTGTTATTAGCGCGTTGGCGGCATGGCTCCGCCCCATAGAAGACGAAGAAAGTGTTTCTGCAGCAGAAGATACGCCGGCAGCACAGGAACAGGAGGTGCACGCATGAAAACAGGATATTTATTGCTTGCAATCTTTGTAATGGCATTTACCACTTACCTGATCAGGACATTACCCATGGTAATATTCAGAAAAAAGATAACCAACAGATTTGTACAATCCTTTTTATATTATGTGCCTTATGTGGTGCTGGCAGCGATGACTTTTCCTGCGGTGTTCGGCAGTACGGGTTCTTTGGCGGGAGCATGTGCGGGATGTGCAGTGGCAGTGCTTTTGGCGTATAAAGGGAAAGGACTCCTTACGGTGGCGGTGGGAGCGGCTCTGGCTGTATTAGCGGTGCAGATTATGGGATTTTAGTGTTCTGTATTTGTATAAAAGTTTTTTTCTTACAGCACTCCGGAGATTTATCCGGAGTGCTTGTTGTTTTACGGCTTGTACGGTATAATGTACAAGTGGTACAGAGCTTTGCTGTATAAAAAGAACTGAAGCGGGCAAAATAAAAGCAGTGATACGGAAAGAGGAAACGGAATGAATTGGAAAGGACATATACCTGAATATAAAATAACAGATGATATGTTGTGCGCGGCGGTGGATACTGCAGTGAAACTGGGAAGAATACGGGGAGAAATTCCTGTATCAGAAGGAGGCATATTGGTGTCAGCAACACAGATGCCGCCTTATCGTGATAAAGGTGCGGGTGTATTTGCAGGGGAGCATTTATTGTGCAGGGCGCCCATGCCACAGTTTGTACCGGACCTGATGGAGGAATTGGAACAATGGCTGCATCGGACAGGCGCACATCCGCTGATAAAAGCGGGGATGATTCTATATCAATATATAATGATTCAGCCATTTGAAGAAAATAACACATGTTATGCATTGGAGAAAGCGTGTATTTATCTGGAACAATTAAAGCAAATGCCGCACATTTCAGAAAAAGTCATGGGAGACGGTTTCATAAAAGCCATGGAACAAAGTGATATGTACGGAGAGTGCGGTCCGTTCCTGCTATATTTTATGCAGAAAGTGGGAGAGATGGCAGACGATTTTGGCTCCGATGTGCAAGCCTATGGAGGAAGTGTGAAAAGCACATTGCCTAATGAAAAGATTGGGCGGCTCTTGGAGCATATGGGAGAAGGTACCTACAGTACCAGGGAATTAATGGAACTGCTGGGGTTGAAGCATCGGCCTACTTTCCGGGATAATTACCTGTTGCCGGCAATGGAACTGGGTTTGGTGGAAATGACTATTCCGGAGATGCCCAACAGCAGTAGACAAAAATACCGTAAGGTTGACGGGATATAATCAAATTATTTAAAGGGGATTTATATTTGAAATTAGTGGAATTGGCAAAGCTTGTACGGGAAGAGGCGATGGAGCTGCAGGAGGAGATGGAAAAGCATCAGATGCGGCTGCATAAACATCCGGAAGTGGGTTTTGAATTAAAGGAAACCTGCGAGTATGTCTATCAGCAATTGGAAGAAATGGGTTATCTCCCGAAACGGGTAGGAAAGGCCGGAATCACTGCACTTTTGGAAGGCAGTTGCCCCGGCCCCACTTTTTTGCTGCGGGCGGATATGGATGCTCTTCCCATTGCAGAGGAAAATGATGATAAGGAAAAGTCGGAAAACGGATATATGCATGCCTGCGGACACGATTTTCATACTGCCATGCTGCTTGGAGCTGCGAGGATTCTGCAAAATCACAGGGAGGAACTGTGCGGCAATGTAAAGATGATGTTTCAGCCGGCGGAGGAGTTGTTGGAGGGAGCCAAGGACATGATACGTGACGGGGTGCTTGAGGACCCGCAGGTGGACGGGGCACTTATGATTCATGTATTGACGGGGTTGCCCCTTGCCACAGGCACATGCATTGTCTCTGCACCGGGAGTAAGTGCACCTGCGGCGGACTACTTTACCATAGAAGTACAGGGAAAGGGCTGTCACGGTTCATCGCCCAACACCGGAATCGATCCTCTGACTGCGGCAGCCCATATTCTGATAGCGCTGCAGGAAATCAAAGCAAGAGAGATGGGAGCTACGGAGGCGGCAGTACTGACCATCGGTTCATTCCATGGAGGAGAGGTAGCCAATGTAATACCGGACAAGGTGATTCTGGAAGGCACTCTACGGGCCTTTGGTGAGGAATTACGTTCCTATTTGCATAAGAGAATTATAGATATAACAGGGGATATTGCAAAAGCATTCAGGGCAAAAGCAGAGGTGAAATTTGGCAGCGGGTGTCCTACACTGGTAAATGAGAAGGAATTGTCCGAAGCAGTGAAAAAATCTTTGGAGGAATTACTCGGACATGATAAATGCTTTGGAAGTGACAGCTTTGCCCGGCAAAGTAACGGCGGAAACGGCCGCAATACCGGAATGAGCGGTTCGGAGGACTTTGCTTATGTAAGTCACAGAGTCCCTTCTGTCATGGTGGCCCTGGTGGCAGGCTCCTCGTCTCAGGGATATGTGTACCCCCTTCATCATCCCAAGGTGCGGTTTGACAGGCAGGCGCTGCCTGTGGGAGCGGCCGTATACGCATATTCTGCCATAAGCCGACTGGGAAGTTTCGAAAAACAGTAGCAAAAGAGACGCTCTTCTGCTATAATCAGAAAGATACATTCTACGGAAAGGTACGATAGAGGCATGGTTTACAATAATATACTGGAAGCAATGGGACACACACCCATTATAAAACTGAACAAAATGGGAGGAGAGAACTGCGCGGACATTTTGGTTAAATTCGAAGGTCTGAATGTAGGAGGCTCCATCAAGACCCGTACGGCTTTTAATATGATATGTGAGGCGGAAAAGCAGGGCAAAATCAGTAAGGATACTATTATTGTGGAGCCTACCAGTGGTAATCAGGGAATCGGACTTGCACTGGTAGGTGCAGTGCGCGGATATAAGACCCGTATTATCATGCCTGACTCCGTAAGTGAGGAGCGCAGAAAGCTGGTACAGCATTATGGTGCAGAGGTTATTCTGGTTCATGATGCAGGGAATATCGGTGCATGTATTGAGGAATGTCTGGAGCTGGCACTTAAGATGCAGGCGGAGGACCCCAATGTATTTGTGCCCCAGCAGTTTGAAAATCCGGCAAATCCTGCTATTCAGAGACAACAGACCGGTATAGAAATCCTTGAACAGGTAAACGGGCCTATTCACGGTTTCTGCTCCGGTATCGGAACAGGCGGCACCATTACCGGAATCGGCGAGGCACTGAAGGCGGTTAACCCGGATATGGAGATATGGGCAGTGGAACCTGAGCATGCGGCTATTCTGTCAGGCGGTTCCATTGGTACACATTTGCAGATGGGTATCGGTGACGGACTGATTCCTGCCATACTAAATACTGAAATATATAATGATATTTGTATTGTCAAAGATGATGAAGCTATCCGTACAGCCCAGGAGCTTGCATCTAAAGAAGGAATTATGTGCGGAATATCCAGCGGTACCAATGTGGCTGCGGCTATAAAGCTTGCAAAGAAGCTGGGACCGGGTAAGACCGTGGTTACCGTATTGCCGGATACTGCAGAGAGGTATTTTTCCACGCCTCTTTTTGAATAGGATTATATATAGATATTGAATGTATGCCTATGTAAATGAATAAAAAGTCCCAAATACACCAAAAATGAATAAAAATACATAAATGCACATTGAATATGCACGATATCCCATGTATCGTGCATATTTTTGCGTTGATAATTAATATGTATACATTTACAATAGAATCATCAGGTACCGGATAAGAGATAAAACCAAAATACTTATTAGGAGGGTTTATAAATGGGTGCAAAAGAAGTTTATTTCAAAACAATTAAATTCGTATGGTTAAAGTTAGCTCTGGGTGGAGCGTTGGTGTTGTTTTCCTTAATCACCTTTGCTATTACAATGGCGATTGCCGTGTGGACTAATCTGGCATTTCTGCTTTACTTCTGGATTATTTTTGACCTGGTTGTATGTATATGGGTGTCACGCTACATGGGATACATGTTGAAGGCAGGACATGTTGCAGTGGTTTCTACCGCAGTGGCTACCGGACAGGTGCCTGAGAAGGTATTTGAAACCGGTAAGGATCTGGTGACCCGGCGCTTTGGTACATCCAACGTATACTTTGTAGTAGACGGTCTGGTAAGCGGTGCAGTATCCCAGCTTCAAAAGGGCCTGCAGACCGTGGATCGTATCTTTGGTAACATCCCCGGCATCAGTGCAGTAGTAAGCTTCCTGCAGTTGTTTGTAAAGATTGCACTTGGTTATGTGGATGAATGCTGCCTGGGTTATACCTTCATCCATCCGGAACAGTCTGCCTTTAAGAGTGCAGCTGACGGTGTGGTAATCTACTTCCAGAACTGGAAGAAACTGTTAAAGAATGCTGCATTAACCGCCGTGATTGTAATCGGCTTAAGCTTTGCGGCATTCCTGGTACCCTTCCTGGTACTGGTGCCCATCTTTAAGGCAATCGAAGCGCCTACCTTTATCGCATTCCTGCTTGCCCTGCTCATTGCATGGGTATTAAAGAGTGCTTTTGTAGACAGCTTTATGATGGTAAAGATGATGGTTTCCTACATGGAAGTGGCTCCTGCCACTGAAATCACATTTGACCTATACGGCAAGCTTTGCAAGCTTTCTGCTAAGTTTAAAGAATTATTTAATAAGGGTCAGACACAGGCTGCATAAGGACCCTGCAAACCATACGACAAATTTAAAGAAGCCCGCTGTTTCCCCTGCTTGGGGACGGCGGCCTCTTTTTTTGCAAAACATGCTTTACGCAAGAGTATTTTCATGTTAATCTATTCATGTTACATACGTGAAGTGCAGTGCTAAAGGCCTGTGCAGGAATGGAAAGGAAAAACATATGAAACAGTTAATGTTAGGTAACAAGGCTCTGGCAAGAGGCTTGTATGAAGCAGGATGTGCCGTGGTATCCAGTTATCCCGGTACCCCCAGTACGGAAGTGACTGAGGAAATTGCAAAATATGATGATATTTATTGTGAGTGGGCGCCCAATGAAAAGGTAGCCATGGAAGTGGCCTTCGGCGCATGCCTTGCAGGCAAAAGAAGCTTTTGCGGTATGAAGCATGTAGGTTTGAACGTGGCTGCAGATCCTCTGTATACCTGTTCCTATACAGGTGTTAACGGTGGTATGGTGATTTGTGTGGCAGATGACCCGGGCATGCATTCTTCCCAGAATGAGCAGGATTCCCGTCATCACGCAAGAGCTGCAAAGGTGCCGATTTTAGAGCCCGCTGATTCCAACGAGGCATATTTATTTGCAAAAAAAGCATTTGAAATCTCAGAAGAATATGACACGCCTGTCATTGTCAGGATGGTTACCCGAGTGGCACATTCCCAGAGTATCGTAGAACCCGGTGAGCGCATGGAGCCTCCCGTAAAGCCCTATGAGAAGAATATTCCTAAATACGTAATGATGCCCGGTAATGCCATTAAGCGTCATCCTTTCGTGGAAGAGCGTACCCGTAAGCTTATCGCACTGGCTGAAACAGAAGAAATCAATAAGACAGAGATGGGAGATACCTCTCTGGGTATCATCACTTCTTCCACCAGTTATCAGTATGCAAGGGAAGTATTTGGTGATAAGGTCAGCATTTTGAAGCTGGGTATGACTTATCCTCTGCCTGAGAAGAAGATTCTGGATTTTGCGGCAGCAGTGGATAAGCTGGTAATTATCGAAGAACTGGATCCCATTATCGAAAATCATTGTAAAGCCTTGGGACTGGAAGTGTCCGGCAAGGACATTCTGCCCCTGGAAGGTGAATTCTCCCAGAATTTAATCGCACAGAAGCTGGGAATGGAATTGTCACCTGTGAAATCCTTAGAAGAAGCAATGCCCGGCAGACCTCCCGTTATGTGCGCAGGCTGCCCTCACAGAGGCTTATTCTATACATTATCCAAACTGAAATGTACCGTACTGGGAGATATCGGATGTTATACCCTGGGTGCAGTGGCTCCTTTGAATGCTATGGAGATGACTTTGTGCATGGGTGCGTCCATCAGCTCTCTGCATGGATTTAATAAGGCACTTGGCGAGGAAAGTGAAGGAAAAACCGTAGCAGTAATCGGTGACTCCACCTTTATGCACTCCGGCATGACAGGCCTGGCTAATGTTGCATACAACGGAAGCAATTCTACCGTAATTATTTTGGATAATTCCATTACCGGTATGACGGGACATCAGCAGAACCCTACTACCGGTTACAATATCAAAGGTGATCCTGCCGGAAAAATCAATCTGGAAGAACTGTGCCGCGCCCTGGGCTTTAGCCGCGTCACCGTAGTAGATCCTTATGATCTGGCTGCCTGCGAGCAGGTTATCAAGGCAGAATTGGCGGCGGAGGAACCTTCCGTAATCATCAGCCGCCGTCCCTGTGCACTGCTGAAATATGTAAAGCATAGTGCACCCTTAAAATGTGATCCTGAGAAATGTGTGGGCTGTAAGTCCTGTATGAGACTGGGCTGTCCCGCTATCAGTATGAAGGACGGCAAGGCAGTAGTGGATGCCACCCTCTGTGTGGGCTGTGGTGTCTGCAAGCAGCTGTGTAGATTAGACGCATTGAATTAGGAAGGTTGGTACAGAGATATGACAAAGAATATTATGATAGTAGGTGTTGGCGGACAGGGTTCCCTGCTTGCCAGCAAGCTTCTCGGATATCTGCTTTTATCCGAAGGCTATGACGTAAAAGTATCCGAGGTACACGGTATGAGCCAGCGTGGCGGTAGCGTAGTGACCTATGTAAGATTTGGTGAAAAAGTATATTCTCCCATTATTGATAAGGGGGAGGCCGACTTCATTGTTTCCTTTGAAAAGCTGGAAGCTGCCAGATATGTAGAATATCTGCGCCCCGATGGACGCATCGTGGTAAATACCCAGGAAATTGATCCCATGCCCGTTATCACCGGAGCTATGGCTTATCCTGAAAATCTGATTGAAAAGATGGAGGCGCAGGGTATTGCAGTAGATGCCATGGATTGTTTGTCTCTGGCAAATGAAGCAGGTTCCTCAAAGGCTGTTAATATCGTGCTCATGGGCAGATTGTCCAAGTACTTTGACATTCCCCTGGAGAAATGGCAGAGCGCTATTGATGCTTGTGTGCCTGCTAAGTTCGCAGAGCTGAACCATAAGGCATTTATGCTGGGCAGAGGCTAAATAACTTTATAATTTTTGTTAATTTGGGCCACATAAACTACAAGGAGAGTTTATGTGGCCGGTTTAATATTCAAAAGATGGTCGGGACCATGGTTGGGTAATAAATTATAGCCCTACATTCAAACGTGTTTTGGATGTAGGGCATACTAATTCGTGAAGAAAGTGATCAAGCGGTTAGGCCTTATCACGATTCTGTCATGTGCAGGATAATCAGGACTCAGTCTGTCCTTGGGTCATCATGGCTTTCAAACGTGCGATTTCAGCGTCTTTCTCTGCCAGAGCGTCGTCCTTTTCTGCCAAAGCCCGCTCCAGTTCAGCCAATTTCTTCTCAATAGAATTCTGCAGGCGCATGTAGTCCTGACGGGCGAGACTTTTCTGACGGGCGATGTCGTCAGCATTCATTTCAAACAGTGCTCTGGAAGCTTCTGATAGGTATTCATTTGCGGCAGCCATCATCTTAATCTCCTCCCATGTAGTGGCCTTAAAGAGGCGTGCCCAGTGGTCAATCCTGTGCAATTTGTCCTCTTTAGTGGCATTATCTATCTGTGTTAAGTCTACCACACGTAAACTGAACTTGTCACTATAAATCCGGCCTGTTTTAGGGTTCATGAGCCGGTAGTCAGCATAGAATTCCGTGGACCCTTTAAAGGGTGAATAGTCCAGGAAGCCGATATGTATCACAGGCAGGGCGGCGGCATAGTCCTGTCCCCTGCACAGCTGGTCGTAGCTGCGGCATAAATAGCTTAAGGACCTGTCGTCCCAGTTTAACAGGTTCACCACCTGCATC
>JAFXEW010000068.1 GCA_017513625.1 Lachnospiraceae bacterium | reverse complement strand
CGCCTGAGGATTCCACGGGCGTTGCTCATATTCTGGAGCATTCCGTACTTTGCGGCTCCAGGGAATTCCCGGTAAAGGACCCTTTTGTGGAATTGGTAAAGGGTTCCATGAATACTTTTTTAAATGCAATGACTTATCCGGATAAGACCATGTATCCCGTTGCAAGCTGCAATGACAAGGATTTCCAGAATCTGATGCATGTATATCTGGATGCGGTTTTTTATCCTAATATTTATGATAAAGAGGCTATTTTCAGACAGGAAGGCTGGCATTATGAACTTTCTGAAGAGGATGAATTAACCATTAACGGTGTGGTATATAACGAAATGAAGGGGGCATTTTCTTCGCCGGATGATGTATTTGAAAGAGAAATAATGAATGCGCTTTTCCCTAATATTACTTACGGGTGTGAGTCCGGTGGTGACCCGGAGTGTATTCCGGAACTAACCTATGAGAAGTTTTTGGAATTCCACAGCAGATATTATCATCCTTCAAACAGCTATATATATTTATACGGCAATATGGATATGGCAGAAAAACTGCAGTTTATTGACGAAAAATATCTTTCCGGCTATGTAACTGCTCAAATTCAGTCAGAAATTGCAACAGAACCTGCATTTAGTTCACCTATCCGTATTGAAAAGGAATATCCCATCAGCGAAGAGGATGACGAAGAGGAGAATACTTATCTGGCGGAAGCTTACTGTGTGAGTGACAGTCTGGACAGGGAATTGTATCTGGCTTTCCAGATTATTGATTATGCCCTGTGTTCCGCGCCCGGAGCTCCGTTAAAAGAAAAACTTGTGGATGCCGGTATCGGTAAGGATGTATACAGTATTTATGAAAACGGTATTAAACAGCCTTATTTCAGTATTGTAGCAAAGGATGCTTCTGCAAAGGATGAAGAAAGATTCCATGAAATCATTCAAGAGACTCTGAGGGAAGTTATTAAAGAAGGCTTTGATAAAAAAGCAATTCTGGCAGGTCTGAATTACTATGAGTTCAAGTACAGGGAGGCTGATTTCGGTTCCTATCCCAAGGGATTGATGTACGGCCTCCAGATGATGGACAGCTGGCTTTATGATGAAGAAAAGCCTTTTATTCATCTGGAAGCAAATGATACCTTTGCGTTTTTAAAGGAAAAGGCAGAAACGTCTTATTTTGAAGATTTACTGCAGACATGGCTGGTGGATAATACTCATAAAGCAACTGTGGTTTTAAAACCTAAAAAGGGATTGACACAGGAAAGGGAGCAGAAATTAAAAGAAGCATTGTTGGCTAAAAAGTCAGCAATGACGGAAGCGGAAATACAGCAGATTCATGCTGTCAAAGAAGCGCTCCGTGTGTTCCAGGAAACAGAGGATTCCAAAGAGGACCTTGCAAGAATACCTTTGCTTGGAAGGGAAGATCTGGGTAAGCAGGCAAGGGAACCTATTAATGATGTGCGTAATATAGATGACAGTCTGCTTTTGTACCATGATATTTTTACCAACGGAATCGGTTATATGAGACTGTTGTTTAATCTGCGGAATATTCCTGAGAGCCATTTTGCGTATCTGGGTATTTTAAAGAGTTGTTTAGGGCTTTTAAATACGGAGAATTACAAATATGGTGACTTTTTTAACGAAGTTAATCTGATAACCGGAGGTATGTCTGTCCATAATACACTTTTTGCAAATTATCAGAAGCCGGAAGATTATAAGATTGCCTTTGAGATAAAGACGAAGGTGCTTTATGAGAATATGGAGATGTCATTTGCTCTTATCCGGGAGATGATTCTTTCCTCTGATTTTGCAGATACCAAACGTTTGTATGAGATTCTGGCAGAAGCCAAATCCAGAACTCAGGCGCAGATGCTTTCGGGAGGACATTCCGTAGCAGTGGGAAGAGCTATATCTTACGGCAGTATTACGGAAAGCTTGGCAGAGCAGCTATCAGGTATTGATTTTTATAGGCTTCTTTGCGGATTGGTAAATGAGTTTGAACAAAAGAAAGAAGAACTGGTAAGGAAGTTACGTGAACTCACGGAGATGATTTTCCGTCCCGAGAACCTGATGGTGGACTTTATCGGTGCATCTGACCGACTTCCGGTTTTAGAAGCGTGTGTACGGGATTTAAAAAAGGCACTGTATACCTGTGACGTGAAGAAGGAGCATTTTGTGGTAACTCCCCAAAAGAAAAACGAAGGTTTCATGACATCGGGCCAGGTACAGTATGTATGCCGTGCAGGTAATTTCATAAATAACGGCCTCCCCTATACAGGTGCACTCCGTGTATTAAAGGTTATGCTTGGTTATGAATATCTTTGGACCAATGTAAGAGTAAAGGGTGGTGCATATGGTTGTATGTGCGGTTTCAGTCGTACAGGAGCAGGATATTTCGTATCCTATCGTGACCCCAATCTGGTTAAAACCATCGAAATATTCGAAAAGGCTGCGGATGCCATTGCCTCTTTCGAAGCTGATGAAAGAACCATGCTACAGTATGTCATCGGTGCAGTCAGCGATTTAGATGTACCCATGACGCCTGTATCCAAGGGTCGTTTTTCCATGAATGCTTATATGAATGGTGTAACATTTGAAATGATGCAGCAGGAGAGAGATGAAGTGCTGGGAACCACCGTAGAGGATATCAGGGGACTTGCGGCATATATCCGTGGTTTTATGGACGATGAAAATCTCTGTGTGGTAGGAGGAAGTTCTAAGATTAAAGAACAGGAAAAAATATTTATGCATACAGAGAACCTTTTGTAGGATTTTTCGTTATATATGGTAGAGGGATATCCGGAGGCTTTTCGGATATCTCTGAATATATAATGGGAGGAAGGGCATGTGAACGTGCATTGCCCGGAACGGAGGTTATTATGAAGAGTAAGAGAAGTATGAAGAAACAGCTGACATGGATGGCATTAATGTTAAGTTTTGTTATGGCATTTACAGGTTGCGGAGCTGCTGACAGTGCTGCTTCTGAGTCCATGAGTATGAACGGTATGTATGCAACCGGCGAAGCCATGAAAGATATGAGTATAGGTTGGGATGGCGGATACGTGCAGGATAGTGCCATGGAAGAAGCGGTAATAGACAGGGCTCCTGATATGGAAGCCGGCAGTACGACTCAGAACGGTTCTGCTAATGTGCAGAATATGAATGAGAAGCTGATTAAAACAGTGGACATGACTGTGGAGACCAAGGAGTATGATGCTTTAGTTGCATCCATACAGCAGGAAATTAAGTCCCTGGGCGGTTACATAGAGAATTTCAATGCGTACAACGGAAGCAAGTATTCCGGACGTACTTCAGAACGTAATGCCGACATTACCGTACGTATTCCCCAGGATAAGCTGGATATATTCGTATCATCCGTTTCCGAACTGGGCAACGTGGTAAGAAGGTCTGAATCTGTACAGAATGTTACATTGAAATATGTGGACCTTGACAGTCACAAAAAGGCATTGCAGGCGGAGTATGACAGATTAATCCAGCTCCTTGAAAAGGCAGAGAGTATTGAGGATATCATCACTATCGAAAACAGATTATCCAGCGTAAGATATCAGATAGAAGGTATGGAAGCACAGCTTCGTACCATTGATAACCAGGTATCCTACAGTACCGTATACATGAATATAGATGAAGTGGCGGTATTTACTCCCGTAGTTGAAGAAAAGACTGCATTTGAAAGAATTGCAGAAGGATTTAAAGAGAGTTTGACAGATATCGGAATCAGTGTGCAGGAATTTGTGATTGCGTTTATTATCAATATCCCTTATCTTATTATCTGGGCTGTGATTATTCTGGTAGTTGTATTTATTATCAGAAAGAGCTCTAAGAAAAGAAAAGCTAAAAAAGTGAAATTAGAAGAAACAAAGGAAACGAAGAATGAATCAGAAACAGTTTAAATCCGGTTTTGTGACATTAATCGGACGTCCCAATGTAGGAAAATCAACTTTGATGAACCGTTTAATCGGTCAGAAGATAGCGATTACATCTAATAAGCCCCAGACTACACGTAACAGAATACAGACTGTGCTGACACTTGAAGAAGGACAGATTGTATTTCTGGATACCCCCGGCATTCACAAAGCCAAGAATAAACTGGGGGATTATATGGTGAATGTGGCAGAGCGTACTTTAAATGAAGTGGATGTGATTCTCTGGCTGGTAGAGCCCAGTGACTTTATCGGCGCAGGAGAAAAACATATCATTGAACAGCTGCAAAAGACAAAGACGCCGGTTATATTGGTTATCAACAAGACCGATACTGTTAAGAAGGAAGAACTGTTTGGATTTATTGACACATACAGAAAAGAAATGGATTTTGCGGAGATTGTACCCGTGTCTGCCCTAAAAGGGGACAATACGGATACTCTGGTAGGGCAGATAATGAAATATCTGCCTTACGGTCCCGCTTTTTATGATGAAGATACCATTACAGACCAGCCCATGCGTCAGATTGTTGCGGAACTGATCCGTGAAAAGGCCCTGCGGTGCCTGTCCGATGAGATTCCTCACGGAATAGCCGTGAGCATCGAAAAGATGAAAGATCAGGGTAAGGTGTGTCATATAGAGGCAACCATCTGCTGTGAAAGAGATTCCCACAAGGGTATTATCATCGGTAAAGGAGGCGCAATGCTGAAAAAGATCGGTTCAGCAGCACGTTTCGAGATTGAAAAAATGCTGGAACAGCAGGTGAATCTGCAACTTTGGGTAAAGGTTAAAAAGGATTGGCGGGACAGTGATTTCCTGCTGAAAAATTTTGGATATAACCCCAAAGATGCAGACATGGACGAATAGATTTGGTTAATTTGCAGACCCTAATACCAAGGTACAAAAGGTTAGGGGGAAGCGATTATGCAGACATCAAATTACTGGAAGCAGTTTGAAAAAACAGGCAGGATAGCAGATTATCTGGCCTATGTACAAAAGCAGGAGGACCGGCAGGACTCCGGTGTGCAGTCGGGAGAATATCCAAATGCAGGAATTTGTGAACGTGACAGGAATCATATTGAAACAGACGCCTATCGGGGAATACGATAGGCGTATTTGCCTGTTGACCAGGGAGCGGGGCAAGATATCTGCTTTTGCCAAGGGCGCCAGAAAACCGGGTAACCGTCTGGCTGCGGCTACCAATCCCTTTTCCTTCGGATATTTTAAATTGTATGAAGGAAAGAGCTCCTACAATATTGCAGAGGCTGATATCCGGAATTATTTTGAAGAACTGCGTGCTGATTATGAAGGTGCATATTATGGTATGTATTTTACGGAGATTGCAGATTATTATACCCGGGAAAATAACGACGAACGGGAGATGATGAAGCTGCTTTACCAGTCCCTGCGGGCGCTTTGTGTAAAGACCATTCCCAGGGAACTGATTCGTGCTGTTTATGAAATCAAATCCATTGTGGTCAATGGCGAGTATCCGGGGCCGCCACAGGACAAAAGACTCAGTGATACTGCAATTTATACCTTGCAATATATCAGTGAGAGCAGTATTGAAAAATTATATACCTTTGTGGTAGTGCCGGAGGTGCTGGAGGAACTTATAGAGGTTTCGGACATGTACAGGAGACGATTTATGGCACATGATTTCAAAAGTCTCGAAATACTGAAAAGTCTAGGTTGAAAATATTCTTAGCTTTGGTTATAATATAACCTGTCGTATTATTTATACGGCAGGTTTGTTTTTGTTTTACACGTAAGAAGAATGTAGTGGAACGTGTACACGGTGCGGTATGTTGTATGCATGAGGAATTTATGATTTTTATGAATAAGAAGTTAATTGCGAAAAAGGCGGCAGTATTGCTTATTAGTGCATTTTTGCTTTGTATCCTTACAGGCTGCGGAGCAGCTAAGCTTCCTGAAGTTGTGGAACAAGATACATTGAAGATTGGCAAAAACGGCGCGGTAACAGCTTATCTTACAGGAGATTTTGACAAAACCTATTACAATGTCCATGAGCTGAGAGATATGGCTGCACGTGAGGCTGTAGATTATAACAAGAATCATCCCGTGGCCGGTGGCGGAGAGGCAGTAGTTCTTAAGGCTGCGGAGCTTTTTGCAAACGGTAAAAAGGTAAAGATTACCACTCAATATGCGGATACGGCTGTATACGCTGATTATAACGGTGCGGTTTTGTTTTACGGTACTGTAGCTGAAGCGGTTAAGGCAGGATATGATTTTAATACCAAGGCAGCGGATAATGAGGGAAAGATACTAACGGGAGCGGATATCCGCAAAGATGGTGACCGCAAACTTATCATTACAGATGTAAGGGCTATGATATATTGTCCCGGTAAGGTGACTCATGTAACGGAAGGTATGAAGCGAAACGCTGACGGAAGTGTGGACACTACACAGTCGGAAGCGCTTGTATATATTTTAATGAAATAATATTACGAAAGGTATGGTAATACGTTATGGAAAAGACAATGGACAAAATTATTGCGGTAGCAAAGGCCAGAGGCTTCGTATATCCCGGTTCTGAGATTTACGGTGGTCTGGCAAATACCTGGGATTACGGTAACCTGGGTGTTGAACTGAAGAACAATGTTAAGAAAGCATGGTGGCAGAAATTTGTTCAGGAAAATCCCTACAATGTGGGGGTGGACTGTGCGATACTGATGAATCCCCAGACCTGGGTGGCAAGCGGTCATTTGGGCGGTTTCTCCGATCCTTTGATGGATTGTAAGGAATGTCATGAGCGTTTCCGTGCAGATAAGCTTATTGAGGATTTCTGTGCAGAGAATAATATTACTTTAAATGAAAGCGTGGATGCGTGGACTAATGAGCAGATGAAGGAATTTGTGGAAGAGCATAATATTCCCTGTCCTACCTGCGGCAAGCACAACTTTACAGATATCCGTCAGTTTAACCTGATGTTTAAGACCTTCCAGGGTGTAACAGAGGATGCAAAGAGCACTATTTATTTAAGACCTGAGACTGCACAGGGTATCTTTGTAAACTTTAAGAATGTACAGCGAACTTCCCGTAAGAAGATTCCTTTCGGTATCGGCCAGATCGGTAAGTCCTTCCGTAACGAGATTTCTCCCGGAAACTTTACTTTCCGTACCAGAGAGTTTGAGCAGATGGAGCTGGAGTTCTTCTGTGAGCCCGGTACCGATCTTGAGTGGTTCCAGTACT
>JAFXEW010000007.1 GCA_017513625.1 Lachnospiraceae bacterium | reverse complement strand
ATCATAAAACCGGGCTGCGCCGTTGTCTGTGCGCCTCAAAAAGATGAAGTATATGAGGTGCTGGTAAAAGCAGCAGAGGAAAAGGCGTGCAGTCTTTATCGGGTGGATACAGGGATGCTGACCTGTATGAAAAACGGAATCCGTAAGCAGAGTTTTAACTATAAAAAGTATAAGAAACTGGAAATTACCATGGCCGGCAAATATCAGGCGGATAATGCTTTGACAGCCATTGAGGCAGCTGAAGCACTTAAGGATAGAGGTTACCATATTTCGGAGGAAGCAGTGCGCAAGGGTCTGCTTCAGGCGAAATGGCCGGGACGGTTTATGGTGATTCAGGATAAGCCCATGATGATTATAGATGGCGCCCACAATGAAGATGCAGCAAAAAGACTGGCAGAAACCATAGAATTTTATTTTACAAATAAGAGAATTATCTATATAATGGGGATATTGAAGGATAAGGAGTTTGAGAAAATCATTGCTCTGACCCATCATTTGGCAGACCAGATCATTACGGTGACACCGCCCGGCCCCCGGGGAATGAGAGCCTATGACCTGGCAGGCGAAGTGGCCAAAGTACACCCGCAGGTGACTGCGGCGGACAGCCTGGAAGAGGCGGCAGAAATCAGCGGATTACTGGCAGGTAAGGATGATGTGATTATTGCCTTCGGTTCCTTGTCCTATTTGGGCAGGCTCATGGAGATTGTAGAGAAGCAAAAGCAGAAAGGCAGAAAATAAAATGGTGAATCAGGATAAGATAAAGGAAGGTATAAAGCTTTTACTGGAGGGCATCGGTGAGGATGTAAGTCGTGAAGGTTTGAAGGATACACCGGACAGAATAGCCAGAATGTATACAGAACTTACGGAAGGAATGGAAGCAGATGCCGGCCAGCACCTGTCCAGAGTGTTTTCCGTGGATAATAATGAAATGGTTCTGGAAAAGGACATTGTATTCTATTCCATGTGCGAGCACCATTTAATGCCTTTTTACGGAAAAGCCCATGTGGCATATATTCCAAACGGTAAAGTGGTGGGGCTGAGCAAGTTGGCCCGCTGTGTGGAAGTGTATGCACGTCGTCTGCAGATACAGGAGCAGATGACGGGACAGATAGCAGATGCAATTATGGAGCATCTGATGCCTGAAGGAGCAATGGTAGTGCTTGAGGCAGAGCATATGTGCATGACCATGCGCGGTGTGAAAAAGCCGGGTAGCAAGACCGTAAGTATCGCTACAAGAGGTGTTTTTGCAGAGGATAAAGAACTGCAGAACCGCTTTTTTCAGATGTTACAGATGTAATTTGTGGAAGTGAAAGCAAAGTAGGGTGCAGATATAGAGCGGAATGTACCCGGAGGAGTGGCCATATGGAACGGATTGATGCAATTATCGGTCATGAAAAGTTCAGAGCTTGTTTAGAGGCAAATAAAGCAGCAGAAGCGGACAGATGCTTCTGCTGTCATAATATGGAGCATTTTTTGGATGTGGCCCGGATCGGCATGCTGATTAATCTGGAAGATGAACTGGGAATCTCTAAGGAGCTGGTTTATGCAGCGGCTCTTCTTCATGACATAGGAAAGTATGTGCAGTATGCAGAGGGAGTGCCACACGAAATCGCAAGTGCCCGTTTGGCATCGGATATACTTGAAGATTGCGGGTTTGATGAAAAAGAAACAGATGTTATTATTGATGCCATAGTACACCACCGGGATAAGAAGGTGAAGGAAGAAGGGAATCTGAGAGGACTTCTTTACAGGGCAGATAAATGGAGCAGGGCATGCTATGCATGTAAAGCGGCAGAAGAGTGCAATTGGCCTGATACAAAGAAGAATCTGCAGGTGAGATATTAGTAGTGGCAGTTAGTTTGATATTGATAATGCTAGATTCAGATGGTACGGAGGTAGTATATGAATAGAGTGATGAGAATCGGTAATAAAAAATTTCATATAGGCAGTCGTACGTATGTGATGGGAATTTTAAATTTGACACCGGATTCTTTCTCGGATGGTGGTAATTGGATGGAGAAGGACCGGGCACTGTATCGGGTACAGGATATGATTACGGAAGGGGTTGACCTGCTTGATATAGGCGGTGAGTCCACCAGACCGGGCTATAAAATGATTAGCATTGGAGAAGAAATAGATAGAATAACACCTGTAATCGAAAGCGTAAAGCAACGGTTTGATATTCCTGTTTCGCTGGATACGTATAAGTCAGGGGTGGCATTGGCCGGCATTCAGGCGGGAGCGGATATGATAAACGATATATGGGGGCTTCAATATGACCCGGATATGGCAGGTGTAATTGCTGCAAGCGGTTTGCCCTGTTGTCTCATGCATAATCGTAAGGTAGCGGTATATCGCGATTTTTTAAAGGATGTGGCTGAGGACCTTAAGGCGATACTCAGAAGAGCATACGAAGCAGGAATCCATAAGGATAGAATTATCCTGGACCCCGGAATCGGTTTTGCAAAGGATTTTGAACAGAATCTGGAAATGCTCCGTCACCCGGAAGTGATGAAGGATTTGGATATGCCCATGCTGCTTGGTTGTAGCAGGAAGTCCGTGATAGGTAATGCGTTGGAACTTCCCGTGGAAGATAGACTGGAGGGCACTTTGGCCATTACGGTTATGGCAGTGGAGATGGGGTACAGCTTTGTGCGTGTACATGATATAAAAGAGAATGTTCGTGCCATCCGTATGACGGAAAAAATTTTGGGACGGGTTGATTAACGGATAAACAGGAAAGACCGGGAGGAAAACAGGTTTATGAAAACATACGGAAATCCCTTGGATGAAATCAGAATAGAGAATTTGAAAGTATTTGCACATCACGGTGTGTATGAAGAAGAGAATCTGCGCGGCCAGTATTTTTATGTAAATACAGTATTATATACCAATACACGCCCTGCAGGAAAAGCCGATGACCTGACACAGTCCACCAATTACGGAGAAGTATGTCATTTTATTCATGATTATATGCAGAATAATACTTTTAAGCTGATTGAGACTGTGGCCGAAGGATTGGCGGAAGAAATACTGCTTCGTTTTCCTTTGGTGCAGAGCCTGGATATGGAGGTGTGTAAGCCTGACGCACCCGTGGGATTGCCGTTTGAGTCCGTATCAGTGAAGATTCATCGGGGATGGCACAGGGTGTATATCGCTTTGGGATCTAATATGGGTGACAAAGAGAAATACATAACAGGTGCTATAGAAAAGCTTTCGGGAGATAAAGAAGTGCGTATGGGAAAAGTATCCGGTCTTTTGGTCACCAAGCCTTATGGCGGCGTGGAGCAGGATGATTTCTTAAACGGTGTTCTTCAAATGGATACGCTATGGAGTCCGGGAGAATTGCTTGCAAGGTTGCATGAAATAGAGAAAGAGGCAGACCGCAGGAGGGAAATCCATTGGGGGCCTCGTACTCTGGATTTGGATATATTGCTTTACGATGATCTGGTATATGAAGATGAGGAATTAATCATACCCCATGTGGATATGGCAAACCGTTATTTTGTGTTAAAGCCCCTTAGTGAGATTGCACCCAATCTGCGGCATCCGTTATTGGGCAGGACAGTTACTGAGCTTCTGAGCGGGGTAGATATTTCATAAGCTGACCGGCACAAAGACCGGTGAAAAGGCCTGTGATAATTCCGCTGATGATGAGAAAGGGCAGGTAGGCCAGTACTCCCGGCACGCGGGTAATGATATAGGCTACGGCCAGCTGGGCACCATTATGGGCCAGAGCGCCCATAATACTTGTTATAAAAAGGAATCTGCGCTGCAAGAAAGAACTGACTAAACTCATAATCAGCAGGCAGCAAAGACCTCCGGCCAAACTGTACAACAGACTCATAGCCTGACCGAACAGGATGCTACACAGAAAAATACGGGTCAAAAGCACCCAAAGAGCCTGGGAACGACCATGACGGTGCAAGACGGTCAGGGTAATGATATTAGCCAGTCCGGGCTTAATGCCGGGAATGGGAATCAATGTGGGGAGTGCCGATTCCACTGCATAGATTGCAATTGCCAGAGTGGTAAACAGCGCCAGTGTTGTGAGCTTACGGACTGACATGGTATCTCCTTTCTGCAGATCAATAAGTAATGGCATCCGGTGCATGTACGGTATCATCTCCATAACGCAATTCTATAACCACGCTGTTAGGCAGGCATGTGATGGGGATGGAGGGATGTGAGAGAAATCCTTGCTCCACGCATAAATGGTCCGGACAATCCGCATGCAGCATTCCGATGCTTCCGGGGCGGATTTCGATAATATTTTGGCGGCCGGATCTGCTTGTTACGGTATAAGTGCTTTTCTCGCTAACCAGGGATAAATCATATGTCTCCAGCAATTCGCCATCCTGATAAATTGAGGCCAGTACATGTTCGCTGTCCGTGTGTACTGAAGGAAATAGGATCATAATGACGGAAAACAGTGCCAGCAGGGCGATAATAGCCAGCATCAACAGAATGCGCCATGACAGACAGGCAGTTTTAGATTTTATGTAATTCGTGTTTGTTTCAGAAATATTGTTTTTCATGTAATCAGTATAGCAAAAAGGAGAAGTAAATTGAAGTCAAAAAAAACATTAGGTCTGATATGTGTAATATTGACTTTGTTTCTTTCAGGATGTGGGCCGCAGTCAAAAGCTGAACACAGAACCGATGTAGTAATGGGGACCCTGATGCAGCAGACGTTATATATACAGGGCGAAAATGATAATATAACACGTGAAATTTTTGGACTGAGCGATGAATTAGAAAAAGATTTTTTGTCAAAACGTGTGGAAGGTTCAGAGGTTTTTCTTATAAACAGTCGCAGCGGTAGTGCTTTTCGGGTGTCTGACCGGATGAAGGAAATGATAAATAATTGTATGCAAGTATCTGAAGCATCTGAAGGAGCTTTTGATATTTTCCACGGCAGACTGGTACAGCTCTGGGATATTGACAGTGCTGCCACGAAAGAAGTACAGGATTATAAGCCGCCTGTGAAAACAGCCATTGATGAAGCACTTAAAACAGGCGGTTATCAGAATGTTCAAATGCAGGAGAATGCGCTGTCCCTGCAGGAGTTTTGCTTACTGGATCCGGGAGCAGTAGGAAAGGGAATTGCACTGGATGAAATAGCCGCATATTTACGTGATAAGCCGGAGATTACCGGGGCGTCTGTGTCCGTTGGAGGCAGCGTACTTGTTTATGGCATAAAACCGGATAAGAGCCCCTGGTGCATCGGAATCACCGACCCATTCAATAAAAAAGGCCAATTAGGCTTTTTGGAGATAAAGGAAGAGTGTTATATCGCCACATCAGGAGATTATGAACGCTTTGCAATGGGGAATGGTAAAGTATATCATCACATATTGGACCCGGCTACAGGATATCCTGCAGATAATGGGGTGAAAAGTGTTACGATAGTTAGCAGGGAAGGATGGCTCAGCGATGCTTTGTCAACAGCCTGTTTTGTACTTGGTACGGAAAAGGGACTTGTTCTCGCAGAGGAATTCGGTTCAGAAGCCCTTTTTGTTACAGCGGATGGCCAGATTTTGATGACGGAAGGTATGAAGTCCTTGTTTCGCCAAACAAAGCCGTAAAATAAGGTTTGTCATCCTGCTTGAAATAGGGTACAATGGAGAAAGAGAAAGGAGGGACATCCATGGAAGGAAATCAATATATTCATGCAGACGAAGCACTGGTCAGAGAAGTGGATGATAAAATGCCTCCGGAAGAGGAACTGCAGGAGCTGGCGGATTTTTTCAAGGTTTTTGGCGATGCTACCCGTTTGAAAATACTGTATGTACTGCTTTGTTCGGAAATGTGTGTCTATGATATAGCCAGTATACTGGGCATGTCACAGTCAGCCATTTCCCATCAGCTCAGAGTTCTAAAGCAAATGGGTCTTGTTAAAAACAGAAGAGATGGTAAGATTATCTTTTATTCTCCGGCGGACAGTCACATTGTGACCATACTGAGTCAGGGACTTGACCATATTGAAGAATAGTTATAAATATATGCAGCCGTATTGTCAACAATGACAAACGGCTGTTATTTATTGTCTGTATTATCTTATACTTACTTTTTACTCTTTAACGGCTGCTTTGGCTGCGCTGAATTCACTATAAGAACCGCTACCCGGATAGCTGCGATACAGCACATCATCCACTCCGTATTGTCTGAAGTAGACATAGGTGCTTGTAAGATGTATATTGCGGAAAGCACCCACAGCCAGTGTGGTAGGACTTCCGCCTTCCGTGGTCATGAATTTCAGACAGGGCTCTTTACCGGAGGTCTGATAGTAGATGTAACCGTTTCCGACATTGTAAAAATCTACCCGTTCCGTGGTTAAAATCTCTGCTTTCTTTTGGGAAAGAATGTATCTGTTTAGTGAATAATTATTATCCGCATCTATGTAATAAACATAGTCTCCGTATTTGGTAGGAGACCAGATATTGCCGGAAAACACACGGGTGGCTGTGTCAGTGGAGGTATCCAGGGCAGTTAGGGAATGCTCAAAAGGATCACTGTAGTAAATTACTCCGTTTTCAGCAGAAACAGGCTGGATATATTGGTGGGTCAGTTCTGATTCATGGGAACCGTTTGTATCTGTTTTGTACAGGATATTTTCCTTATTGTCCGTCAGCATTATATACAGATGATTATCCACCAGTTGAGCGGACAGGACAATACCTGTTTTCAGGGACTTGGAGTCGCTGCCGTCCAGTCTGCAACGGTTCAGGGCAGTGGGCGCTCCCACGGTGGTAAATACATTGTCAGAAGTGTTTGACGTGGATGCACGGAAAAAATATAAATGCTCTCCTGCCGCCAACAGATTTTGTACGGATACGTTTCTGAGTTTTCGGATATTATCTCCGGTTATATCCATGGCATATAAAGTGTTATAATCATAGGGATTGGCAAAATAAACCATTCCTTCATGTTCGCAAAAAAGTCCGCCGTTATATAGATTACCGGCACTATTGCCCACCGTACCGGCAGGATTGGGCTTTACACGGCCCTGCAGATGTAAAATAATGCCGATGAGCAGGACGGTCAGTATGAGAAGTACGGTAATAACGATTACCGGAAAATGTCTTTTTTTCATAAAAAGATACTCCTTAGGGATATTTGGGGAGAGAGTTACGGTACCTGCGGTAAAATAAACCGTTATAATCCTCAATTTATATATAGTATACAATGCTTCGGGCTTGCTATCAAGGTGGATTTGGAGTAAGATGAAAAGATAAAAGAGAATGTAAAATAATATGGAACAGAGGTTACATTATGAGAGATCAGGAACTTATTGTATACAGAAATTTTGAGGACGGACAGCTCCTTTATGATATGTCATTTTTGATGAATCAATATGACAATATAGCCTGCCGCACCAATGAGAAACGTAAGCTTTTTTATGAATGCATCCACCGGCTGGTGGAGCTGGCGGGTACCTACGGATTTCATGGAAACCTGTGGCACTGCTATCTGGCTAATCTACTGGTAAATAATGAAAACAGCTACAGCTGCGGCTGTGAGATCAGAGGAAGTATAGAAGGCAGCATTAATGATGCCGCTCTGCATGATATTGCTATATTTAAGGAATTCTATGATTTTGATTTCCGTCCCATGATGGATGTACTGGGGGTTCAGGAGTATGAGCTTACGGAGAATTACCGGAGCAGCAGTATGGAAAGTAAGGTTTACAATACCCGTATCTGCAACCGTATATGTGAGCTGGCGGAACGTTTTTGTAAGGCAGAATCACCGGAGCAGATGAAGGACATGCTTACCGATTTTTACAGGGAATACGGTGTGGGTAGATTCGGCTTGCATAAATCCTTCCGCATTACCCGTGATGATAACGGGGTACATATCGTGCCCATTCTGAATATTGCCCATGTACATTTCGATGATTTGGTGGGATATGATTTACAGAAAAAGAAACTGCGGGACAATACCGATGCTTTTGTGGCAGGCAAAAAGGCCAATAACTGTCTGCTTTTTGGTGATGCGGGAACAGGTAAATCTTCCTGTATTAAGGCTATGGCTAATGAATACTACGACAAAGACCTCCGTATTATTGAGGTATACAAGCACCAGTTCCGTGAGTTAAATGATGTGATTGCACAGATAAAGAACCGTAATTATAAATTTGTGATTTACATGGATGACTTGAGCTTTGAGGAATTTGAAACCGAGTACAAATATCTTAAGGCAGTGATAGAGGGCGGTCTGGAGAAAAAGCCGGGTAATATCCTGATATATGCCACTTCTAACCGGCGTCATCTCATTCGTGAGAGCTTCAGTGATAAGGAAGAAATACGTGAAGATATGCATACCGGAGATACCGTGCAGGAAAAACTGTCCCTTGTATACCGTTTCGGCGTAACGATTTATTTCGGGGCACCTAATAAAAAGGAATTCCAGAATATTGTACGCAAACTGGCTGAAGAGCAGGGAGTATACATGCAGGAAGAACAGCTGTTATTGGAGGCCAATAAGTGGGAACTCAGTCATGGCGGATTGTCGGGCAGAACAGCCCAGCAGTTTATTGATTATCTGCTGGGACAGCAATAGTTGCAACATAGCATAAGAAGGGGTGAAGGAGAAGGATATATGAAGACGTTTGCGGCAATTGATATCGGCAGTTTTGAATCTGCCATGAAGATATTTGAGTTTTCTGCCAAGACAGGGATGAAAGAGATTGATTGTATCAAGCACAGTCTGGATCTGGGCAGTGATACCTATGCCAAAGGTAAAATCAGCAGGGACAAAATGGATGACCTATGCCACACCCTGAAGGAATTTGCGGATATTATGAAAGCATATAAGGTGGAGGATTATCAGGCATACGGAACAAGTGCCATCCGCGAGATGGAGAATTCCACTATCGTACTGGACCAGATTGAGCAGAGAACGGGAATTAAGCTCAGTGTACTCAGCAACTCTGAACAGCGTTTTTTGGATTACAAATCCATAGCATCTAAGGGGGATGCATTTCAAAAGATTATTGAAGAAAAAACAGCGGTACTGGATATCGGCGGAGGAAGTATCCAGGTGTCCCTATTTGATAATGACACGTTGGTATCCACACAGAATCTGCGGCTGGGTGTGCTGCGTATCCAGGAATATCTGAACTATGTGCACCCCAGAAACTCCCAGTATGAGGCATTGGTGGAAGAAATAGCCATGGCCCAGCTGGCTACTTATAAAAAGATATACCTGAAAGATAAAGAAATCAAAAATGTCATCGTGATGGACGATTATCTGGCTCCCTGGGTAGTAAAAGCATCCAGAATGAAAGGAAGCGGTGTCATTGCGGGGATTGCTTCGGATGGTTCCGTGACACCGGCGGGATTGGAAAAACTGCTAAACTATTTAAAAACCCATTCTGCATCTCAGTTGGCAGATAAAATGGATATTGCGGAGGAAAAGGTCATACTGGTTTATATCAGTGCTGTTTTGACCCAGCGGATAGCGGGAATGATGGGAGCGGAGCGCATCCGTTTCCCCGGTGTCACATTATGTGACGGTATTGCTTATGAGTTTGCAGAGAAACATAAGCTTCTTAAAAATGTCCATGATTTTGAGCAGGATATCATTGCCTGTGCCATCAACATCAATAAGCGTTATATGGGAAGCAGAAAGAGAAGTGAAAACATTGATCACATTGCCACCACCATATTTGACAGCATGAAAAAGCTTCACGGTCTGGGCAAGAGAGAGAGATTGTTTCTGCGTATTGCAGCCATTTTGCAGGACTGCGGCAGGTTTATCAGTCTGACGAATATCGGTGAGAATTCTTATAACATCATCATGGCTACGGAGATGATCGGTTTGTCCCATGCAGAGCGTGAAACGGTAGCCAGTGTGGTGCGTTTTAACCATGGTAATTTTGATTACCGGGGGCAGATGGGAAGTGAAAACAAAACAGTAAACAGAAGCAGTGCGGAGTTGGATAAGGGAAGCTATCTGACGGTTGCCAAGCTGACGGCAATCTTACGGCTGGCCAACAGCTTGGACCGCAGTCACAAGCAAAAGCTGGAAGGACTGAAGTCCGTGTTGAAGGAAAACACCCTGGTACTGACCACGGACACCATGGAGGACGTTACTTTGGAGCGCCGCTATTTTGAGTCCGGAACAGATTTCTTCAGGGAAGTATTCGGCGTACAGCCGGTATTAAAACAAAAGAAAAACTTCTAGCCCCTAAAGCAGGCTGACAGGAAAGGAAGACAACCTATGGCAGAACAGAAATTTTATGCACCTGA
This sequence comes from Lachnospiraceae bacterium, assembly GCA_017513625.1. Lineage (GTDB taxonomy): Bacteria > Bacillota > Clostridia > Lachnospirales > Lachnospiraceae > Acetatifactor. The sequence goes on along the minus strand of JAFXEW010000007.1, from coordinate 13,242 downwards.
ATATTATGTAAACAGAGAGCTGAGCTGGCTTTTATTTGATAACAGGGTACTGGGGGAAGCACGGGATAAAAATATCCCTCTTTTCGAGAGACTGAAATTCTTAAGCATCACTTCCTCTAATCTGGATGAATTTTTCATGGTCAGAATCGCATCTCTGAAGGATATGATAAATGCAGGCTTTGAGAAACCTGATATTGCTGGAATGACCCCTTCAGAGCAGTTGGAAAAACTCTCCGAAGAGATACACAAACTGGTTGATGTGCAGTATTCCACCTATAATAAAGCACTTCGTCCCCAACTGGAGGCAAACGGTCTGAAAATCATTACAGCACATGAGGATTTAAACGAGCAGGATGCGGCCTATGTGGACAAATATTTTGAGGAAAATGTTTATCCCGTATTGACTCCCATGGCTGTGGATTCCTCCAGACCCTTTCCGCTTATCCGTAACAAGTCACTGAATATCGGTGCTCTCCTTAAAAAGAAGGATGGCGGAGAACTGGAATTTGCCACGGTTCAGGTGCCCAGTGTGCTTGCGCGTACGGTACCTATTCCCGGTGACGGCAGTTTAAAAAAGATTATTTTGCTGGAAGAAATCATAGAACGTAACATGCCCAAGCTCTTTTTAAATTATCATATAGAGTGTGCGCATCCTTACCGTATCATGAGAAATGCAGACTTTACCATAGACGAGGATGAAGCAGAGGATTTATTAAAGGAAATCGAACACCAGATAAAAAAACGTCAGTGGGGAGAAGCCATCCGTCTGGAGGTTGAAGCGGGTATAAACAAAAAGCTTCTGAAAATCCTGAAAAAGGAACTGCAGCTGGATGCGGAGAATATTTATGAAATAGACGGTCCCTTGGATCTTACCGTGCTTATGAAGGTGTACGGTATCGAAGGCTTTGACCATTTAAAGGCACCGAAATTTACTCCCCAGCCTGTGCCTGAATTGCCGGAAGGCTGTGATATTTTCGAAGAAATCAGAAAGGGAGATATATTACTCCATCATCCCTACCAGACCTTCCTTCCCGTAGTGGATTTCATCCGTCAGGCGGCTAAAGATCCGGAAGTGCTGGCTATTAAGCAGACCCTTTACCGTGTCAGCGGCAATTCGCCTATTATTGCGGCCCTTGCACAGGCGGCGGAAAACGGTAAACAGGTTACGGTATTGGTAGAGTTGAAAGCCCGTTTTGATGAGGAAAATAATATAGTCTGGGCCAAGATGCTGGAAAAAGCAGGCTGCCATGTTATTTACGGGCTGGTGGGGCTGAAAACCCATAGTAAAATAACACTTGTTGTGCGTAGAGAAGAAGACGGTATCCGCAGATATATCCATCTCGGAACCGGTAATTACAATGATGCTACCGCAAAGCTTTATACGGATGTGGGACTGCTCACCTGTACAGAGAGTATAGGTGAAGATGCTACGGCAGTATTTAATATGCTTTCCGGATACAGTGAACCCTTATTCTGGAATAAACTTTCCGTTGCGCCTCTCTGGCTGAAGAATAAATTCCTTTATCTCATCGGCAGAGAGACCAAGCACGCCCGCCAAGGTAAAAAGGCCCACATTATTGCCAAGATGAATTCTTTATGTGATAAAGATATCATAGCAGCATTATATGAAGCCAGTGCCGCAGGGGTAGAAATTGATTTGATTGTCCGCGGAATCTGCTGTCTTAAGGTAGGGATACCCGGTATCAGTGAACATATAAGAGTCCGTTCCATTGTGGGTAATTTCCTGGAGCACAGCCGTATCTTTTACTTCGAGAATGACGAACACAACGAGCTTTATTGCGGCAGTGCTGACTGGATGCCCAGAAATCTGGAGCGCAGAGTGGAAATTCTATTCCCCGTAGAAGGTAAAAAGCAGAAAGAAACTCTGCTGCATATCCTGGAATGTCAGTTAAAAGATAATGTAAAAGCTTCCATACTTTGCAACGACGGTTCCTATGAAAAGCAGGACAGAAGAGGCCGCGTATCTTACAACTCCCAGGAATCTTTTTGTCAGGAGGCTATGGAGGCAGCCGTGGATGCGGCATCCACGGAAGAATCCGGCAGCCGTACCTTTATTCCCAGGACATCACATGAGTAAAGGTGCGCAGCTATTTTAGAAACAAAGAGGTATATAAGTGTGAATAAACACAATCATTTACGTATTATTTTAGCATCAGCATCACCCAGACGAAAGGAACTGCTTACACAGATAGGACTGTCCTTTGAAATCATCACAGCCGATGTGGAAGAACATGCACAGAGCAGCTCGCCGTGGGAGATTGTCGAGGAATTATCAGCTACTAAGGCAGGAGCCGTACTGGATATGCTTATATCTGAGGCAGGAAAGAAAACAATCGCCAAGGAAAGCACAGAGTGCCCCGGGGAAGATTTATTAATCATCGGTGCAGACACCATTGTTGCCTGCGACGGAAAGATCCTGGGTAAGCCTGCAGATGAAAGGGATGCATGTGCCATGTTGGAGTTATTGCAGGGAAGGGTGCATCAGGTATATACGGGTGTGACCTTATATAAATACAGTGCTTGTGACGGGGTGACAGAGTGCAGGCAATTCCATGAAAAAACAGATGTTATTTTCAGCGCCATGTCAAAGGAAGAAATAGAGGCATATGTGGCAACAGGGGACCCTTTGGACAAGGCCGGAAGCTACGGTATCCAGGGACTTTGTGCCCGGTATATAAGCGGTATCCAAGGAGACTACAATAATGTGGTGGGGCTTCCTGTGGGAAGATTATATCAGGAAATGAAAGGCTATTTACAGGTATGAAAAAAGCAGTAATCTTTGACTTGGACGGCACCTTGTCCGATTCCATTTCCAGCATAAAATACAGTTGCGACAAAGCATTGGAGACTCTGGGGTATGGGCCTCTTACCGTATCCCAGTACAAAATCTTTGTAGGGGACGGTGCGGCAAATCTGGTAAAAAGAGCCTTACATGCCTGCGGAGATACCGGGCTTATGCATTTTGAGGACACTTTTGCACGCTACAAAGATATTTTTGCCCTTCACTGCATGGACGGAGTAAAGCCCTATGACGGTATAACAGAGCTTATTGCCGCCCTGAAAGAGAAGGGAATCCGTCTGGCGGTACTTTCCAATAAGCCTCATGCGGAGACCATTCACGTGGTTGAGACCTTATATGGTCCCGGCTGTTTTGATGTGATACAGGGACAGAAAGAAAATGTGGCAATAAAGCCCAGCCCGGAAGGTGTGTTCTGCATTTTAAAGGAAATGAACCTGACTGCGGAAGATATTCTGTATGTAGGTGATACCTGTACCGATATGCGGACGGGTAAGGGGGCAGGTGCATTTACCGTAGGTTGTTTATGGGGATTCCGGGACCGCAAGGAACTGGAAGAAAACCATGCAGATGCAATTATTGAAAAACCCATACATCTACTTGACTATATAGGGTAATCATATTATATTGAAATCGTAGAGAACAGATTAAAGGAGGTCTGCATTATGCATGAATTTGATGAGGCGGTACTGGAATGTTTTTTGGATAATCAGTTGCAGCTGTTTCCCGAGAAAGTTGCGGAGACTTTGGAAGAAGCAGAGGAGTTCTTAGAGGACTGTATGGCAGTGGTTGTTGATTCAGTAGACGAAGTAATCGAATTTTTTGACGAAGAAGGTATTGATATGGATGGTGCCGAAGGGGAGGATATCCTGGAAGCAGCTGAAGTATTTGACATCGGCGACGGCCGTTACCTGATTGTGGAAGGCTGAGTTTAATATTTATAGTGTGGTGGTCCCGCCCGGGACAAATAAATGATTGGATTAAAACAGGCAGTTACCATAAAGGTAACTGCCTTTCTCTTTTAGTAAACGTTGGTACTATTGGTAGTGTCGGAGTTGTAAAAAGGGTCTTTCTTGGCCTGCTCTTCATGCCAGGGATTATATCTCAGATTTAGGAATGCATTGCGGTCTTTGGTGTACATATTCAATAATTCATCGCTGTATCCTTCAATCATCCAAGGACAGTATCTGCTCAGTCTGCCAATCAGCTGACTGACATGCAGAGCTTTTTTGATATCAAAGCCCATATGTGCAAAATAAGAGTCATGGAAGTATACCATTAAGGAGTTCTCCTTTTTGTATGTAAAGATGCCGGCATATTTGTGATTTATAGTGAACTGATATGCCCATACGATTTTGCGGGTCTCGCCAATCATTGCTGAGCAACCATGAAATCCACAAATAAAATCTTCATTACAGTATACATCGTGAAGCAAATTAGTATTTTGGAGAAAATGTTCAACTTTTTCCTTAGTGGCAGTCGGGTTGGTAGAGTTTTTGATGTACTTTTTTATGGCGCGGGTATAAAAACCGGTAAACAAGCCAAGCAGTCGGATCAGTGCTATAAGGTAAAAAATCCCGGCTGTAATTCCAAAGGCAGAGAAGAATATGAGGCGTGAAGTCTTAGTTTGGAATTCCAAGGTGTACGGAAGAAAGGTTGTCTGTTGCTTCGTAGGCATAATACCGCATTCGGCCATATATTGATTATAATAAATTAGTGTATCGGATGCTAAGGAAGAAATAACGCCCTCAAATTCATATCTGTGTTCCAGAAGAGTGTCCAGAGTACTTTTTCCGTCCATATAATCCCAGGAAGCCTGCATCAGCGCTTCTATTTCGTCTAAATCGCTTTTTACAACATGGAGACTCATATAATGCTCATCGCCGGCATCGATGATATAATATCGACTGGAAACTTTATTGTTTTGAGTTTCCTCACAATAACAGTCATAAACAAATTCCAAAGTTCCTTTTACATAAGTACCGGATAGATTTTTCGAAAAATCCAGACTTTCAAAGTCCACAGCGTCGGTTTTATAAGCCTTCCATGCAGGTATACCCATCGCAAGAAAAATACTTCCTACAATGAGGTTAATTATAATTTTTTTCATACACTTTCCAAATATTGCTTTTTTAAGTTTGTTCATATAAATACTCTCCCTTTTGTATTTTGTTCAATCTTTTCCAAGATTTCGTACGGTATATACAGTTTACCATACCTTACAGCTAAATCAAGACCTGGTTTGCGTTTGCGCAGAGAATCAGACCATTTGTTGATAGGCAGTTCATATTTTCACGTTAGTCAGCGTAACTGCCTTTCTCTTTTAGTAAACGTTGGTACTATTGGTAGTGTCGGAGTTGTAAAAAGGGTCTTTCTTGGCCTGCTCTTCATGCCGGGGATTATATCTCAGATTTAGAAATGCATTGCGGTCTTTGTTGTAGAGATTTAATAATTCATCGCTGTAACCTTCAATTATCCAAGGACAGCATTCGCTTAACCTGTTAATAAACTGACTGACATGGAGTGATTTCTTCAGGTTAATGCGCAGCTCTTCAAAATGAAAATCCTGGAAATGTAGTACTAAGAATTCTTCTTTCTTTTTTATATGTATGCCGGCATATTTGGGATTAATGGCGTACTGATGGGCCCATATAATTCTGCGAGATTCAACAAACATTGCCGTACATCCGCAAATCCAGCAGATGAATTCCCCGTTACAATATACACCGTGAAAGGGCTGAGTGTTTTGCAGAAAATTTTCCACTTTTTCCTGTGCAGTGAGAGGGTCAGGAGAAGTCTCAATATATTTTCTGATATAGCGGATATTCCAACCACGCAACATGAAGATAAATATGGCCAGTGCCGCAAGATAACATATGCCTGCAGCGGTACCGCAGACGGCAAGGGCGGTAAGCTGTTTATTTTTGATGGTTGTATCTAGAAAAAACGGGAGAAATCTTTGTTTGTCCTGTGCAGAAAAATCACTGATATCCCGATAGTTCCGGTAAAAATCCAGGGTGTAAGGAGGAATTGGGGAGATGACACCTTCGAAGTCATATTTGTGTGTCCAAACAGTATCAATAGTACTGTTGCCTTGAGCAAAATCAGAGGATGCATGCATTAGCTGGTCAATTTTGTCATAATCCTTCTTGGGAACATGGAGCCCCATGAAATAGCCGTTCCCCGTGTCTATGAGATATTCTCGAACCACTACGGAATCATTGTGGGTTTCCCCGTAGTAGTAGCCATAAACGAAGTCAATGGTTCCTTTTACATAAGTACCGGATAAATCTTCCGTAAAATCCAGACTTGCTAATTCTATCGGTTCCGCAGTGTAGGATTTCCATGCAGCTACAGTCGGCATAAGCAATATGCTTCCTAAAAAAAGAAATACAATAACCCGTATCATACACTTCCTGAATATGGCTTTTTTTAGGTTGTTCATATTCATATTACGTCCTTTCCATAACCTGCGAACTTGGGGCCGCAGGCACAAATTAGCGGGTGAAAAATTTATTTTCACACAATCTTTCCTTTGGTATCTTCCTTTATCTTTTTCAAAACTTCGTACGGTATATACAATTTACCATACCCTGTAGCTAAATCAAGGCCGGGCTTATTGCTGCCGTGAAAATCAGAGCCTCCGCTGATAAGCAGCTCATATTTCTCCGCAAGTCTGCGCATTTGCCGTTCTTCAGAAGGAGAGTAGGTACTGTAAATGGCTTCCAAAGCTTGGAGACCGGCATCTTTCAGGAGAGAGAGCAGTTCCTCCAGCCGTGCATCACTCATGCGGTACAGCACCGGATGGGCCAGTACAGGGATGCCACCTGCATCCAGTATCAGTTTCACTGCTTGAACAGGTGTCACTTTTTCACGGGGAAAGAAGTGAGGAGAGTGGTCCCCGATATACCGCTCAAAGGCCTCATTCATGCTTTTGATATAGCCATGCTCCAGCATATATCTGGCATAATGTGCCCTGGTAATCACTGCATCAGGAAAAGTATCCTTTAATTTTTCATAAGTAATATCCATTCCGATGCCGCGCAGGCTTTCACACATCTTTTCATTGCGTACTTCCCTGGAATGCACAAATTCTTTTAAATGCGTTTCTATGGCGGGACAATGAATATCAATATAGAGACCTACGATATGGACGTCCTTGCCCTGATATTCCGTGGATAACTCAATGCCCGGAATCACTTCAGGAGCACCTTCACCTAATTCACTTGCATAAGCCAAAGCTTCCTCCACACCGTCCACGCAGTCATGGTCTGTCAGAGCAAACGCACTGAGCCCCTTTTCCATGGCGTAATCCACCAACTCCGTAGGAGAATACGTGCCATCTGATTTCGTAGAATGTACATGTAAATCAATAAATCTGGAATCAATCATATAAATACCGTACCCTTATATCCAAGCATTATACGGAAAACTTTCCCTTTCTATGGTAATGGAAAGCACTTCAATTGACAAGTGCTATAAAATTAAAAATCCTCAACAAACTCTTCAAATTCAAACATAGTCATGTCTTCCAGGATAATGCTTTCATAGGCCGTTTCTGTGGGATACGCAATTTCAAAGGTGTTCGTTTCAGCTATATAGTTTTCTTCAATATATGAAGCTCCCATATTCGTAATACCGGGAAACATCGTGCTATCCCATAAGTCATATGAAAGACGTCCTATTTCTATAACTCCATCATTATTGCGGTAAATATAAACACGTCTTGCACCCGTACCATATATGCAATTACAAATCAACTCATTTATTCCGTCTCCGTCCAAATCTCTGCTATATACTTCCGGCCCCGGGACTGCATAACCAAATATCTGCGCAATGCACTTTTCCACACCGTCTGTTTCAATATAGTATTTTTGAATAATAAACCCGGGCATGTTTTGGTCTACCGTAACATGATAGTCACTATAACCTAAAACATCAGTAAAATCATGTTCACCATTAGAACTACTTTCAGCATCCTCTTCATTTACACCCAACACAGCTTGCAATATTTCATAAATACGTTCTTTGTCATTAGAATAGGTTTTTAACTCATAGCAAACATTCTGGTATTCAAAGACCGCATAATATGTTAACTCAAATTCCGGCGTGGTTTCACCCTGATAAATCTGTATGGTAGTATCTCCATATTGAATTGTATCTATAACCTTTTCATCACTTGCGGTAAAAGTTTCTCCATTAAAAGCACAATTCAATGTCATATCGTAATCTTCATAACTTGCAGAAACAGACAATGTTTGCCATCTATCACTGCTAAGGGGCAAATCATCACCGGTATAACACAACAGAATCTGCGTATCATTTGCACTGTCATAAGATATGTTCTCAGCGAGAAGCTTGCCCTCGTAGACAGATAAAATTTCTTCTATATTGGTAGTATAATATTTTTCGTCATCCGATGATTGCATAAAATAAGACAATCCAAATCCACCAATTGCCAAAAGACACAGACATGCGGCTATAGCAATTGGATAAACATTTAGCTTGCGTTTTTTTCTATTCTGAGGTCTTGCTTCTTCTATATATTCCTCATTAATATTATTGAATAATTCCAAAATTCTCTTTTCATTCATATAAGTACCCCTTCCTTTTCTAAATATGCACGGAAGTCATTTCGCAACCGCATCAGAAGCATTTTTACTTTACCTTCACTCATACCCAAATCGGTACATATTTCTTTTATAGAACTCATATACCAGTATCTTCGTATAAAAATGATTCTCTTTTGTTTGGGAAGAGATGCAAGAAAATGGTTAAGTATATTGGTGAAATGAAGCTCATCAACAATTTGTTCCGTATTATCCGATGAGGATATACAATTCCGCAATTCTTCAAGAACTATCGGAATCTGTCCGTTTCCTCTTTTGGCGGCATTATAATAGTCCCATCTGTTCAGCGCCAGATTACGGGTAATCTTTCCTAAATAAGATGAGAGTTTATCAGGATTGTGGGGCGGTATATTCTCCCAAGCATTAAAATATGTATCATTTACACATTCTTCACTATCCTGTTCATTATATAAAATGTTATATGCAATAAGGTGACAGTACTTCCCATATTTCTTGGCAGTCTCATGTATTGCATCTTCGGAGCGTTTCCAAAATAGACCGATGATATCTTTATCTTCCATAATATTTCCTTTCTGTTGTGTTAAGGCCTTACATATATATACACAGAAAAAATACAGGCTTGGTCACATTTCTTGAATAAATGTTTGTATTTCCATGTTGCCCTGAGACCATCCCTGCCACCAAGCATCCTTGCAGTTCGGGCGCGCTTCCGCTACGTGAAAAAGCGTCACGTCACTAAGCTCGAAAAAACCTTGCTAAGTGACGACGTTTTTCAAGTACCCGAACTTGCAAGTATGGGCAAAGGGGACCGGAAGGCCTGCATGGGGGAAGGATGGGAATGCCCTGTAGGGGGAGAGGCGGAATATAAAAGAAGCCTGCACACATGGTGCAGGCTTCAGCTTAGTTTTCATCATCTTCTTTATTTGCAGTAAATACCGTACGCTTTCTTGCCATTTCATCACTTGCCAGATACTCGTCGTAAGTGGTGATCTTATCAATCATACTGCCGTTGGGTAAGATCTCCATGATACGGTTAGCAGTGGTCTGTACAAACTGATGGTCATGACAGGAAAACAGTGCCACTCCGCCAAACTTAATCAAGCCGTTGTTTAAAGCGGTAATGGATTCCATGTCCAGATGGTTGGTGGGCTCGTCAAAAATCAGACAGTTGGCACCGCTGATCATCATCTTGGATAAGAGACAACGCACCTTTTCACCACCGGAAAGCACCTTAACCTTCTTTACACCGTCTTCACCGGCGAACAGCATACGTCCCAGGAAACCGCGTACATAGGTTACATCCTTCACGGGAGAGTAGCCGGTAAGCCAGTCTACAATGGTCAGGTCATTATCAAATTCTTCCGTATTATCCTTGGGGAAATATGCCTGGGAAGTGGTAACACCCCATTTATAACTTCCCTCATCGGGTTCCATTTCGCCTACCAATATCTGGAAAAGAGTGGTCTTGGCAATTTCGTTGCTGCCTACAAAGGCAATCTTATCATCATGGCCTACTACGAAGGAGATGTCGTCAAGCACCTTTTCGCCATTGATGGTCTTGGACAAATGCTCCACGGTCAGTACCTCATTACCGATTTCGCGATCAGGACGGAAATCGATGTAGGGATATTTACGGCTGGAGGGTTTGATTTCATCCAGTTCGATTTTCTCCAGAGCACGCTTACGGGATGTAGCCTGCTTGGACTTGGAAGCATTGGCGGAGAAGCGGGAGATAAACTCCTGTAATTCCTTAATCTTTTCTTCTTTCTTTTTATTAGCTTCCTTCATCTGCTTAATCAGCAGCTGACTGGACTCATACCAAAAGTCATAGTTACCTGCATACAGCTGAATCTTGCCATAGTCGATATCGGCAGTATGGGTACATACTTTATTTAGGAAATAACGGTCATGGGAAACCACGATAACGGTATTTTCAAAATCAATCAGGAACTCTTCAAGCCATGCGATGGCATCCAGGTCCAAATGGTTGGTAGGCTCGTCCAGAAGCAGGATGTCCGGATTACCGAACAGTGCCTTGGCAAGCAATACTTTTACCTTTATATTACCATCCAGGTCCTTCATGAGAGAGTAGTGGTAGTCTGTGTCGATACCCAGACCGTTTAACAGCATGGCAGCATTGGATTCAGCCTCCCAGCCATCCATCTCTGCAAATTCAGCCTCCAGTTCACTTGCACGGATACCGTCCTCGTCGGTGAAGTCTTCTTTGGCATAGATAGCATCCTTTTCCTTCATAATCTGGTACAGACGCTCGTTACCCATGATAACAGTGTCCATAACCACACAATCATCATATTTAAAGTGATCCTGCTCCAATACGGAAAGTCTCTGACCGGGAGTAATGGATACATCGCCTTTAGTGGTTTCCAACTTACCGGAAAGGATTTTTAAAAAAGTAGACTTGCCGGCGCCGTTGGCACCGATCAGACCATAGCAGTTCCCTTCCGTAAACTTAATGTTTACATCTTCAAATAACGCTTTCTTACCGATACGTAAGGTTACATTGTTTGCACTAATCATCTCATAAACCTTTCTGTTTAAAACTGCAATAAAGTCCGATAATTCTATCGGATTTGTTCTATATATAATATATTATTGAAGGCATCTAAAAGCCTACCTTACTATTGTACAGAAAAATGTGGAAAATGCAAGCATAAAAGAATGTACAGACCTCATAAGGGCATGCATCACCTTATTTTAAGGCGTTTTCAGATAGGTCCGTCAATAAAAACAATACTTTATTACGGAAAATTAATCAAAAAAAAACGTTTAGTTTTTGGAAAATTGGTAAAAATGTACGAAAAGAAAATGCATTAAAAAAAAAATAAAAATTCGGCTTGATATTCTTTTCACAGATTGCTACAATATTGTGTACTGGGCTGTGATTATACGGTTGCAGTCTAAAAGAAGCTAGAGTTTTTGTCATAGTAAAATTATTGAAAAGGGAGACAAAAAGAATGAACAAATGGGTCTACAAATTTAAAGACGGAAACGCAGATATGAGAAATCTGCTGGGTGGTAAAGGCGCTAACCTTGCAGAAATGACTAATTTAGGTCTGCCTATTCCTCAGGGATTTACTGTAACCACTGAAGCTTGTACTGACTACTATACACAGGGCAAGCAGATTTCTGAAGAAATCAAGGCACAGATTTTTGAAAACATTGCTGACTTGGAAGCATTAATGGGTAAGAAATTCGGTGATACCGAAGATCCCCTGTTGGTTTCCGTACGTTCCGGTGCAAGAGCATCCATGCCCGGTATGATGGATACCATCTTAAACTTAGGTTTGAACGATGTGGCTGTTGAAGGTTTCGCAAAGAAGACCGGCAACCCCAGATTTGCATATGACTCCTATCGTCGTTTTATCCAGATGTACTCTGACGTAGTTATGGAAGTTCCCAAGAGCTTCTTCGAAAAGATCATCGACGAGATGAAAGAAGAGAAGGGTGTTGTATATGATACCGAACTGACTGCAGATGATTTGAAGGAACTGGCAAACAGATTTAAGGCTGTTTACAGAGAAGCTATGAACGGCGAAGAGTTCCCTCAGGATCCCAAGGAGCAGTTAATGGGAGCTGTTAAGGCAGTATTCCGTTCTTGGGACAATCCCCGTGCTATCGTTTACAGACGTATGAACGATATCCCCGGCGACTGGGGTACCGCTGTAAACGTACAGTGCATGGTATTTGGTAATAAGGGTGAAACCTCCGGTACCGGTGTTGCATTTACCCGTAATCCTTCCACCGGTGAAAAGGGTATCTACGGTGAGTACCTGATTAATGCTCAGGGTGAAGACGTAGTTGCAGGTGTTCGTACACCTCAGCCTATTTCCAAGCTGGAAGAAGATATGCCTGAGTGCTACGCAGAATTCATGGCTATCGCTAACAAGTTAGAGAATCACTATCGTGATATGCAGGATATGGAGTTCACCATTGAAGAAGGTAAGCTTTACTTCTTACAGACCAGAAATGGTAAGAGAACTGCTCCTGCAGCTATTAATATTGCTTGTGACCTGGTTGACGAAGGCAAGATCACTCCCGAAGAGGCAGTTTGCCGTATCGAAGCTAAGTCCTTAGACCAGTTATTACATCCTACCTTTGATGCAGATGCACTGAAGGCAGGCGAAGTAATCGGTTCCGCACTTCCCGCATCTCCCGGTGCTGCAGCAGGTAAGGTATACTTCACTGCTGATGAAGCTAAGGAAGCAGGTAAGGGTGGTCGTGGCGAAAGAGTTATCCTGGTTCGTCTGGAGACCTCTCCCGAAGATATCGAAGGTATGCATGCAGCTGAAGGTATCCTGACCGTTCGTGGCGGTATGACCTCTCACGCAGCAGTAGTTGCACGTGGTATGGGTACTTGCTGTGTATCCGGTTGTGGTGAAATCAAGATCGATGAAGAAGCTAAGGTATTCTCCTTAGGCGGATATGAGTTCCATGAAGGTGATTACATCTCCTTAGACGGTTCTACCGGTAAGATTTACAAGGGCGACATCAAGACTGTTGAAGCTTCCGTAGGCGGCAACTTCGGCCGTATCATGAAGTGGGCTGACCAGTTCAGAACTCTGAAGGTTCGTACCAATGCTGATACTCCCGAAGATACTGCAAACGCAGTTAAGCTGGGTGCTGAAGGTATCGGTCTGTGCCGTACAGAGCATATGTTCTTCGGTGAGGATAGAATACCTAAGTTCAGAAGAATGATTCTTTCTGATTCTGTAGAAGCTAGAGAAGAAGCATTAAAGGCAATCGGTGAATTCCAGAAGGCAGACTTCAAGGCTATGTATGAAGTGCTTGAAGGCAAGCCAATGACCGTTCGTT
>JAFXEW010000067.1 GCA_017513625.1 Lachnospiraceae bacterium | reverse complement strand
GAAGCATTGATGGCCCGCATCAAGGCACATCTGGAAGACGGTAAGATGGCTAAGAGCCTGGAAGTAGAGGACGAGGATGAATTAAGCATCCTGCGTGGATATAATCTGCTGACCTATAAGCCCGTGATTTATGCTGCCAATGTAGCGGAGGATGATTTGGCTGATGACGGACAAAGCAATGAGATGGTTGCAAAGGTCCGTGAATTTGCTGCTTCGGAGGGTAGTGAGGTATTCGTAATCTGTGCCCAGATTGAGCAGGAGATTGCTGAGCTGGAGGATGATGAAAAGGCAATGTTCCTGGAGGATTTGGGTATCGCCCAGTCCGGTCTGGAAAAACTGATTGCAGCCAGCTATTCTTTGTTGGGACTCATGTCCTATCTGACTGCCGGTGAAGATGAGACCCGTGCATGGACCATTAAGATCGGCACCAAGGCTCCCCAGGCAGCAGGTAAGATTCACTCTGATTTTGAAAGAGGCTTTATTAAGGCAGAAGTAGTGAATTATAAGGACCTGCTGGAGTATGGTTCTCTGGCTGCGGCAAGGGAAAAGGGCCTGGTAGGAATGGAAGGAAAAGAGTATGTGGTACAGGACGGAGATGTTATCCTGTTCCGTTTCAATGTGTAATGAGAGGTTGATTCCATGAATAAAATGGATATAGCATTTCCGCATTTGGGAATATATTTAGAAAATGTGCCCAGATATTTTGAGGTTTTGGGCTTCCCCATAGCTTTTTACGGGCTTATTATCGGAATAGGTATTCTGCTGGGCATTTATATTGCAGCGGCGGATGCGCGTAAGATGGGTTATGATCCGGAGATTGTCTGGGATTTTGCCATCTATGCGGTGATTTTCTGCATCATAGGAGCCAGACTTTATTATGTGATTTTTTCCTGGGATTTGTATAAGGATGACCTCCTTAGCATATTTAAAACCAGAAACGGCGGAATGGCTATTTACGGAGCGGTGATAGCAGCCTTTTTGACGGGTTTTATTTATTGCAAGGTAAAGAAGGTGCATTTCTTACGCCTGGCGGACAGCGGTGTACTGGGACTGATACTGGGGCAGGCTTTGGGCCGCTGGGGTAATTTCATGAACAGGGAAGCTTTCGGTGGTTACAGTGACGGACTCTTTGCCATGAGGTTGCCTATTGATGCGGTGCGTGCCCATGAGATTACGGATGAAATGAAGGCCCATATTACGGAAGGCGTAAATTATATTCAGGTACATCCTACTTTTCTCTATGAGAGTATGTGGAATGCCCTTCTTCTGGTATTGCTTCTGATTTACAGGAAGCATAAAAAGTTCGAAGGCGAGATATGTTTACTATATCTGGGTGGATATGGCTTGGGGAGATTCTGGGTGGAATCTTTGAGGACCGATCAGTTGCTTCTGCCCGGAACCGGGATTGCCGTGTCACAGGTGGTGGCAATAGTATGTATCCTGGTGGCAGTGGTAGGGGAAATCGTAATGCGTACAGGCATTAAAAAAGGTCGAATAGAAGCATTTATTTACTCCGGTCCTTTCGCGAAACCTACGCAAAAGGAAGAAAAAGTGGAGGAAACTCCCCAAAATCCCACATAATAACCCCAAATATCAAAAAAATTTAAAAATTTTTTAAAAATCTACAAATATCGCGCAAGTACACTATGTGCCGAGCACAAAAAGTACAGACACAATATATTGTGGTTTTGAAGACTCTGCAGGTCTCTGCAGGGTCTTTTTTTGCGCTTTGCCGAGGGTTTGGAACGATGAAGGGCACTTGTCAAAATCCCAAATTTGTATTAAAATGAGTTCAAAAGTGGGAGAAAGTGGTGGCTAGGTGTCACAAAGTGGGGCAAAAATACATCAATTCCCTTTTTCTTTCCTCCGCTCGAATGGTGGTGATTGTGATGTTCATGGGTGAATACAATCATACAGTGGATACGAAAGGCAGGTTGATTATACCCGCAAAATTCCGTGAGGCACTTGGTGAGGAATTCGTGGTTGCAAAGGGTATGGATGGCTGCTTGTTTGTGTACTCCAAGGAGGAGTGGTCCCTGTTTGAGAAAAAACTCATTGATTTACCGCAATTAACCAGTAAGGAATCCAGATATTTTTCACGTTACTTTTTGTCCGGTGCAGCAGTGGTGGAGCTGGACAAGCAGGGAAGAATCCTTCTTCCTTCCAAGCTTCGGGAAGCAGCGGCACTCGATAAGGATGTGGTGCTTGTAGGTGTGGGTAACCGCGTGGAAATCTGGAGTAAGGACAGATGGGATGCAGTCAGTGAAGGGGAAGACCTGGATGAAATTGCACTTACCCTGGAAAAATTGGGCTTGAGTATTTAAGCGTAGAGAATACAGAGCATGGCAGGTTGCTTTGCAGAAAGGATGCCGCAGTGGAATTCAATCATTATTCCGTATTGTTGAACGAAACAATTACAGAACTGAATATCAAGCCGGACGGCATCTATGTGGACGGCACCTTAGGCGGGGGCGGTCATTCCCTGGAAATCGTAAAGCGACTGGACAATGGTCATCTGTACGGGTTTGATCAGGATGATGCGGCCATAGAGGCGGCCACACTGAGACTGCAGGAATACAGTGACAAAGTTACAATCATCAGAAACAACTATTGCAATGCGAGAGAGGCATTGTTGCAGCAGGGAGTTACGGGAGTAGACGGTATCGTTCTGGATCTTGGAGTGTCTTCCTATCAGCTGGACACGGAAGAGAGAGGGTTTTCCTACCGTTTTGATGCACCTCTTGATATGAGGATGGACAGGCGTCAGGGACTTACCGCCAGAGATATTGTAAATCATTATTCCGAGCAGGAACTTTATCGTATCATCAGAGATTACGGCGAAGATAAATTTGCCAAGAATATAGCCAAGCATATAGTGAGAGCCAGAGAGGAAAAGCCGGTGGAAACCACCTTTGAGCTGAACGAAATCATTAAAGCAGCCATTCCGGCCAAGATGCGGCAAAACGGTCATCCCTCCAAGCAGACCTTTCAGGCTATCCGTATAGAATGTAACAGTGAGTTGGAGGTCCTTAGAAACTCTCTGGATACTTTCATAGATTTATTAAATCCCGGCGGAAGGATATGTACCATTACATTCCATTCCCTGGAAGACAGAATCGTAAAAACAGCATTTAAAAAATATCAGAATCCCTGTACCTGCCCTCCGGAGTTTCCGGTATGTGTATGTGGGCAGAAATCTAAAGGCAGGGTGCCGGGTAAAAATCCTATATTACCCGGAAAAGAAGAACTAGAGATAAACAGCAGATCAAAGAGTGCAAAGCTGCGTGTCTTTGAAAAGGCTGAGTTGACCCCGTAAGGGGACCCTGCAGGGCAGGGTGAAAGGTATGAGGTGTTCAAATGGCAGTAAACAGAACAAATCAGATGAATAGCAGAAATTATAGAGCAGATTACGCACGGGATACATATGTATATGGTAATACGGTGAGAAAGACCAATGTGGCGCAGCCCTATGAGGCGCCCGGACGTCAGACAAAGAAGGCACCCGCTAAGAAGGCGGCTGCCGGTCATGCAACCATGAGTATCTTTCATACCATGATTATGCTTTCAGCACTTGCAATATGTGCACTGATTTTGGTAAATTATATACAGTTAAGATCAGAATTGACCAATACCATTGGTGTGGTGGCAGGTTTAGAGTCTGAGATCAGCAGTCTCAGAAGTGCAAACAATGATATGGACAGCAGAATCCGTAACAGCATTGATTTGGAAGAAATCAGACGCATTGCCATTGGTGAGTTGGGTATGACTTATGCACAGGAAGGGCAGATTATCACTTACACACCTGTTCAGCAGGATTATATGCGGGGTGTCAGATAGGATATCAGCCGTCAGGTGACAGGAAGGCGCGGTGAGTTAGTTGAGAGAACAAGATAATGAAAACGTTCGCGGAAACGGTTTGAAAAAGAGAAAACAAAGGGTAAGAGTCAGAAGTGCAATACGTAAAAAGCTGGTGGTATTTTTAGGAATAATACTGCTGGCTTTTGCCTGGTTAATGGGCAGAGTATTCTTTATCATGAAAGAAAGCGGTACGGAATATCAAAAGCAGATTTATTCCCAGCAAAAGTATGATTCTTCCACTATCCCCTACAAAAGAGGGGCTATCGTAGATGCCAACGGCATGAATCTGGCTGTCAGTGAAAAGGTGTACAACCTGATTATTGATGCAAAGGTCATGAATGATAAGAAGGAATATTTAGAGCCTACTTTGGCGGCGTTGGATAAGCATTTCGATTTGGATATGCAGAAAATCAGGGACCATGTCACTACCAATTCAAACTCAGCATATTATATTGCCTTAAAGAGGCTTAGTTATGAGGACAAGCTGGGCTTTGAACTGGAAAGGGAAGAAAACAGTAATATAAAGGGTGTATGGTTCGAAGAGGAATATAAGAGAGTATATCCTAACGGTTCTCTGGCTGCGGATGTCATCGGTTTTGCTAATGCACAGAACGTGGGCAGTTATGGTCTGGAAGAGTATTATAACGATGTGCTTAACGGTATCCCCGGACGTTCCTACGGATATCTCAGTGAGGACGAAACATTACGCAGGACTATCAAGGAGGCTGTTAACGGCAATACCATACACAGTACCATTGACATTAATATCCAAAACATTATTGAAAGACAATTAAAGGCATTTAATGATACTTACAAGAACAGTTACCGGAAAGGTAACGGTGCAGAAAATGTAGGCTGTATCGTTATGGAGGTGGATACGGGAAGAATCCTCGGAATGGCCAGTTATCCCACCTTTGACCTGAATGATACGCGTAACGGAAACAGTCTGCTGGGATCTTATTTGGTGGAAGAAGTGGTAAATGCGGCAGGCTATACGGAAGTACATAAAACGAAAACAGTGATAGATGAAGAGGTATTGGCCGGACTGACTGAAGAGCAGTTATATACCAATCTCCATGCATTATGGAAGAATTTTTGCATTACCCAGACCTATGAACCGGGATCTACAGCCAAGCCCTTTACTGCGGCGGCGGCACTTGAAAGCGGTGCAATCAATAAAAATACGGTTTTTGTATGTAACGGTAATCTGGAAATCGGCGGTCACACTATCAAATGCCACAATGTGTACGGTGACGGTAATGTAACCGTAAGGGATGCCATTGCCTGGTCCTGTAACGTGGCGCTGATGAAAATGGGACAGGCCTTGGGAGCGGAGACCTTCAGTGAATATCAGTCCCTGTTTAATTTCGGATTAAAGACCAATGTGGATCTGGCAGGTGAAGCCAGAACGGATACTTTGATCTATAAGGCAGAAGACATGAAGTCTGCCGATCTGGCTACCAATACTTTCGGACAGAATTTTAACACCACAATGATACAGGTGCTTACAGGATATTGTGCACTGATTAACGGCGGCTATTATTATGAGCCGCATATGGTGGACAAAATATCCAACGCAGAAGGGGCTGTAGTGAAAACAATCGAACCCAGACTGTTAAAGCAGGTGATTTCCGAAGATACCTCCGAACTGATTCGTTCCTATTGTAATGCAGTTGTTATGAAGGAAAATGACAGCCGTATTACGGGGAGGACTGCGAGACCTGCAGGATATGCCATCGGCGGCAAGACCGGAACGGCACAGACCATTCCCAGAGGCAACGGTGAATACGTGGTTTCCTTTATAGGTCACGCACCGGCCGATAATCCTGAGATAGCTGTTTATGTGGTGGTAGACAGGGCGAATGCCTCCAAACAGGATGATGCTAAATATGCCACCCGCATTGTACGCGGTGTATTAACGGAAGTGCTTCCTTATCTGAATATTTATATGACGGAAGAGCTTTCGGAAAAGGAGAAACAGGAACTTGAAGCATTAAATCTGGAAAATACCAATCATTATAATACAAAGCCCGAGGAAGAGGAGCTGGATAAGCTGGAAGAGGAACCGGAGGAGACGGATACGGAAGAAGCAGTAAATACAGTGCCTGTCTGGATGACTTTCCCTATTGATGAAGAAACAGGGCACAGAAAAGATCCTAATACGGGAGCACTTATTGATGCGGATACAGGGGATCCCATAACGGGACGTATCGACCCTATCAGTGAATAACACCGCATGGGCGGGAATACAGTATAACAAGACCCAAAAGCGGAGTTTGTTATGTTGTTTCAAAATAAGGTATATCACCGCCGGAATCTGTTGATTTTCTATCTGCTGTGTTTCGG
Source organism: Lachnospiraceae bacterium (assembly GCA_017513625.1). GTDB lineage: Bacteria > Bacillota > Clostridia > Lachnospirales > Lachnospiraceae > Acetatifactor. Next base: position 32,363 of record JAFXEW010000067.1, on the reverse strand, counting down.
AGCATTTCTGGGATTGTTTGTCCGCCTGGCTTATATCATGGTGTGTGAAGGAGACTATTACAGTGAGAGAGCTACCGATTTACATGAGCGGGAAAGAAGTATTAAAGCCGACAGAGGACTGATTCTGGATAGAAACGGTAAGGTGCTGGCAGGTAATAAATCAGTTTGTACCGTTTCGGTGGTACATAGCCAGATATCCGATCCGGAAGAGGTTATCCGGGTATTATGCGAACATCTGGATTTATCAGAGGAATATGTCCGCAAAAGAGTGGAAAAGTACTCCTCCATGGAGAGGATAAAAAGCAATGTAGATATTGAAACCGGTGACCGTATCCGTGAACTTAAGCTGGACGGGGTCAAGGTGGATGAGGACTATAAAAGATATTATCCCTACGGCAGTCTGGCCAGTAAGGTGTTGGGATTTACGGGAAGTGATAATCAGGGTATCCTGGGGCTGGAGGTAAAATACGACAGCTATTTAAAGGGAGAGCCGGGCAAAATCCTTACCGTTACGGATGCCAAGGGACTGGAAGTGGATGGTATCAGCGAGAGGCGCATCGAACCGGTCAGCGGAAGCGTGTTGTATACCGGTCTGGATATTAATATTCAGGCATATGCCACACAAATAGCATATCAGGTAATGGAAAGTAAACAGGCTGACAGTGTTTCGATTATCGTGATGAATCCCCAAAATGGTGAAATTATGGCCATGGTGGATGTGCCTGAGTATGATTTAAATAATCCCTATGCGTTACCGGAGGAACCGGGCAGTGAGGAGCTGACTGCTGAGCAGAAGCAGGAATGTCTGAACAGGGTGTGGCGTAACAGCTGTATAAATGATACTTATGAGCCCGGATCTGTTTTTAAAATCATTACTGCGGCGGCGGGACTGGAAACAGGTGTTGTGACCTGTGACAGCAGATTTTACTGCCCCGGGTATATAGTGGTGGATGACAGAAAAATCCGGTGTCACAAGACACAGGGGCACGGTTCGGAGGACTTTGTGCTGGGGACCATGAATTCCTGTAACCCGGTATTTATAAATGTAGGATTGTCCCTGGGGATTGACAGATACTATGAATATTTCGAAAAATTCGGCCTTTTAAAGAAAACCGGAGTGGATTTACCCGGAGAAGCCGGAACCATTATGCATAAAAAGGACAATATGGGCAACGTGGAGCTGGCAACAGTGGCTTTCGGCCAGTCCTTCCAGATTACTCCCATGCAGATGCTGACAACGGCGGCTTCTCTGGTAAACGGCGGAAAGCGTGTGACACCGCATATAGGAGTGAAAACCGTGGACCAGAACAGTCAGGAGACAGTGCTTTCTGACGGTGAGGGAGAAAGGATTTTGTCAGAGGAGACTTCAGAAACCCTGCGGGGGATTCTGGAACAGGTGGTCAGCGAAGGGACCGGTAAAAACGGTAAGGTGGAAGGATATCTGGTGGGAGGAAAGACTGCAACCAGTCAGACCCTGCCCAGAGGAAGCGGCAGATATATTGCTTCTTTTTTAGGCTTTGCACCCGCAGATAATCCGCAAGTGATGGCTATTGCAATCGTAAATAACCCTAAAGGGGTGTACTACGGAGGACAGGTGGCTGCGCCGGTGGTAAGGCAGCTGTTTGAAAATATTCTTCCGTACATGGGGATTCAGGAGTATAATCAATAAAGACTTTGGAGGAGTGTTTATGGCGACACAAAAGGGAAAAAACCGAAGAAGAGAAAAAAATGAATACTTTTTTGATTATAGCCTCTTGTTCCTGCTGCTATTTTTGCTGGTATTCGGTATGGTAATGATCTATTCAGCCAGTTCCTATGAGGCTTTTCAAGCATATGGAGATGCTGCATTTTATTTCAAAAAGCAGCTGGTTGCAGTAGCTGTGGGACTGGTAGGTATGGTTATAGCGTCCAGGATTCCCCAGATATGGTTACGATATGTGGCGTATATCAGTTATCTGGTGTCAGCACTGCTTATTTTACTTGTACTCACACCTCTGGGAGTAGAATCTCACGGTGCAAGAAGATGGATCGGTATACCGGGCACAAGCTTTAATCTTCAGCCTGCAGAAGTGGCTAAAATCAGTGTAATACTGGTATGTGCGTTGCTTCTCAGCAATATAAAGGGGGATGTGAAGAAATGGAAATACTGGTTTGGCATGATGGCAGTACCCCTGCCGCTTGCGGCTGAAATCTTTTTTGTCACCAGGAATTTAAGCTCGGCCATTATTGTAGTGGCAATCGGCTGGGTAATGGTTTTTATTTCCAGTCCTACTTTTTTGCGTTATGCGGTCATGGTCATATCAGCCGGTGCGGTTGCGGCCGTGGTGATTAGAATGGCGGTAAGTTCCGGCGGCGACGGCAACTTCCGATTTGGCCGTATTGTCGCGTGGCTGAATCCGGAGGCGGATTCACAGGGAACAGGCTTTCAGACGGTACAGGGACTGTATGCCATCGGTAGCGGCGGCGTATGGGGTAAGGGACTGGGTGAAAGTATCCAGAAGCTGGATTTCGTGCCGGAAGCCCAGAACGATATGATTTTTTCTATTATTTGTGAAGAACTGGGATTATTCGGCGGTGGCGCCGTGATGATTTTGTTTATTATGCTGCTGTGGAGAATGATGCGTATTGCTTCTAATGCCAGGGACAATTTCAGCGCCCTTGTGGTGTCGGGTGTAATGGCACATATTGCAGTCCAGGCAGTACTTAATATAGCTGTTGTTACCAATACCATTCCTAATACGGGTGTTTCACTGCCTTTTATCAGTTACGGCGGTTCTTCCGTGGTATTTCTTCTGGCGGAGATGGGCCTGGTATTCGGTGTGGCAGGAAAAATTGTGAAAAGAGAAATGAATTAGGTATTTGCGGGTACGATGCCAGGCACGAACAGTTACTACTTTCATAGATTATATTGATATCTATTTTCCGGAGTAGCAGATGGAGTATATACAAGTGCAGGGTGGGATACCTCTACAGGGCAAGGTGCGTATTCAGGGTTCTAAGAATGCAGCGTTACCGGTTTTGGCGGCTACGTTACTTACAGAGGGGGAATCGCGCATCGGAAATTGCCCCAAAATATCAGATGTGTATCATATGGAGAATCTGCTCAGATGTCTGGGATGCCGGGTATGCCGGGAGCGCGGGGCATTAAGGGTGGATACCGCCGGAGTATGTGTAAAGCTCATGCCCCGTGAAGCAATATGCAGCATGCGTTCGTCGGTTTTTCTGCTGGGTGCGCTGCTCGGCAGATGCGGTGAAGTGATACTGGATTATCCGGGAGGCTGCGTAATCGGTAAAAGGCCCATTGATATGCATTTGTCTGCATTGGAGCAGATGGGGGCCCGGTTCAGGCTGACGGATACCGGGGTCTGCGGATATACCCGTGGATTGCATGGTGCTGAGATATGTTTGTCATTTCCCAGTGTGGGTGTTACAGAAAATATTATTATGGCTGCTGTAACGGCTAAAGGAGATACAGTGATAAGAGGCGCAGCTGCGGAGCCGGAAATTTGCACTTTGTGTGATTATCTGGTTTGTTGCGGAGCAGGGATAGAAGGCGCAGGAACAGACAAAATCCACATTCATGGGGTAAGCAGTCTTCATGGTGCGGATTTCAGTATAGACAGCGACAGGATTGTGGCAGGAACTTATTTGCTGGCTTGTACGGGAACGGGAGGTGCATGTTTTTTAGAAAATGCACCCGTATTACAGATGGGTGCAGTGATTCATGCGGCGGAGCAGATGGGAGCTCTTTGCGATTTGTCGGATAAAGGCTTGTATGTACAGAGTATGGGTAAGCGTCCCTGCATTAATAGGCTGACCACCTGCGTATATCCGGGGTTTCCCACGGATTTGCAGTCGGTGGCGCTTGCAGTACTTTGCCGTAACAGACAAAAATGTGTGGTGGAAGAGCAGATATTTGAAAACCGTTTCAGGGTAGTACCGGCCCTTAGCAGCATGGGGGCGGACATCCGTATTGCAGATGCCCACAAGGCAGAGATATACGGATGCGAAAGACTTCATGGCGCAAAGGTAAAGGCGGAGGAGCTCAGGGGCGGAGCGGCACTGGTGGTGGCAGCCCTGATGGCCGACGGATTGTCTGTAATATACGGGACGGAGTATATTTATCGTGGCTATGAGAATATTTGCAGGGATCTGCAGGAATTAGGAGCGAGGATAGTAAGTGTATAAAAACAGAGGAAAAACTTTAATTATATGGATTACAGCAGTACTGATTCTGCTTCTCTTGCTGGCCCTGGCAGCCGGATGGGTGTGGAATACTTACAGGGTGCAGGATGTGCAGGTAAAAGGTAATTACCATTATACCGATGATGAAATCAGGGAAATGGTAATGAAGGGACCTTTCGGAGAGAACTCCCTTTACCTGAGTCTCCGGTATAAAAACAGGGACGTAACGGACATTCCCTTTGTGGATGTACTGAATGTCACCATTCTTTCACCGGATGCCATACAGATTGAGGTATATGAAAAAGCCCTTGCCGGTTATGTGAAATACATGGATACCTATATGTATTTCGATAAGGATGGTTATGTGGTGGAATGTTCAGGCATAAAAACAGAGGGAATTCCCCAGATAGCAGGTATGAGTTTTGACAGTGCGGTATTGGGTAAACCATTACCGGTAGAAAATGAAGAGATATTTGAAAGAATATTAAATCTTACCAAGCTAATCAATAAATACAAGCTTACAACCGATAAGATTTTCTTTCATTCGGATGGTGAAATTACAGTTTATTTCGGTGGAATCAAAGTGGTCTTTGATCATGAAAGTACTAATATAGAAGAACATTTCATGGTGCTTCCCGACTTTTTGAAGGAATTGGAAGGTAAGAGCGGCACACTGCAAATGCATGCAGGTAATTCGGAAAAAAAGCGCTATACATTTAAGCCTGACTGACGGATAGAAAAAACACCTACAATAATCTTTAAAATTGTAAAAAATAGGTTGATTAATTTGCTAATTAATTATATGATAGGATATGTGGAGTTTATTTGTGGAACGTATGCCCTTTGGTAGGTTTTATAAATAGAACAGAAGGAAAAGGAGGATAAAACCTTGCTGGAAATTAGAAGTAATGACGCTGAATCTGCAGCTAAAATCATCGTTGTCGGTGTGGGCGGAGCAGGTAATAATGCTGTGAATAGAATGATTGATGAGAAAATATGCGGTGTTGATTTTATCGGAGTGAATACAGACAAGCAGGCACTGCAGCTTTGTAAGGCACCCAAGCTGTTACAGATCGGAGAGAAGCTCACCAAGGGTCTGGGCGCAGGTGCAAAGCCTGAGATCGGTGAAAAGGCGGCGGAGGAAAGTGTTGAAGAGATTTCTTCTGCATTAAACGGTGCGGACATGGTGTTCGTAACCTGCGGAATGGGAGGCGGTACCGGTACCGGTGCAGCGCCTGTTGTAGCAAAGATTGCAAAGGATATGGGCATCCTTACCGTTGGCGTGGTTACCAAGCCTTTCCGTTTTGAAGCAAAGGCAAGAATGGCCAATGCGCTCAGCGGTATCGAGCGTATCAAGGAAAATGTTGATACACTGATTATTATTCCTAATGATAAATTACTTGAAATCGTGGACAGACGTACTACCATGCCCGAGGCTCTGAAGAAGGCAGATGAAGTACTTCAGCAGGCAGTACAGGGTATTACTGACCTGATTAACGTGCCTTCCATCATTAATCTGGACTTTGCGGACGTACAGACCGTAATGAAGGACAAGGGTATTGCACATATCGGTATCGGTGAAGGCAAGGGTGATGAAAAGGCTCTTGATGCTGTGAAGAAGGCTATTGAAAGTCCCCTTCTGGAGACCACTATTTCCGGCGCATCCCATGTTATTATCAATGTTTCCGGTGATATTTCCCTTTACGATGCATCTGCAGCAGCTGATTATGTACAGGAGCAGACCGGAGAAGAGGTTACCGTTATCTTTGGTGCTATGTATGATAATACCCAGTCGGACAGCTGTACCATTACCGTTATTGCAACAGGTCTGGAGGATGCTGCAAGTGCTGCGGCTGTTTCCAGAATGGGCGGCGTTACATACAAGCCACCCGTTACACATATTACACCTACTTCACTGAAGGGATTAAACATCGGAGTACCTACATCTGCGGCTCCTACATCTACTCCTGTAACGACTCCCAAGCCTCCCATTCAGAGTATGGGAATCCGTAAGCCTGCAGATATCCGCAGTTCCGTAGAGGAGAAGAGTCTGAAGATTCCTGATTTCCTGCAGCGTAAGTAATTTTTATACTGTGATGTGTTATTTAAAGAGCTTTCCGGAGGGGAGCTCTTTTTATATAAAATTTTAAAGTTCCGAAAGCGTTCATTTTGAAACAAACCGTATCCGTTCTATTCGTGGGTTTGGCTATGAGAAAGAAGATATGATTTATCAAGTCAGGGATGCGGCTGTATATGTAGAGATTATGAAGTCAATTAATAAAACTGCGTAAGAATCTGAAATTTTTGAGATGTGCGGATATGCGGTCTATATAGTAAGAAAGAGACAGTGGTGATGAGCTTGTTGCGTAGTTGTAAGCAACTTGTTAGCTTGTGGTAATTCCAATCTGCATACGGCGAATGCCGCGACAACGAGCAAGCATCGCTTGCGAGTCTGTCGGCATGGCGGATGGAGCAGAAATTTTGAAGTTTCACTTTTGCTTATTTCGTGGAGTATGTGAAAAAATAGCACATACTCCATTTTTTTATTGACAAACATAGAAATATAATGTATGTTATATAACAAGAGTTATGAAAAGGAGAACACAATGCCACCTAAAGCGAAAATTACGAAAGAAATGATAGTGGACACTGCTTTTGAGATTGTGCGAAAGGAAGGTACAGACAAAGTGACTGCCCGAAGTATTTCAGAGAAGCTAAACTGTTCCACACAGCCGGTACTGTATTATTTTTCAACTGTGGAAGAGATTAAAAAAGCGGTGTATATAAAAGCGGATGAGTACCATACGGCTTATCTGATGAATTTGGAGATGACTAGCGAAAATCCGATGTTGGCAATTGGAATAAACTATATCAAATTTGCCATCGAAGAAAAAAATCTCTTCCGTTTTTTGTTTCAATCCAATGAGTTTTCCGGAATAAGTATGTTGGATTTGTTAGAAACGGAAGAATTACTCCCCATGCTTGGTATGCTACAGAATGAACTGGACATATCGATGGAGGCGGCAAAGGAAGTTTTTAGCACATTATTTATTTTTTCTCATGGGTATGCAAGTTTATATGCCAATAATACAATGCTCTATAATGAGCAAGATGTAATAAGGGCACTTGATAAAATATTTGAAGGGGCAGTTTGTACTGTGAAAGGAGACTAAGATGAAAAAGATATTTGAAAAGCATGAAACTTTATGGGACATATTGTGAATTTGTTAAATGGGGCAAGTTTAATTTCCACATTAATGCAAATTTGCTACGCAACAGCAATCGGATATATATTGGTTATTATTTTCTATAAGAGCAAATCACTTGTTCCATGTATTATCACACATGCAGCATTTAATGCTTTGAGCATATTTAGTGAGGGGAACAGATTGTTGTCGTACATAATAACTGTATTTATAATTGTTGTTTCGCTGAGTTATGCTTTTTATATAAATAGAAATATTGAAGAATAGGAATTGCATTCAATTAGAAGATAAGCGAAACTTTCAGTAAGTAGGTGTTTTTACCTGAGAGACGAATCTTGAATTTGAGCATGGCGAGACAGAAAATGAGATTTGAAGTTTACTCATTCTTAATTTATGGATATAAAATACTGATAGCTTCTGTTTTGAAAGGAGAGTATATGAAAACGATAATTTACGATTTGGATGAATCTTACGATTCACTATTTAAGAGTAAATGTGAAAATGTTATTCGTGCAGATGGCAGATATGCACCATGTCAGGGATGTTTTGGTTGTTGGACGAAGCATCCGGCGCAGTGTTACCTAAAGGATGCGTTGCAAATGGTATGTCGCATGATTGGTAAAACGGATGAATTGGTTATCGTAACAGATAATTATTACGGATCGTATAGTCCATCTGTAAAAAATGTGTTGGATAGAAGTATTGGTGTGTCCACTCCTTTTAGTACATATCGTGGTAAGCAGATGCATCATACCCTGCGTTATGGGAAAAAGAAAAAACTTGTTGTATACGTCTATGGTTGCATAACAGAAGATGAGAAACAAACTTTCTGTTATATGGTAGAGAGAAATGCAATAAATTACGGATTTCAAGAGTTTGAATTTCATAATTTAGAAAATTTGAATCAAATGGAGAAGATGGAATTATGAAAACAGTATTTATCAATGGTAGTCCTAAAAAGAAATTAAGCGTGTCCTCTTATCTCCTTGGAATTGTTCGTTTTTTGGTTAGGGGAGAAGTGGTGTCAGAGCAGGTGCGTAATGCAGGAGACCATGAGCGTGTATTACAAAGCCTAAAGGATGCAGATACCGTTGTGTTTGGTATGCCTCTTTATGTGGATGGAGTGCCTTCTCATATGCTTGCATTTATGAAAGCAATGGAAAAATATTGTATAGATAACAATATCCGCTTAAATTTGTATGGTGTTTCTAATGGAGGATTTATTGAGGGCTGTCAGAACAGACCACTAATGCAGGTGCTTGAAAATTTTTGTAAACGTTGTAATTTTCAGTGGTGCGGAGGTGTTGGCATTGGCGGAGGTGTTATGCTCAATGTAATGCGAATTATGTTTTTAGTATATGCAGGGCTGTTTATATTGAATACAATTACATCCGGATTGACTGAAGCATTACCGATTTTTGCAGAGCAGTTAGTAGTGGTTTTGTTTTTTAGTATTGGTGCATTCTTCTATTGCTTACGTATGGGAATAGCAGTTAATAAGGGTGCAACTTGTGGGGTAAAGTTTACTCGCATACTTTTGCCATCATTTCTATTTATTTTAGCGGCAGATATTTTCTTTGTAATCATTTCAATATTACAGGGCGGTATTTTTAAAGGATGGTTGAGCCGGAAATAGTGTTATATTATTATAAACAGAAAACAAAATTTCAGCTTTGTGAAGAGTTGAAAGCACGCGATTGTTTGAATTTTATTTATTCTCAATTTTTGAAGTTCAAGTGTCAATATATAAGGCATAAGTTAAAAAACTATTTTATGGAGGTTACGACAAATGATGAAGAAATTGTATGAAAAAAGTGAGATTTGGTTTGCAGTAGCATGGATTATAACGTATGTTGTACTTGCATCAACCGGAGATAATATATCGGCGGATATAGGTATTATAAAAATTGTAACATTTCCTATACTGATCATTCTTTCTGTAATACTATTTCTTTTTGTCAAAAGAAATGGATTGTCTGAAAAGTATGGGCTTTGCAAGTCTGAAATACCTGCTTCGAGGATGTTATTTTATATTCCTTTGATTGTTCTTCTTACGGTAAATTTGTGGCATGGAGTTACTATGAATGTTTCGCCATTAGAAACATTATTGTATGTGTTATCTATGTTGTGCGTTGGTTTTCTTGAAGAAATGATATTCCGTGGTTTTTTATTTAATGCAATGGTTAAAGATGGTGTTAAGTCTGCCATTATAGTTTCCAGTTTGACTTTCGGAATTGGGCATATTGTGAATCGTATCAACGGTTCTGGTGCAGAATTGTTACCGAATATTCTTCAAATAATATATGCAGTTGCTATTGGATTTGCATTTGTAATGATTTTTTACAAGACAAAGAGTTTACTTCCTTGTATTGTTACTCATAGCCTTTTTAATGCGGCAAGTGCATTTGGTAATGAAGCAGCGATTACATCTCAAAGCAGAATTATTCAATGTGCAGTGATAGCAATAATTGCTGGTGGATATGCGTTGTATATTACTTTAATGGTAAAAGATAAAGAAATAAAATAAGAATGAAATCACTTGGGATTTCATTCTCACGGCGAGAATGAAAGTATGTAAGGCATTGAATTTGGAGGAACTATGAAACAAAAATTAAACGCAAATGCTTTTGATGATTTTTTATGTAGCAAGGTATTCAATAGTCTATTTTTTTGCACTTGATAAAATATATGGATTCATTCAGATGGCTGTTGTATTAGCAATTCCAATTATTATGATGTATAACGGAAAGCTAGGTAAAAACCGTAGAATTATCACAATTATGAAGTACTTTTTTTACATATACTACCCACTGCACCTTTTTATTATTGGATGGATTCAATCTGTTCGATAAATTTCAAGCTTCTGGCGAGTCTGAAAGCACTTGAAAATTTCAGTTTTCAAGAGCGTTCGCCATGTCAACAGACGCATAATTCCGTGACTGAGAATGGATTCTGTTCATGTGAAATAAAAACACTTCTATGGATAGAAAAATAACTGTTTTTGATTGAAAAAGGCATGGAACGGAGATTTTATCTACCCATACAAGAATCCAATTGAGCATATGGGTAGATGGAGCTGGGTTGAATTCGCCCTGCCGACAGACTCGCCCTGCCGACACATGGCAACGCTTCGCGTCGCTTGTTGTCGAGGCGTTCGCTGTATGTATCTTCGATCGAATGCATTTGTCTGTGCGCGAGCACCCGGCATATATACCTATCGTGTGAGTGAAAAATTGCACAGCGATAAATTTTTTTAGTCAAAAAGGAGAGTTTTTTAGCAGATGAAAACAGGACTTGTATTAGAGGGCGGTGGAACGCGGGGAATCTATACTGCGGGGGTGCTGGATGTATTCCTGCAGAATGGTATTGAATTTGACGGAGTCATTGGTGTGTCCGCAGGTGCAATCCACGGTGCTTCCTTTGTTTCCAAACAAGAAGGCAGAAGTATTCGGTATTATAAGAAATACTGTAATGATCCAAGATTTATGGGATTACGCAGTTGGTTTACCACCGGTGACTTTATCGGTGTGGACTTTTGCTATCATGAACTCCCGGAAAAACTGGACATTTATGATAATGAAACCTTTATGGCATCACCCACAAAGTTCTATGCGGTTTGTACCGATGTGGAAACAGGAGCGCCGATATACCATCTGATTACAGATATGTACAAAGAAATTGACTATTTGCGTGCATCAGCATCCCTACCATATTTTTCAAGGGTTGTTGAGATTGACGGAAAGGAGTATCTTGATGGTGGCTGCGCTGACAGCGTTCCGCTCAAAGCATTCCAAAAAATGGGATATGAAAAGAATGTGGTCATCCTAACAAGACCGGAAGGATACGAAAAAAAGCCGGAAAAGCGGTTTCTCTCATCGATCTTTTACCGAAAGCAACCGGAGTTTTCTGCAATTTTGAAACATCGACATGTTTCATACAACGAGAATATGAAATATATTGCGCAGTCAGAAAAAGAAGGAAAGATATTTGTTGTTCGACCTAAAGAAGCTCTTAATATCAGAAGATTAGAAAATAATCCTGAAAAAATGCAGGAAATTTATGATGTGGGATACCAAGACGGTCTTAGAGTGATAGAGAACATAAAAGCGTTTTTGGAAGAAAAATAAAATTATAAGTTTACTGGAGGACCATTTCAGATAAGCGCCCTGCTTGGTTAACTGCCCTGTAGCGGAATGTTGGGCTCCGGGGAGACGTTCACATGTGTTGTAACGTTTCCCCGGAGCCTGACTTTTTGCGGCAGGGAATGCCATAAAGGCAGAAAAGCGGGGGACGCAGGCTGGAAAAGCCATATGTCGAATTCCTGTATGTAATTATGAACACATATCCTAAGTTTATGACATTATTCACGGCCCTTACACCTTAAAATATTGAGTGAAAGGAGAAGAAATGCATTTTGAGATTTACTGGGACAGAATGTTCATAATGAGCTTTTCCGTGCATCTGTATCTGCTTTTACTGTTAAGGAAAATACTGGGTATGAGGGGCAGAAACGGAAGAATCATAGCAGGCGCATTGATTGGCGGTCTGGGTGTGTTCCTGCCCTTTTTCATGGGTGGAAATCCGTGGTTGCGATACATATTATCTGCAATGGGCAGTACGGCAGGGATGCTGTGGATTGCTTTCGGGGTAAGGGAGATGAAAGCTTTGGGGCTGTTGGGAGAGAAACTCTTACTGGTTTCCCTTTTATTTTGCGGCGGATATCTGTGGTTGATGCAGATGCTTCCTTTGCTTCAGGGACTTTTGTCTTCAGTGGCGGGGGTGTTGGGAGCAGGAGGTATATTGTATCTTCTGCTGGAGAAAATATGTTGCCGACTGAGAGAAAAGAACTGTTTCTGTAAGATTATCCTAAAGCAGGGTGCAAAGCAGATAACCGTACAGGGAATGGTGGATACCGGAAATTCCCTAAGGGAGCCTATAAGCGGCAAACCGGTGTCGGTGGCTGAAGAGGATGTGTTAAAAGAGTTATTTCAAAATGAATTTCCGCCCGGACGGGTGATACCATATCGGGCGGTGGGGACAAAGCAGGGATTTCTGATGGGTTATCTTTTGCAGGAAGTACGAGTTCGGTCGGAGGTGTCGGAGCAGATTTGCAGGGATGTTTATGTTGCGGCCACTGCCGAACCGATACAGGGAAATAAAAAGAATAGTATTAAAATGCTGGTAAATCCACGCATGTTGCAGTGAATGAAGTCTTAGAGAAGGTGGAGAAGGGTATGAATTTTGGAATGATTTTGCCGGAAAAATGGCGATTAAAGGTTTGGAAAACAGGAAGTGATGTGCAGGATTTGGGCGGAGCAGTATATTATATCGGCGGAGCGGAGGTGTTGCCGCCACCGCTGGATGCGGAAGAGGAAAACCGCGTGATTGCGGATTTATCCACGGATGCTGCCCAGGAGGCCAAGGCCATTCTTATAGAGCATAATTTGCGTCTGGTAGTGTATATCGCCAAGCGCTTTGATAATACAGGGGTAGGTGTGGAGGATCTGATATCCATCGGTACCATCGGTCTGATTAAATCAATTAATACATATAAGGCAGATAAAAAGATTAAGCTGGCCACTTATGCTTCCCGTTGTATAGAAAATGAAATACTGATGTATCTGCGCAAAAACAGTAAGACCAGATACGAGGTTTCCATAGATGAACCCTTAAATGTGGATTGGGACGGTAATGAACTGCTTCTATCCGATATTTTAGGGACGGAAGAGGATACCATATATAAAAATATGGAAAATGAAGTGGAACGGCGTATACTAATCAGTGCTGTGGGTAAACTGTCTGAAAGAGAGAAAACAATTATCTTTTTGCGGTTCGGTCTGGGCAAAAATGAAGCTGGAGAAGAGCGTCAGGAGATGACACAGAAGGAGGTGGCGGAGTATCTGGGAATATCCCAGTCATACATATCCCGCCTGGAAAAAAAGATTATGAAGCAGTTAAGGCGTGAAATGAGTCTGCAGTACTAGGGAAATAGTCCTATAAAAAGGGTTTGCTTTGCAAAATCACACTAAATAAGGTATACTTAAGATACATAGGAAAAGAAGGACGGAAACGTATGATAAAACGTGAAGATATATTGTCAATAGAGTATTTAAAAAAGACTGATTATACCGGTTCCCATGAAGGGATGAGGTATCGTCTGGAGAAGCACACAGAAGGAGAAGATACCCTGCTTCGTGTATACATCTGGCCGGAACCTTTCAATTTTGCCACCACAGCCAAAGAGGAAATCATGCAGAAGGATTTCACTTTTGATGAGGACGGCATTCTGGATGGGATATCATGGATGAACGATGCACTTTTTAATCATAAAGATAAATGGGAAAACGCAGGGCGTAACTGGAATACCTATGATAGCCGCAAATAGCACTGCAGTATGGAGTTAAAATGTATAAATATGTGATAAAAGATTTGATGGCAGCCGGTCGTTACCTTCCCCATACTTTGGTATTTGCTGTTGTTTTGATGGTAGTGATAGTTGGCATCAATCATAAAAGACGTGAAAAGGGGAAAGTTCCGGTGAGGGTGCTTCCCACCACATTTTTTATTGCTTATGGATTTCTTGTTTTACTGATGACCTTTTTGTCCAGGTCGGAGGTAGGATATACAGGAATTGATTTGAGGTTGTTTTCTTCTTTTGGTATTAACAGAAGAAACAATGCTTACATCATTGAAAATATACTGCTGTTTATACCGCTTGGTTTTGGCGGAGCCTGGGTAGGGGCAGCACGGAATGTATTCTTAAGCTTTCTTTTGGGAGCAGGAATCAGTTTTTTTATTGAAAGTATGCAATATGCTGCCGGAAGAGGAGTATTTCAATTGGATGATATCATGACCAATACAGTGGGCATGGTAATCGGATGTATGACATTCGGAGTGTGTAATCTGTTATTCAGGCGGAGGAGATAGCACATGAGTAAGTACAAAAGAGCAACACTGTGGGCATATGCGGTATGCATGGTACTGGTTTTTTCTGTAATCGGCTATATGAGCCTTTGTGGGAGACTGGAGGAACAAAATCCAAGAAGCCGCCATGTTTGTGTAGAAATTAATGATATTGACAGTGAAACGGTGACGGACGGGGAGAGCCCCGGCGGAGTCAGATATGTATATAGCTGGCAGATAGCAGATGTGGCCCCTACAGGGGAGTCCCTTGCTTTTTATTCCGCCCACCGTTATGTGGATGTGTATATCGGCGGACAGCAGGTGTATAGTATGTATCCTGCAGAGGACAATGCTTTTGGCAACACAACGGGATGCAGCTGGGCTATTATACCGCTTTATAGCAGTGATAAAGGCGCAAAGGTGGAGGTAGTACTGACACCCGCATATAGCGGTGTGGGTGATAATGCACCTGTTTTTTGGCAAGGAAACGAAACTGCTATTTATATGCGTGTATTAAAGGATTCCCTGGCTACACTTGTTATCAGCGCCCTGGCAATTCTGATCGGTATCAGCCTGCTTGTATTTACGGTATGCTTTATGCGTAACAAGGTATATGATAATAATATGGCATTTTTGGGAGTGTTTTCTATTGCCGCAGGCTTATGGAAAATTACGGATACGGATTTTTCACCATTACTGTTTTCGTCCAATACCCTGGTGCTTTCTTACATAACATTAACCATGCTGCTGATAGTGCTTGTGCCCTTTATGCTGTTTATCAAAGCACAGTTTGCAAACGGTGTTTACCGCATCTTGTATGGAGCATGTTATCTTTCTGAGATAGTGGCCACCGTTGTTTTACTGATGCAGCTTGTGAATTACAGGGATTTGCGCCAGAACCTTTTGTGGTGTCATATGACTATGGCAATTGATGTTATTTGTGTCAGTGTGGTAGTGGTATGTGAGGCCGTCAAGAAAAATCTAAATATTAAATTAAAGATAACCATTGTAGGTACGGTGTGCGCAGCAATCGGTACCCTGGTGGATATGGTTATATACTATTTCACGGGAACTTCCCAGGGAGCATTCTGGGGCTTATTGTGTTTCGTGGCATATGTGGCGGCGATGGCAGGCTTAAGTCTGAAAGAAACTTTAAGTGTGACCAGAAATGCTTTGTACCGCGCAGAGGCTGCAAACAGGACCAAGACCATCTTTTTATCCAATATGTCCCATGATATCCGGACACCTATGAATGCAATTATAGGCTTTACCAATATCGCAAAGAAAAACATTCAGGAACCGGAAAGGGTGGCGGATTGTCTGGACAAGATTGAAGCATCCAGTGCCTATCTGCTCAGTCTGATTAATGATGTGCTGGATATGAGCCGTATTGAAAGCGGCAAGGCTACGATGAAGATAGAAAGTCATAATGTCCGGAAAATGCTGAAAAATCTCTGCGATGTATTTGACGAGCAGATGAAAGAGAAGGGACTGACTTTTTCTGTGGACCTTGTAGATATAAAGGATTGGAATATCTATTGTGACCGGCTCAGAGTCAACCAAGTTGTTTATAATCTGCTTAGTAATGCGATAAAATATACGCCATCCGGCGGTAGAGTGGACGTTACGGTAATTCAGTTCCCTTGTGAGGATGAAAACATGGCGGACTATGAATTCAGGGTTAAAGATACCGGTATCGGTATGAGTCCGGAATTTTGTCAGCATGCTTTTGAAATGTTTGAAAGAGAAAGAAACAGTACGCAGAGTAATATACAGGGAACCGGTTTGGGACTGGCCATAACCAAGGCTCTTACCGAACTGGCAGGAGGTACTATTTCCGTGACCAGTGAATTAGGAAAGGGTACAGAATTTACCATCAGAGTCAAACTTATGCGTGCAGAGGCAGAATCGGAAGAGGTACAGATTACAGAAGGTGATATGCGGCAGTATCAGGAAAAGAGGATTCTTTTGGTAGAGGATAATGAACTGAACCGCGAGATTGCCAAAGAAATATTGAAGGAAAGCGGATTCGTGGTAGAGGAGGCTGTAGACGGTCTCCGGGCGGTCGAAATGGTTGCCGGGGCGGAGAACGGCTATTATGACATCATTCTTATGGATATCCAGATGCCTAATATGGACGGTTATGAAGCTACCCGGTGCATCAGAGGTCTGGAGGACCCTGTTAAGGCAGGTATTCCCATCATAGCCATGACAGCTAATGCTTTTGAGGATGATCGTCAGAATGCATTCCAGGCAGGTATGAATGACCATATTGCCAAACCGGTTTCTGTCAGTGTGCTTCTGACCACATTAGACAAAGTATTTAAGACTATCTGACGTTTAACACGTCAGATAGTTTTTCATTGTACGGAGAACATTTTTTTCCAGACGGGATACCTGTGCCTGCGAAATACATATCATTTGGGATACTTCCATCTGGGTTTTTCCTTCAAAGAAACGGAGCGTAATGATTTCGTGTTCCCTGGCATTCAATTTGGTCATTGCATCGCTAAGGGATAAATGCTCCACCCAATTTTCTTCACGGTTCTTTTTATCACTGATTTGATCCATTACATACAGGGTGTCGCCACCTTCATTGTAAATGGGTTCGTACAGACTCATGGGGCTTTGGATGGCATCCATGGCATAAACGATATCCTCCTTGGGAATGCCGATTTCCAAGGCGATTTCTTCTATAGTGGGTTCCTTCTGACATTTTTTGGTCAGGGCCTCTCTGGCATAAATAGCTTTGTAGGCGGTGTCTTTTAGGGAGCGTGAGACCCGGATACAGTTGCCGTTGTCCCGCAGATAGCGCCGTACTTCACCGATAATCATGGGCACTGCATAGGTGGAAAACTTAACATTCAGGGTGACATCAAAATTATCAATTGCTTTAATGAGGCCGATGCATCCTATCTGGAACAGGTCATCTACATTTTCATTACTGGAAGAAAAACGTTTGATAACACTGAGTACCAGTCGGAGATTGCCTTCGATGTATTTCTCCCGGGCTTTACTGTCACCGGAATTTATCTGTTTGAAAAGCGCTTCCTTTTCGCCTGCATTGAGAAGAGGGAGCTTGGAAGTGGATACACCACAAATCTCAACCTTACCTGTTGCCATGTCTGGTTCCTGCCTTTCAACTTTGTATGTAGTAGTATGCACAAAGATGTGGCAGGATATACCACTGCTGCATATAAATGTAATAAACGGTATCGGGTGGAATGGTATGACTTTATCGGAACTAAAGTGTAAGGATGTAATCAATATCCGGGACTGCAAAAAATTAGGCAGGGTATGTGATTTGGAGCTGGATGAATGTAAGGGATGTATTTGTAAGATAATGGTGAGATGTGACAAGAAGTTTATGAATTTTTTCAATTGTGAGCCGGATTTGGTAATCTGTTATAAAGATATACGCCAAATTGGACCTGATATCATTTTGGTTGACATAAATTGTTAAAAATCTTATAATATATACAATATATAGTAGGAGGAACGCATATGAAATGTCCCTTTTGTAACCATGAAAATACAAGAGTAATAGATTCCAGACCGGCAGAAGATAATAATTCCATCCGCCGTCGTCGTGTATGTGATGAATGTGGTAAGCGTTTTACCACTTATGAAAAGATTGAGACAATTCCTTTGATTATTATCAAAAAGGATAATAACAGAGAGACCTATGACCGTTCCAAGATTGAGGCAGGTGTACTCCGTGCATGCCACAAGCGTCCGGTAAGTGCACAGCAGATTACCAACATTGTGGATGAAGTGGAAAATGAAGTATTCAACATGGAAGAAAAAGAGATTCCCAGCCAGGCAATCGGTGAGCTGGTTATGAATAAGCTGAAGAATCTGGATGCAGTTGCTTACGTGCGTTTTGCTTCTGTTTACAGGGAATTCAAGGATATTAATACTTTCATGGATGAATTAAAGAAGGTACTGAAATAAATTTAGCAGTGTGTGTGAAGCCTCCCGGTGTGCCGGGAGGTTTTTTGCTTCATGGCCGGGACTAAGGCCGGGTGTAGAAACTTTAACATCCGGAACGTTTCAGTTCCCTGTACAGGCAGAGCAGGTACAGGCCCGTGGTCCAGATTTGGGCGGCCAGCAGTCCCCAGAGATAACCGGTAATTCCGAACCGGGGAACAAAGAGAAAGAGAAAGCCCAGTTGCACCAGCATGGCAGACACATTGATGAAAAACAGACCGCCCGTCATGCCAAGACCCTGTAAAATACCTGACAAGGGAGTGTCCAGATAGAGAAAAGGACAAATGAAACTTAAGGTAGTAATAAAGTGGCCGGCTAAAGGTTCCTGAAATACACTGTTTCCCAGGAATTTACCGAAAAACATAAAAAATATCAGGAAAAAAGCGCCCATGAGAAAACAGTAGCGCAGGGTTTTGGAAATAACAGTATGCAGGCCCTCCGTATCCTGCAGTGCTTTTTTTTCTGAAATCATGGGCAGAAGTATCACAGCAATAGAGCCGGTAAGGGTATTTGGGAAAAAAATAAAGGGCATGGCCATGCCGTTTAATACACCAAAGACGCTTAAAGCTGTGGAATTATCATATCCGTAGAGACGCAGTTGTCCTGGAAGGGCCACGTTTTCCACGCTACCTAAAAGATTCAGTACGATGCGGCTTCCCGTTAGAGGAAGGGCCAGGGCCAGCAGACTCTTAAAGGGGAGACTGTCACCTCTGGCTGCCGGAGCCTGTCTGCGGACATAGAGATAGGTGACGGCTGACACCAGAAAGGAGAAGATTTCACCTATCATCAGACCGGTTACAGCTACGGATACATCCGGCACCTTGCCCTGTGATATGGAAAGTTGACTGAGAACAAAGACGCAGCCCACGCGGGTAAACTGTTCGATGATTTGGGCCGCAGCCGGATAGCCTGCTTTTTTTATACCGTAGAAATAGCCGTTTATGCAGGAATGTACACTGCTGAAGGGGATGGAGAGACTTAGGATTTTTAACAACGGTGCGACAGATGGCTCCTGCAGAAAAAAAGATGCAATAAAATCCGAATATGTATAGATAATATAAGTACAGATGCAGGATAAGGGAAGAGTGATGAAAATACCCGCAAACAGAGGACTGTGGGATACCTTGCGGTCTCCGGCGCTCATCTCGGCAATCAGTTTGGAGATGGCAGTCTGGTAGCCGGCAGCGGTAAGTGAAAAAGCAATCGCCAGAACGGGACTCAGTATCTGATAAAGGCCCATGCCTTCGGCGCCCACCAGTCTGGATAAATAGATACGATATACGAAACCGATGACCCGGCTGATCAGACCGGAGAAGGTAAGCAGGGCAGTACCCGTAATTAAAGGATGGTTTTTAAAAAAGCTCATAATGGTCCCTTACGGATTTTATTCTATGTATTTTATGCAGACAGGCGCGAAAGCAGAACAGGAAGAGGAGATTAAGGGTGGCACAGAGCAGCGAAATGTAGTATGATTGATGCATGGCGGAAAGGAGGCAGACATGATATATTTGGACAATGCAGCAACCACAAAGACGGCACCGGAAGTGTTGGAGGTCATGATGCCTTATTTAATGGATGAATTCGGTAATGCCAGTGCTTTATACGGACCGGGAACCCGTGGTAAAAAGGCTGTAAATGAGGCTAAACGCAGAATCGCAGAGACCATAGGGGCATCCATGGAGGAAATCTATTTTACCTCAGGAGGAACCGAAAGTGATAACTGGGCTATTAAAGGGGTGGCAGAGGCTTACCGTGAAAAGGGCCGGCATATTGTTACCACGCGTATAGAGCACCATGCAGTGCTTCATACCTGCGAGTATCTGGAAAAGCAGGGGTATGAAGTAACTTATCTGGAGGTGGATGGTGAGGGGCGGGTGTCCACTGAGGCAGTACGCAGGGCTATCCGGTCGGATACTATATTAATCAGTGTAATGTTTGCCAACAATGAAATCGGTACCATACAGCCTATAAAGGAAATCGGAGCCATTGCAAAGGAGGAAAATATACTGTTTCATACAGATGCCGTATAGGCTTACGGCCCCTTGGAAATACAGGTGGATGAGCTGGGGATAGACCTGCTCAGTGCCAGCGGACATAAAATAGGGGGGCCCAAGGGCGTGGGATTTTTGTATGTACGAAACGGAGTGAAAACGGAGAGCCTCTTACACGGCGGTATGCAGGAGAGAGGCAGGAGAGCCGGGACGGAGAATGTGCCTGCAATCGCAGGAATGGCTGAGGCGGCCCGCTTATGGCAGGAGAATCGCCGGGAATGGGTAGCTGAGGAAAGCAGGCTGAGAGATTATTTGGAAAAGAAAATAAGGGAGACGATCCCTGGATGCAGGATAAACGGAGCAGGGGGAGAAGGAAGACTGCCGGGGCATCTGAACATGTCCTTTCCCGGAATAGAAGGGGAATCCCTTCTGATAATGTTGGATATGAAAGGGATTTGTGCTTCCAGCGGTTCTGCCTGTACGGCCGGAGCTACGGAACCGTCCCATGTACTTACAGCTATAGGATTGGGTGCAGGGGAGGCAAACGGCTCCTTACGTCTGACAGTGTCACCGTGCAATACCATGGATGAAATGGATGAAACGGCAGAAGTGCTGAGGGAGATTGTAGAGAGACTCCGTTCTTTCAGGTTGTAAGAAAATTGGAATAAGGAATCGACCGGGAGACTGTGGGGCGGAGGAAAGGAATATTTAGCAGAAAGGCAAGGAAGGGCTTTGAAAAAAAAGGTAGTGGTAGGCATGTCCGGAGGCGTGGATTCCTCTGTGGCAGCGTATTTATTAAAAGAACAGGGATATGATGTGATCGGTGTCACCATGCAAATCTGGCAGGAGGAAGGCGGCAGCTGCTGCGGGCTCTCTGCGGTGGAGGATGCACGCGCCGTGGCGGAGGTACTGGACATCCCCTATTATGTGATGAATTTCAGGGAAGAGTTTAAGTGCCGTGTAATGGATTATTTCGTGGAGGAATATCTGGCAGGACATACACCCAATCCCTGTATCGCATGTAACCGTTATGTGAAATGGGAGGCATTACTGCGCCGGGCATTGGAAATCGGAGCGGATTATATTGCTACGGGACATTATGCCAGAATAGACATGCTGGATAACGGCAGATATGCTGTCCGTAACAGTGTTACGGCCCATAAGGACCAGACCTATGCCCTTTATAACCTTACACAGGACCAGCTTGCGCATACGCTGATGCCGGTGGGAGAGTATACAAAGGATGAAATCCGCAGTATTGCGCTGGCACAGCATTTGCCCGTGGCCCATAAAGCGGATAGCCAGGATATCTGTTTTGTACCGGACGGGGATTATGCGTCCTTTATAGAAAGCGTGGCTCCTGAGCGGATTCCGGGAGAAGGAAATTTTGTGGATACACAGGGAAATGTACTGGGGCGCCACAGAGGAATCACCCACTATACCGTGGGTCAGAGAAAGGGACTGGAGATCGCTTTGGGACGCAGGATTTTTGTAAAAGAAATCCGTCCCCGGACCAATGAAGTGGTATTGGGAGAAAACGATGACGTGTTTACGGATACGGTGATATGTGACAGAGTGAATCTTATGGCGATTCCACAGCTGGATACTCCCCGCAGACTCCTTGGTAAGATCAGATACAATCACGGCGGTGAATACGGCATGGCGGAAATGTTATCTGACGGCAGGCTGAAATGCACCTTTGAAAAGCCTGTAAGAGCATCCACACCGGGACAGGCCCTGGTGCTTTATGACGGGGAATATGTGGCCGGCGGCGGTACGATTTTATAAAAACAGTGGTTGAAAAGCCATGAAACGGCAGGGATTGAGAGCCGGAAAGGATTCATATGGATAATTTGTCTCATAGAAAAGCAGTTGCCGGAATACGGTTGATTGATAAAAACGGGGCACCTGTATGTAATAAAACGGTTAAAATCAATCAGATTAATCATGAGTTTCTCTTTGGATGCGGTGCATTTGAGTCATTGATTTATGTGGGAAGTGAGGTTCCTGACTATGGTTATGCATTCTTAGCAGGTGCAGCCGGAAAATGTACGGACAGAGAGATTGTTGAAGACCGTATGAATAAATGGCTGAATTTGTTCAATTATGGAAGTCTGCCTTTTTATTGGAGCGTGAATGAACCGGATGAAGGAAAGACAAACATGGAATTATTAAAGAAGGCAGCCGGATTTTTGAGACAAAATGATGTCAAACTTACGGGAACGCCTCTTTGCTGGCATGTTTGTTGTGCGCCATGGCTTATGCAATATGACAGCGATATAATCCTGAAAAAGCAACTTGAACGGATTAGGAGAGAGGTCGGAGATTTTAGGGGATTGGTTGATATATGGAATGTGGTTAATGAACCTGTCAGCATGCTTACATATGATAGGGACAGTAACCCTGTTACCCGGATATGTAAAGCAATAGGCCGTGAGAGACTTATTAAGGCAGCTTTTGAAGCGGCGCAGTCAGCAAATCCCAAGGGTGAGTTTATAATAAATGATTATAATACATCGGAAAGTTTCGAAAATATAATTGATAGTTGTCTGGACTTAGGAGTGCCCATAAGTGCGGTGGGTATACAATCCCATCAACATCAGGGAATCTGGGGAAAAGATAAGCAGGATGAAGTGTTGGAGAGATTCGAACGTTTTGGCCTGCCCGTTCATTTTACGGAAAATACAATAGTTGCGGCCCCTCTGGTGTCTCCGGATATTTTGGATTTACAGGATGTTCATTATGAAGAAGATGCTGCAACCTGTGAGTATGAAGAAATGCAGGCAGATGCACTTGAAAGGCAGTATAGGAACTTATTTGAAAATCACCCGTTAGTTAAGTCTGTTACCAATTGGGATTATGGTGACGGTGCATGGTTGAATGCCCCGAGCGGATTAATAAGAAAAGACGGTTCATTGAAGCCGGCCTATAAACGTCTGTATAAACTTATTAAGGAGGAATGGCATACAGAGCTTACGCTTGTTTCTGATGAAGCCGGATTTATAGAGGTGAATGGTTTTAAAGGGAGGTATGAATTATTCACGGAGGACCAAAAAGGAGTATTTTATCTTTCTGATAGTGACGCAGAGATACGGGTGGTTTTGGCATAATATATAGTAATATAAAAGAGGATGTCCCAAGGCTACGGCTGATAAAAGTCATAGGAAGGGGAATCCTCTTTGTTTGTAATATAATCAATGCGGGAGAATAACAGCATTTCAGGACAATTTTATAAACTCGGGTACACGTTTTTCAAACACGGTATAGTATTTAAAGCCGCACTGCTGTAAAACATCGGCGGCGCGGTCAAAATGCCTTGCCATGTCTTCGGGGCTGTGTGCATCGGAACCGATGGTAATGATTTCGCCTCCCAGATCCCTGTAACGTTTTAATATGTCCGTGCAGGGGTGCAGGTCACGTAATCCCTTAATCAGACCGCCGGTATTGATTTCAAGACCCTTATCCTTATCCAGAAGAGCCTTTAAGATGGCATCCAGGATATCACTGTATGCGGCGTAAGAGTAATTGGCATCACGGTCAGGGCCGTATCTGACCACATAGTCCAGATGACCGTATACATCAAAGTTGGAAAACTTATTGATGTTCTCCAAAATAGATTCAAAGTATTCCAGATAGGCTTCCCGTTCACTGCGCCCCTCATAAAAATAGGGATAATAGGGGTCTTTACCATTGCATAAATGGGAGGAGCCGATGATAAAGTCAAAATCGTAGGACTTGGCCAATACGGCATTTTGCTGCATGCAGGAGGGTTGGAGGCCAAGCTCTATACCGAATAGTATGCGGATTTGTGAAGCATACTGTTCTTTGTATTTCAGCAGATCATACAAATATGAGTCGGGATTCAGTAAAAACATGGTCCCGGGACCGTGTTCGCCGTCTGGGAAATCGAAATCGTTATGTTCCGTAAAGCATATGGTCTGTAGACCGTTTCTGATGCCCTGCAGAATCATGCTCTCCATGGAGGCCTGACTATCGCCGGAGTGGGAACTGTGCATATGGCAGTCTGCAATTATTTTATTTGGAGTTAATGACATAAGTTGCTCCTTTCTGATGCCTTCATAGGCATTAGGGGGTAGATAATAGTATAAGTATACCAAAAAACTAAGTTATTTCCATAGTAAATGTGTCCGCTATGGAAAATTTACAAAGAATTACCAATTATTTTTGATTTACATCTTGAATTATGGACAGGAATTAGGTAAAATATCATTGCTGACAAAATTTTGACAATCAGCCGTGCAAGCTATAGGGTACGGGATAGTTCAAAATAATATAATTAATATTTTAGGAGGAAACTAAAATGGCAGTAAAAGTAGCAATCAATGGTTTTGGCCGTATTGGTCGTCTTGCATTCAGACAGATGTTCGATGCAGAAGGATATGAAGTAGTAGCAATCAATGACTTAACAAGTCCTGATATGCTTGCTCATTTATTAAAGTATGATACCGCTCAGGGTACCTACAAGTATGCTAGCACCGTAGTAGCAGGTGAGGATTCCATTACCGTTAACGGTAAGAAGATTACCATCTACGCAAAGGCTAACGCAGCTGAACTTCCCTGGGGTGAATTAGATGTAGACGTTGTTCTGGAGTGTACCGGTTTCTATACCTCTAAGGCTAAGGCAGAAGCTCACATCCAGGCTGGTGCTAAGAAGGTAGTTATCTCTGCTCCTGCAGGTAATGATCTTCCTACCATCGTTTACAATGTAAACCACAACACCTTAAAGGCTGAGGATACCATCATTTCCGCAGCTTCCTGTACCACCAACTGCTTAGCTCCCATGGCTAAGGCTCTGAATGATTTAGCACCTATCCAGTCCGGTATCATGACCACTGTTCATGCTTACACCGGTGATCAGATGATCCTGGATGGTCCTCAGAGAAAGGGTGATAAGAGACGTGCTCGTGCAGGTGCTCAGAATATCGTTCCCAACTCTACCGGTGCTGCAAAGGCAATCGGTCTGGTTATCCCTGAACTGAATGGCAAACTTATCGGTTCCGCACAGCGTGTACCTACCCCCACCGGTTCTACCACTATCCTGGTAGCAGTTGTTAAGGGTCAGGTTACCAAGGAGCAGATTAACGAGGCTATGAAGGCTGCTGCAACCGATTCTTACGGTTACAACACCGACGAAATCGTATCTTCCGACGTTATCGGTATGACCTACGGTTCTTTATTCGATGCTACTCAGACCATGGCTATCGCTATGGAAGATGGCAATACTCAGGTACAGGTTGTTTCTTGGTATGACAATGAGAACAGCTACACCTCTCAGATGGTTAAGACTATCAAGTACTTTGCTGAGTTGGCATAGTGAGGAAGGAAAACAAGCGACTGCGTAGCAGGCATTTGTTTTCACCCGAACGACCACAAGAAAATCACAAGCAACGAAGTTGCATTTCTGCGAAGCAGAAGGATTTTCGAGTCGGCATAATTAAGGTTATATTTTCTTAGACCTATACGGGTCCGGTCTTTGGACCGGACCCTAAATTTTTATATAAAACAAAGAAAGTGGAGGTCATGGACATGGGTTTAAATAAGAAATCTGTAGATGACATTAATGCAAAAGGCAGAAGAGTATTAGTAAGATGTGACTTTAACGTTCCTTTAAAGGAAGGCGTTATCACCGACGAAACACGTATCAATGCAGCACTGCCTACTATCAACAAACTGATTGCTGATGGCGGCAAGGTAATTCTTTGCTCCCATTTAGGTAAGGTAAAAGAAGGCCCCAACGAGAAGGAATCCCTTGCTCCCGTAGCAAAGAGACTGTCCGAGAAGCTGGGTAAGGAAGTTGTTTTCGTTGCTGATTACAATGTAACCGGCGAAGCAGCTACCGCAGCTGTTGCAGCTATGAACGAAGGTGATGTGGTATTATTACAGAATACCCGTTTCCGTGGCAAGGAAGAGACCAAGAACGGCGAAGAGTTCAGCAAGGAATTAGCTGATTTGGCTGATGATTATGTATGTGATGCATTTGGTTCTTCCCATAGAGCACATGCTTCCGTAGCAGGTGTTACCAAGTTTATCACCGAGAAGGGTGGTTCTAATGTAGTTGGATACTTAATGCAGAAGGAAATCGATTTCCTTGGCAATGCAGTAGAAGATCCCGTTAGACCTTTTGTAGCTATTCTGGGTGGTGCAAAGGTTGCTGATAAGTTAAACGTAATCTCCAACTTACTGGAGAAGTGTGATACCCTCATCATCGGTGGTGGTATGGCATACACCTTCTTAAAGGCTCAGGGCTATGAAATCGGTAAGTCCCTGGTAGACAATGAGAAGATCGATTATTGTAAGGAAATGATGGATAAGGCTGAGAAGCTGGGCAAGAAGTTATTGCTTCCCGTTGACTCCGCGACCATCGCTGAGTTCCCTAATCCCATTGATGCTCCCGTTGAGGTTGAAGTATATGGCGTAGAAGACATGCCCGCAGACAGAGAGGGTTGTGATATCGGACCTAAGACTGCAGAGATGTATGCAGAGGCTGTAAAGTCTGCTAAGACCGTAGTATGGAACGGACCTATGGGTGTATTTGAGAATCCTACCCTGGCTGCAGGTACTATTGCAGTAGCAAAGGCATTATCCGAAACCGAAGCAACAACCATTATCGGTGGCGGTGATTCTGCAGCTGCAGTTAACCAGTTAGGTTTTGCTGATAAGATGAGCCATATCTCCACAGGTGGCGGTGCTTCCCTGGAATTCTTAGAGGGTAAGGTACTTCCCGGTGTAGATGCAGCTGACGACAAGTAAAGGAGAACGACAATGGCAAGAAAGAAAATTATTGCCGGCAACTGGAAGATGAATATGACTCCCAGCCAGGCAGTTGAATTAGTTAATACTTTAAAGCCCCTGGTAGTAAATGATGAAGTAGATGTGGTATTCTGTGTACCCGCTATCGATATCATTCCTGCTATGGAAGCTGCTAAGGGTTCCAATATCAATATCGGTGCTGAGAATATGTACTTTGAAGAGAGCGGTGCTTACACCGGCGAAATCTCTCCTGCAATGTTGACCGATGCAGGTGTTAAGTATGTGATTATCGGACATTCCGAGAGAAGAGAGTATTTTGCAGAAACCGACGAAACCGTAAATAAGAAGGTTCTGAAGGCATTCGAGCATGGTATTACTCCCATTATCTGTTGTGGTGAGACTCTGACTCAGAGAGAGCAGGGCGTTACCATCGATTTCATCCGTCAGCAGATTAAGATTGCTTTCCTGAATGTAACTGCAGCACAGGCAGCTGAAGCTGTTATCGCTTACGAGCCTATCTGGGCTATCGGAACCGGTAAGGTAGCTACCACTGAGCAGGCACAGGAAGTATGTAAGGCAATCCGTGATTGTATCGCAGAGATCTATGATGATGCTACTGCAGCAGCAATCCGTATCCAGTACGGCGGTTCCGTATCTGCATCCAGCGCACCTGAGCTGTTCGCACAGCCCGATATCGACGGTGGTCTGGTAGGCGGCGCTTCCTTAAAGCCCGACTTCGGCAAGATCGTAAATTATAAGTAAATAATATTTCTCTATGAAATATAGATAACAGGCAGTGTTTTTGACGCTGCCTGTTTTTTTCGTGAGAGGAAGATTTTCGGAGAGCAGGGAGTGTGAGAATATAAAAAGAAAACAACAGATTGATAAAAGAGTCCCCGTTATGCGTGTATATTTAGCGAATCTGAGTAAACAGGGATTTGAAAGATTCTGTCGCATATTGAAAAATATTGGTTTTTTAGGGGACTTTTGGTATAATAGAAAAATGATACAGACATTTAGATAGAAAGGAATGGGGAAGAGATGATATTTAAATGTAAAAACTGTGGAGGTAATACCGTTTACAGCCCTGAAAAGAAACAAATGCACTGTCCTTACTGTGATGGGGCAGAGACCCAGGACAGGTTTGATTTTCCGGAATTTGAAGGGAATTATACCATCTGTCCCAACTGTAGGGGTGAGATTTCCACCGATGTACATACGGCATCTTCCAGATGTCCCTATTGTGATACTTATCTGATTTTTAATGAGAGAGTGGAGGGGGAGTATCTGCCTGCATATGTGCTTCCTTTCCAGATTGGTAAGGACAAGTGTAAGGAGATGCTGAAGGAGCAGTTTAAGAAAAAGACTTTTGCACCTACGGATTTCCTGTCAGAAGCCCGCCTAGAAACTATAGAGGGCGATTATGTGCCTTTCTGGCTTTTTGATTATGATTCCGTTACGGATTTTACCGCAGAAGGACGTAAGGTGCGCAGATGGACTTCGGGTAATTATCAGTATACCGAGACTTCCTATTATGAAATACGTCGTAATATGAGTGCGGGCTTCAGAAAGGTGCCTGCGGATGCCAGCACCCCTATGCCTGACGAGGTAATGGATCTGATGGAGCCCTATGACTATACCCAGCTGCAGAAGTTTGAGCCGCAGTTTTTGTCAGGATTCATGTCAGAGAAGTTTAATCTGCCTGCAATCAAGTATGTGGATCGTGTAAAGGTCAAAATGCAGGAATCCATAGATGCTTACTTAAAAGGAACATACACCGGTTACAGCAGTGTCAGTCCTTTATCTAAGACTACCCAATATAACAACGAACAGACCCATTATGCGTTACTGCCGGTATGGGTATATCATTATGAATATGCCGGCAAAAAATATCCCTTCTATGTGAACGGTCAGACCGGTAAAATCGTTGGTAAAGTACCTGTTTCTTTACCCAAAGTTCTGGCATACGGCGGAACTTTGTGGGGAGCATTAGCACTTATTTTGGTACTTCTTTCATTTACCTTTAGGTTTATGTAAGAAAGAAACAGGAGGAACTGATTATGGCAGTAAAACAATATTTTAAATATTTTATGGGATTATTTATAGCCTTGGGAGCGGCACTTGTGATTTTCATTGTCACATTACTGGGCAGGGACTCGGCAGAGCGCTCCAATCACAATGCTCCGGCAGAGCGTGTGTATGATTATGCGGAGGTCCTTAGTGATGAGGAAGAGGAGAAGCTGCGCAGTTATATAGCAGAGTGCGAGCAGAAGGCCCGTATAGACATCATAGTTGTAACTATCAATGAGGATGTGGAGTCACAGGGTGATTGGGAAAGTGTGATGGAAGCCAGAGCGGATGATTTTTATGATCACAATTCTTATGGATTTGATAAGGTGTATGGCGATGGCATCCTGCTTTTGGATAATTATTTCGAGGGCCAGATGGGTACGGTGACCAGTACCTGCGGCAGAGTGTTTGAGGAATTCGGATACTATGAAAACGAGAAGGTATTGGATGCAGTGTATAATTATATCGAAACAGACCCTTATCGTGCGTACAGGGCATTTGTTTCCACATCCACTAATCTCATGACAGCGTCTGAGATGTCAGTGCTGAATAACCTGGCACCGGGACTTTTATTTATGGCACTTATATGCCCGCCCATAGTGACCTTGATATTTGGGTTTGCCAAGGTAAGACAGCCCAAAGCCAAGAAAACCACACAGCCCGGCACTTATCTGGCGGACAGTAGTGTGCAAATGAATGTGAACACAGATACATTCCTACGTGAGAATACGGTATCCAGAAGAATTGAAACAAGTAGTGGAAGTTCATCCTCTACCCGCAGCCGTTCCGGTGGCGGTGGCGGAGCCAGAAGAAGCAGCAGCGGCGTAAGACATGGCGGCGGCTCCAGAAGGAGATAAAGGAACGAATTGTAAGTTCTTATGAGTGAATATGTTTGTAGAGTAGGGACTCCCGATAAAGGAGTCCCTTTGCTGTACAAGATGATGATGGGGAAGATAAATCGTAAAAATGATTGAAGCCACTGATTATTTACCATAAGATTTGTCTGTGGTAAAATGTGAAGCAGAGGAAGCTTTGAAGTTGGAGGAGGTATATACAATGAGATATTCATGGCTTGATGACTACTTGATGGACAAGCCTGCGGTAACAAAAGATTTTAAGATAGAGTGGAACTGGATTCGTTATTTTATAGGCGGAAAAATGTTTGCAGCCGTGCTATTGGACAAGGAAAGTAAACCATACTACATAAATTTGAAGTTGGAACCTTTGGAGGGAGATTTTTGGCGTACACAATATGAAGATATTGTGCCAGGATACTACTCAAACAAACAGCATTGGAATTCAATTAAACCGGATGGCACTGTGCCAGATGAGTTATTAAAGGAGTTGTTGGATAAATCTTATGAATTGGTTTTCCGTGGTTTGAGTAAAAAGAAACAACAGGAAACATTAATTACAACTTATTGTGGACTGGACTGTACAGGCTGTGAATGGAGAGAGCCTTGCAACTGTAATGGGTGTGTATCTTCAAAGGGATTTCCATTTCACTGCAAAGAGAAAGCTTGTCCTATAGCTAGCTGTGCCATAAATAGAGACATTATATTTTGTGGAATGTGCAAAGATTTTCCATGTCAGTTGCTGATAGATTATTCCTGCGACAAAGAACACGGAGATACTCCAAGTGGAGCACGAATTGAAGCGTGTAGACTGATAAAATCCTTGCTGAAAAAGTAGTTTGTAAAATTTCAGTCTTGTGGAGAGATTGAAAGCATGCAAGAATTTGAAGTTGAGCATGAGCCATGCACAGGAAAGCCGGAAGGCATGCGTGAGAGCTTGCTCACAAGAGCATGCCTTCCGGCTTGACTGTATACGGCGACGCCGTACATGAGGAAGGAGCCCGCAGGGCGGATTCCGAATGAAGTGCATGGCGTAACATAGAATAAAATTTGATTTTGACGAGGAATACTTATGAAAAACTATGTTGTAGAAAGTTATGAAAATTACAAGGAAGAAGACAGATTGGCTACAAATAATGCTCGTCGTATTGAGTTCTTGACTACGGTCAGAGCTTTCGACGAGTTGATAACAGGTCATAAAAAGATACTCGATTGTGCTGCTGGAACAGGAATATATGCCTTTTATCTTGCAGACAAAGGACATGACGTAACTGCAACTGACATTACCCCCCGACACATAGAGGTTATCAAAGATATCATCAAGACCAAACCTTACAAAATGAAAGCTATGGTTTTGGATGCAACAAATATGACTGTTTTTGACGATGAACATTTTGATGTGGTATTGAACATGGGACCGTTCTACCATTTGATAGATGAAAGTGATAGAAACAAATGTTTCCAAGAGTCATTAAGAGTATTGAAAAAAGGTGGATTGTTGATTACTGCCTACATACCGCGGTATTATGTTTTTCAGTATGTTGCTATGCAGAATGATTATTTCATCGATGCAAGACTTGCACAGCAGTTGACTGAAACAGGTATCCTTCGCCATGATGACGAGAAATGTTTCTGGACAGATACCTATTACGCAACAGCGGAGGAAATGGAAGCATTGTATCAAAAGCACGGAGTGGAAGTAATAGACCACTTTGCACAAGATGGAGCAACCCCTCATTTCTCCAAGAAGGTTGATGGATGGAATGATGAACAGTTCAAAATTTGGTGCGATTATCATTACAGTATATGTAGACAAAAATCTCTGCTGGGAGCCAGTAACCATGTTGTAATTGTTGGTAAGAAATAAATTGCCAAATTCCATTTTATCGAATACATGAAACTTTCAGTAATACGTTCTGTTGCTGTGATGATTTTTCTACGATATACTCCTTCAAAAAGGAGTGTGCTCTTATGGGTAGAGAAATTTACGACATCGTCAATGATATGGCGGAAGTGTTAAATGCATCGCAGATGCAAAGATTACAAGAGGTTCTGGTAAAACGCTTATCTGAAAAGGCTACATCAGATTGTGCACAGACCACGAATGTGGAATTTTTGGATATGTTTTTAACTGCAAAGCATTTAGAAGGGGGTTCTGACAAAACAATACGCTATTATAGGTGTAATGTTGAAAAAATGCTGGATACAATAAATATTCCGGTGATAAAGATTACAACGGAAATGCTGCGAAAATATCTTGTGGAGTATCAAGCAATAAATAATTGTGGAAAGGTAACTATTGATAATATTCGTAGAAGCCTTTCCACTTTCTTTTCATGGTTGGAGGAAGAAGATTATATTATAAAAAGTCCGATGAAAAGAATTCATAAGGT
>JAFXEW010000066.1 GCA_017513625.1 Lachnospiraceae bacterium | reverse complement strand
TGGAATTTATGATTAGTCCCTGTTTTTATGAGCTGGGACAAAAATAAGCGCCCTGTTCGCGGACCATACGGAATGTAGAGTAAACTCTACCTTCCGCCGGCCGCGGACAGGGCACTTTTTTTGTTCAAGACCATAAAAACAAGAACCCGATTCCAAAGCCCAGCACATTAAGAAATTCTCGCATTTGCTTCCAAAACAATGTTCCGTGTACATCCCCTGCGAACCAGGCTGGGCCGGTGTACTTCCTTGAAAAGACGCAAATAATAAGGGATTGGAAAGGTGCCTCTGTCAGAAACTCCACATTTGGCGATTCGTTTTCCGGGGCCTATGACTATGCTACAAGGTACGGGACGGGACAGAGGCCATGACTTGATGACATGGCCTGCATCCTCTATTCGGGATAAAATTCCTTGTACTTCCCGGGCGAAACCCCGAATGTGTTTTTAAAGTTCCTAAGGAACGATGAATAGTCCGTAAAACCGCATTCCTGGCATACTTCCTGGATACCGATACCGTCCCGGATATATTCACATGCCTTAATCAGCCTCTTATTGGTAACAAAGGTATGCACCGTCACTCCGGTCAGTTCCTTAAATTTACGCAGGAAATGATACTTGCTCATATGAACGTATTCTGCCAGGTCATCTACGGTAATCTTTTCTCCGATATGTGCATCGCAATAAGCGGATACCTTCTCTACTAAAGGGTGCGCAACCAATTCTTCATGGTCAAAGATATATTCCTTTCTCTTACAGAGTGTGTTTAAATGGCCGAACAAAAGAGTCAGATGTCCTCTGTCCATCAACTGCTTTGCCCCTGCTTCCTCCGGCGCATTTTCAGCCATGGCCAGTCTCAGCAGATAGCCCCTTAGCATTTCCTCGTAATAAACAGGGAAATGATATGCGCAGGACTGCCCCGTCATAAAACAAGCCGTCAAATCCATCAGCCCCGCTCCCAATTGCTCCAGCATGTCTTTGGTAATCCAAAGTATGATTCTCTTGGAAGTATCATGTCTTTCTTCCACAAATTCGTATTTATGCATGACGTTCTGGTTAATCAGTAAAAAATCTCCTTTTTTCAAATGATAGGTCCTGTTTTCAATCAGGGATGAATATTCTCCCTCCAAAACGTAAATAATTTCATAGAAATTGTGATAATGAAAAGTCACGGCTCCCATGGGTGCCCCCTGCTTTTCGTACACCTCGTAACCTTCCCGGATCATATACTGGCGTTCATCGTATGCATCCACTTTACGGATTTTCTTTTCCATTGCTCCGGTTCTGCCCATCCCCTACTCCTTTCCGTCCATTACATTGCATTCCTACGATACATAATATATTATCCCATATATTATAATTATAAGCAATTTTTACACTGTTTCAAGCAATATATATCCTTTTCATGCATATATTTTTATTTTATACTGAAAACAGACAATCAAAGTAAAATGATTAAACTATCAGGAGGACAATATTATGCAGATGACATTAAGATGGTATGGCAGCAAATATGACACCGTAACCTTAAAACAGATCAGACAGATTCCCGGTGTAACCGGTGTCATTTCCACCCTGTACGGTACTGCTCCCGGCGAAGTTTGGGAAATGGATGATATCCTGGCTCTGAAAAAAGAAATCGAAGATGCCGGTCTGGAGCTTGCAGGTATCGAAAGTGTAAATATTCATGATGCCATTAAAATCGGTTCCCCTGACCGCGATATGTATATTGAGAACTATATTACCACCCTGGAAAGACTGGGCCGGGCAGGCATCCATATGGTATGCTACAATTTCATGCCTGTTTTTGACTGGACCCGTTCCGAGCTGGCACGTATGCGCCCCGACGGCTCCACGGTGCTTGCTTATAATCAGGAGGCCATTGATGCCATTGTCCCCGAGCAGATGTTTGAATCCATCGCCGGTGATATGAACGGCACCGTGATGCCCGGCTGGGAGCCCGAACGCATGGCCCGCGTAAAAGAGCTGTTCGAATTGTACAAAGATGTGGATGATGAAAAGTTATTTGAGAATCTGAAATATTTCCTTGAAAAGATTATGCCCGTATGTGATAAATACGATATCAACATGGCCATCCATCCCGATGACCCCGCATGGAGTGTATTCGGCCTGCCCCGCATCATTATCAACAAAGAAAATATCCTTCGAATGATGAAAATGGTGGACAATAAGCATAACGGTGTAACCTTCTGCTCCGGTTCTTACGGAACCAATCTGGAAAACGATTTACCGGATATGATCCGTTCACTGAAGGGCAGAATCCATTTTGCACATGTGCGCAACCTGAAATTCAACTCTCCCACGGATTTTGAAGAAGCTGCTCACCTTTCCAGCGACGGCACCTTTGACATGTACGAAATCATGCGTGCCCTGTACGACATCGGCTTCGAAGGCCCCATCCGTCCTGACCACGGCCGTATGATTTGGGACGAAGTGGCTATGCCCGGTTACGGTCTTTACGACAGAGCCCTGGGTGCCACCTATCTGAACGGTCTTTGGGAAGCAATTGAGAAATCTCACAAAAACAACTAACGGAGCTAAATTCTCCCCTCGCCTGTGGGGCTCGGATTTTCCTCCGGAAAATTAAAGGAGCTAAATTCTCCCCTCGCCTGTGGGGCTCGGATTTTCCTCCGGAAAATTAAAGGAGAATTGGAATGAAATTGACTTTGGAAGGAATCAGAAATAACCGTGCAGCCTATGAAACATCCGGATACGCACTCCCTACCTTTGATTATGAAAAGGTACATGAAAACACCTATAAACGTCCTGTATGGATTCACTTCGGTGCAGGCAATATTTTCCGCGCTTTTCAGTGTAATGTAATGCAAAACCTTCTGAATGAGGGCATTATGGACGTAGGGCTGATTGCTGCGGAAGGATATGATTATGAAATCATTGAAAAGAGCATCCGTCCCCATGACAATCTCACCATTCTGGCCACTTTAAAGGCTGATAATACCGTTGAAAAGACCGTGGTCGGCAGTATCATGGAATCCCTGATTCTGGACAGTTCCAACGAAAAGGAATTTGGACGTTTACAGGAAATCTTTGCTAATCCTTCCCTGCAGATGGCCAGCTTTACCATTACGGAAAAGGGCTACAGCCTGGTAGACGGCAAAGGCAATCTGCTGCCCTCCGTTGCCGCAGATTATCAAAACGGTCCTTTCAAGCCCGAAAGTTATCTGGGCAAGGTGGTATCTCTTTTATACACCCGTTTTAGACAGGGCTCATATCCCATTGCCATGGTAAGTATGGATAACTGTTCCCACAACGGTGACAAGCTGTATGCGGCGGTAACTGCTTTTGCAGAAAAATGGTGCGAAGCCGGATTGGCAGACACGGGCTTCCTGTCCTATGTAAAAGATGATACGAAAGTATCCTTCCCTTGGAGTATGATTGATAAGATTACTCCCAGACCCGATGCCAAAGTAGAAGCTCTGCTGGCTGCTGACGGTATCGAAGAACTGGACCCCGTTATCACTACCAAAAATACTTATATTGCTCCGTTCGTAAATGCAGAAGAATGTGAATATCTGGTAATTGAAGATAAATTCCCTAACGGCAGACCTGCCCTGGACAAAGGCGGTATTATTTTTACTGACAGAGAGACCGTGGACAAAGTGGAAAAGATGAAGGTATGCACCTGTTTAAATCCTCTCCACACCACCCTCGCCATTTACGGCTGTCTGCTGGGGTATGATTTAATCAGCGAAGAAATGAAGAATCCTCTGCTAAAAAAATTTGTTGAAACCGTAGGCTATGTAGAAGGCCTTCCCGTAGTAGTGGACCCGGGCATTATTTCTCCCCAAAAATTTATTGATGAAGTGGTAAATATCCGTATTCCTAATCCTTTTATGCCGGATACACCCCAGCGAATCGCCTGTGACACTTCCCAAAAGCTGTCCATACGTTTCGGAGAAACCATCAAGGCTTATGCAAAGCATGATTCTCTGGACACAAAAGACCTGAAACTTATTCCTCTGGTATTTGCAGGATGGCTTCGTTATCTCATGGCAGTGGATGATCAGGGAAAACCTTTTGAACTCAGTCCTGATCCCCTACTTGAAACCGTAACCCCTTATGTAGCCGGTTATGCCTTAAGCAACGAACCCAAGGATTTATCCGGACTGGATTCCCTGCTGTCCAGCGACCGTATTTTTGGTGTAAATCTCATTGAAATCGGTATGGCAGATCTGGTAAAAGATTACTTTACTCAGCTTTCCTCCGGTGTGGGAGCCGTAACTTCCACTCTGGAAAAATATATAAAATAACTCTCCCCTCATAAGAGGTCTCGGCCGATGCCGGGGCCTTTTCCATTTTGGACAGGAATTTGTCATTATTTACAGACACAAAAACCTTGCGTTTCCTTCTGTAAATGCTATAATTAACACATGCAGATATGGTTCATCGGTAGAACGCCGGCTTCCCAAGCCGGAAAGGCGGGTTCGATTCCCGTTATCTGCTCTTTTTTTATGCTGTCCCCGGAAATAAAGTAGGAGGCTTAATAAAAACAGGCAGGAAGTCCAATGACTTCCCGCCTGTTTTTTATAAATATGTATTCAGTTCATTTTTAATCTATCGCATATACGATTGAAGAACTCTGTACACCGGTATGTTTCTGACACCATGCTTTTGCATCGGAAGCACTCCTTGTATCGTAAGAATAGTTGTTGACAGGTCTGAAGGATGTGCCGCCTGTTGAAAGATTTGACACACTTGATGATAAGACAGAATTCACCTCAGTAAATCCTCCAACACCCTTATCATCTACAACAGCGCCCTTATAATCGCCCTTATCGAAATAATTCTTTTCGGAATAGATATTTGCACCTGTGTATGGTGTGTAACCCAAATTAAAGCCATATACAAAGTTATTATAGCAGTGGAAATATCCATAGCGCATCAATCCGGGAGCTCTTGTTAATACATTGTAGAAATAGTTGTTGCAAATTGTCATACGCGGATATCCGTTATATGTTCCAACACCGTCTTCTTCCGGATAACCCAGAATCAAACCATACTTATGTCCCATGAATACACAACCTGTTACAGATACATAATCAGACTTTAAGCCCACATACATAAGCTTATCCACATCTGAAGATGTAGTGGTTGAATGTCCTGCAAAGGTACAGTGATCAATCCAGAAGTTATTACCGTTGCTGATATACATCTGGATGTCATCATTTTGGTTCTTGCTTGCATCATGTTTGAACGTAATGTTCTTGAAAATAACATTTCCTGAATTCGAAGTACAACGGAAATGCACATTGTTTAATATATTTGCACCAAAGGAACCGATAATGGTTTTATTCTTTCCTACGGAAATCTTTGACAGGTCACTCTTAGAAATATTACCATTTATAACAATTGTGTATGCCGTACTTCCCGAACAATAGGAAGATAAACTGTTAAAGTCTGATACATATACGGTCTTTCCGAACAGACCACCTGTTACAGAAGCTTTGGCATTGCCGGACATATTAACGCATTTTCCTGCAAAACCTTCTGCTCCGTATGAATTAACATAGAACTTCTGTGATGCTGATCCTGAGTAGTTTCCTAAAACGAAATTACTACCTGAAAGCTGCAGGCAAAGGTTTGAATTTGCGCAGTTTGTAATTTTATAAGTCAGGTTATCACCATTGCAATCAGTTGAAACAGCAGAAATATTCCAATACTGAGCTGTTGCACCGGTTTTTCCGGTAGTAGTTACATATGCACCACCTGATACAGAATTGTTCTGAGGTGCAAGCACATAGCCTGTTGCTACATTAACAATCATATACTGATTGGAACCATTGTTCATGAACACCCACTGATTCGACTTGGAAGAAGAAGTCTGTGCTGTTAAATTTCCCGTGGAAGATGGAGCTGTTACTAATGAATTGTTATTAGCATTCATTAACTGCACTCTCTGCATAGCATAACCATCATCAATTTTTACTGTAGCAGAGGAAGTTGAACCACCTGAATTGTTTGTGCTGCCCGAGCCGTCTGAACCACCTGCGCTTCCAACGCCGGTGATTGTCAGGCAATCTACAAAAGCATCCCAGTTTCCGTTATCCGTTGTCACTACCAATTCAATGGTCTGGTCTCCTGTGCCGTGAGATATATTACTGAGTGTATACTCGGTAGCATAGTTGCCACTGAAGTAGAAGGTTCCTACTTTAGTACCT
>JAFXEW010000065.1 GCA_017513625.1 Lachnospiraceae bacterium | reverse complement strand
GATATGCTGATGAAAAAGGCAAAGATGGAGCAGAGGAAAGCAGATAACCACAGAAAGATTGTGGTGGGTGCAAACTTTGAAACATTCCTTAATGAGCCGAGGAGATACAGCGAGGAGCAGACCAGACGGATTATGCAGGTGGCATTTGCCACAAGAGAGGTCAAGAACTGCATGGAGCAGATTGAACGGGAGCTTGCAAGGACGGAGGAGAAAATGCAGGATACGGCGTTAAATGAGGAAGCAGACGAGGAGGAAAACGAAGAAGAATAGGGAATGTGCAGCGTTGTAGCCAATTCCCTCAACTTTGTTGAGGGCGCACAGATACACCACCCTTTAGGGTGGTGCTGTGCGTTCTCCGAAGGCTCTTGCAGAGAGCAGTCGGCTACTTCGTATCCGATAACAAGGTGCAGGCACCTTGTTGAACAAAAGGCAAGCCTTTTGTTATAAGGGAGCTACACTCCCTTCGGCGGTAAAAAGAACCGCCTACCCTAGTGAACTTTGCGTTCAGATGAAATCACAAAAAGACGTGCTTTCATCTGCCCACAAAGTCTGCCGGTGCAACCCGCTACGTTGTGGGAAAGGAGAGGACAGTGAAGAACGGAACAATTAGCAGCAGGGCATCCATAGTCCAGCGGAGCAAAGGACAGTCGGCGGTTGAGCAGTCAGCCTATATCAGCAGGACATCCCTTTACAGTGATTATTATGGCATGACCTATAACAGAACTGCCAAAGAGGATTTAGTCGGTGCAGGTGTGCTTCTGCCGGAACACGCACCACCGGAATTTGCAGACAGGGCAGTATTATGGAACTCTGTGGAAAAGAACGAGAAAGCGAAGAATGCCCAGCTTGCAAGGAGCCTGAAATATTCCCTGCCCAATGAGTGGGACGAAGCCACCGCAAGGCAGGTCATGGAGCGTTTTATCAAAGAGCAGTTTGTAGATAAGGGAATGTGTGCAGATTATGGTATTCATCGTTCGTACAACGATAAAGGACAGCCTAATCTGCATATCCATATCCTTCTTACCCTCAGACCTCTCAATGAGGATGGTACATGGGGAGCAAAATCAAGAAAAGAATACGTCCTTGACGCAGACGGTAACCGGATACCCAATGCCAGCGGAAAAGGCTATAAAAGCCGGAAAGTAAATGTGATTGACTGGAATGAGAAAGGCAAGGCAAAGGAATGGAGAAATGCCATTGCTGAAGTTATCAATGCCACCAATGAAAAAGCAGGCATAGCCGAGCGTGTTGATCCACGTTCCTATAAGGACAGAGGAATACCTCTTATTCCGACCATTCATTTAGGGGAAAGAGCAAGTGCATTGGAACGAAAAGGCATTCGGACAGAAAGGGGCAATATCAATCGTGCAATCGAGAAATATAATGCCATGATAATGAAGATTTGTGGATTTATCTCTGAACTCAAAGAGGAACTGAAAAAGGGAGTTTTCAGATTTGTTTTTGAGAGAAAAAGCCGGACAGAAAAGGATGGTATTCAATCTATCAATCCATCCATCAATGCTTCCGTACCAGAACAAAAGCCAGAGGTTCAGACCGCATTGGAGATGTTGCAGAAACAAAGGACAGAAATGGTGGTAAGACCGATTTTTCCTTATGTACAGAGATTTAAAGACAAGCGGCTTCTGGGTAATGTGGAACAGCTTGCAAAGCTGCTTGACACAAACCATCTTGAAACATGGGAAGATGTGAGGGCGTTTGAGGAAAAGCAGACGGAGGTGTTGGAGAATTGCAGGGCAGAACTTTCAGAGCTAAGTGTGCGTTATGAGAAGTGGACGCAGGCGGTATCTGATTATGACGATTACAAGCAGTACCAGCCAGTCATGAAAGAGTACCAGGCATTAAGCGGATTGAGAAAAAATTCCTTTAAGAAAAAGCATGAAACAGAGCTTGAAAACTATGCGATATATCGTGACAGGGTAAAGGCAGTCATGCCGGAAAATATGAAAATATCAAAGCCATATATTGATAAGCAGTTAGCGGAGGTGTTGACACAGCAGGAGCAGATACAGAGAAAAAGCAGTAGGATTGCTACCGACCTTGCAAGGCTTTCCGTTTTCAAAGGCAATCTCAGGGAAATGGAAGCACAGCAGAGAGCGGACGAGCAGGCAAGGGAGCAGAACCGGGATAAGAAACACGAAAATGCAATTTAAATACAGCGTGAGGTGCATGGAAAACAGAAGGATTTCATGCACCTTTTTTCGTTGGGAAAAGGAGATTTATGGAACAGACAGAAAAGCAGACAACAGACAAAGAACAGTGTCCGCATATCAAAAAGAAAATCGGGAGAACCACCTACAACGTGGCAATTCATTTCAGCAAAACGAGCAGGGAAACCATGACGGATAAGATTAACAGATTGATATTACATGACATAAACAGTGAAGATTTTTCTTAACTACCCTTGACAAAATCTTTCCGAAGATTCCCTTTTGTCTGCAATGGAGCGAGCCGGAAGTGAGGATATGGGAGATGATGTGGAGCGTAAAGGACTTGGCACACCTGCCACCAGAGCAGACATCATTGAGAAGCTGGTCAAGGACGGTTTTGTGAAGCGTGAGAAAAAGCAGATGATCCCAACAGAGGATGGAATGAAGCTGATTACGGTGCTTCCGGATGTGGTGAAGTCCCCGAAACTTACTGCTGATTGGGAAAATGCCCTTACCCTTGTAGCAAAGGGCGAGTATTCCATGCAGGAGTTTATGG
The DNA here is from genome assembly GCA_017513625.1 of Lachnospiraceae bacterium. GTDB lineage: Bacteria > Bacillota > Clostridia > Lachnospirales > Lachnospiraceae > Acetatifactor. The sequence continues at coordinate 1,553 of JAFXEW010000065.1, read as the reverse complement.
AAGGAATTGCGGATATGGTAAAGAACCTTGTACAGACCTATCACAGCATTAGTGATGAGCAGAAATCCATGTTTGGAGGAAATCAGAGCACACAGGAAGCCCTTGGAAAATGCCCGAAATGTGGCGGTGATGTGGTAAAGGGAAAATATGGAGCTTACTGCAAAAGTAAGTGTGGTATGAATGGTGGCAAGGCTATGGGGACTGTACTTTCTGATACGCAGATTAAGAGTATGCTGGAGGGGAAAAAGACTTTTGTCAAAGGATTAAAGGGAAAGAAAGGCACTTACGATGCCTATCTGATTCCGGAAGGAATTGAGGATTATTCCTATACCAAAGATGGCAAGGAAATCAAAGGCTCACAGTATAAGGTCAAGCTGGAGTTTGCAAAAAGAAGTAAGTAACAGCATAGAAAAATGGAGGATACGAACATGAGTGAAGTAAATGAAAATGTAACTGTAAACGGAGCCGGAACACAGGATGAGGAGCCTGCGGCAAAGAATAATGAAACCAAAGCGGAGAAGTTCATCCGCCTTGGAGAATACCGCATGAACAAAGCGATTGATGCGATTGGAAGATTGGAACACCTTGCCAATAAGTCAGCATATGAATATAAAGCGGAGCAGGTAGAGGCTATGTTTGGTGCTTTAGAAAATAAGGTGGCAGATGTAAAAGCAACATTCAGTACAAAGAAACAGGATAATACATCTTTTTCTTTTGGAACACATGCAGAGTAAGGAGGAAACCAGGAATGAAACAGTTAGAAAAAGAAATTATGAAAACAAACAAGCAGAGCATGATGAAGCGTTATCAGCTATATAGAACGAAAGCATCAAAGCTGGCAGGCAAATCACAGAAGAATACCGGGAAGGGAGAGAGAAAGTAATGGAATATAAGGATTTTATAGAACAGGTAAAAGAGCAGATACAGGATTTTTTACCGGAGAAATTTGCAGATGCAACGGTTTCTGTTCATCAGGTAGTAAAGAATAATGACTGTGTTTTGGACGGTCTGACAATACGGACGGAAGAAAGCAATATTTCTCCAACCGTATATCTGAATCCGTATTTTGAACAGATACAGGATGGAGCTGAGATGGATGATGTGCTTGGGCAGATTGCAGCCACATATCAGGCACATTATATTAACCATGATATGGATGTATCTGCGGTTACTGATTTTGATAACGTCAAAGACAAGATTGTGTGCAAGCTCATCAATGAGGAAGCCAACAGGCAGTTCCTTGAGGACAAACCATACACCAAGGTGGAAGATCTGGCGGTTGTGTATCAGATTTTAATGGACAAAAATGCTGAAGGCACTGCAACCATAACGATTACAGATAATCTGATGGACAGGTATGGGATTACTCTTGAGGATTTGCACGAACAGGCTCTTTTGAACATGGATGTTTTGCAGCCATACAGTTTCAAGGGAATGAGCGAGACCATTATAGAAATGATGGCAGGGGACATTGCAAGGGATAATGATATAGATATATCAGAGGCAAGAGAAATGGCATCCCAGATGATACCGGATGTTCCTGATACAATGTT
>JAFXEW010000064.1 GCA_017513625.1 Lachnospiraceae bacterium | reverse complement strand
GTTATATGCAAGAGGCTTTAGAGGTCAGGTGTTTATGACAGAGGCTACTGCTGATTTGTGCAGTATTATGCTGCGTGACTGTGCACATATCCAGATGCAGGAAGCTGAGTGGAAGAACCGTAAGGCAAAGAGAAGCTCCAGTGTGAAGGCAGCAGAGCCTTTATTTGATATGCAGGATGCAGAAGGAATTATCCGTAAGATTGTACCCGTCCTTATAATAGGGTTATTGATATTTGTGAAGGTGTAAAGATCCGATTTACCGACATCGGTCATTTACTGGGATCTTCCAGTATTGAAGTGTGGCTCACGGAAGACGATGTGACGCGTAAGATTGTATTTTCGGGAGATATCGGTAATAAAAACCAGCCCCTGCTTCGTGATCCTCAGATTACTAAGGAAGCGGACTATGTAGTAATGGAATCCACTTACGGTGACCGCCTGCATACTACGGAAAAGCCGGATTATGTAGGGGAACTGACCCGTATCCTGCAGGAAACCTTTGATAAGGGAGGTAATGTGGTGATTCCTTCCTTTGCAGTAGGCAGGACCCAGGAACTGTTGTATTTCCTGCGTCAGATTAAAATCAACCGTCTGGTAAAGGGACATGAGAATTTCCCGGTGTACGTAGATAGTCCCATGGCAGTGGAAGCAACGGGTGTCTTTACGGAGAACCGTTATGAGTGTTTTGATGAAGAGGCAATGCAGTATGTAAATGAGGGCATTAATCCTATTTCCTTTGTAGGTCTGAGATTGTCCATTACCAGTGATGAGTCCAAGGCAATCAATTTTGAGGATACCCCCAAGGTTATTATTTCTGCTTCAGGTATGTGTGAGGCAGGACGAATCAGACATCATTTAAAACACAATTTATGGAGACCGGAGTGTACCGTATTGTTTGTGGGATACCAGTCCGTAGGTACTTTAGGTCGTAAGCTGATAGAAGGTGCTACGGAAGTAAAGCTTTTTGGTGAGCCGGTGGAAGTCCGCGCCAAGATTACGCAGCTTGCGGGACTGAGCGGTCACGCAGATAAGGATGGTCTGATAGAGTGGATTAATGCTTTTGAAGAAAAGCCTAAAAAGGTATTTGTAGTACATGGTGAGGACCAGGTATGTGCCTCTTTTGTTGAGTGTCTTAAAATAGAACACGGACAGCGTGCTTATGCGCCTTACAGCGGCACGGTATTTAATCTGGTCAGCAACAAGCTGGAATATGAAGCAGAGCCGGTGTATATCAAAAAGAAAGCCAAACCTGTTACCGGTGTATATGCCCGTCTGGTGGCTGCAGGTCAGAGACTGGTGGCACTTATTACCAAGTGTGAGGGTATGGCTAATAAGGACCTTGCCAAGATGGCGGACCAGATTAATTCTGTTTGTGATAAATGGGATATAAAATAAAAGGTGGATGAAACATGAGTTTAGCAGATAATATTTTTATAGATATGTGCAGGGATATATTGGAAAACGGCACCAGCACGGAGGGGGAAAAGGTACGCCCCCACTGGCCGGACGGTACATCAGCTTATACCATCAAAAAGTTTGGGGTGGTAAACCGTTATGATTTGCGTAAGGAATTTCCGATTCTCACATTGCGCAGGACAGCGTTAAAATCAGCAACAGAAGAAATGCTTTGGATATGGCAGCAGAAGTGTAATAATGTGAATTGGCTTCACAGTCATATCTGGGATGCATGGGCTGATGAAGACGGCTCCATCGGCAAGGCCTACGGATACCAGATGGGAGTGAAGCATCAGTACAAAGAAGGCATGATGGACCAGGTGGACAGGGTGATTTTCGACCTTAAAAATAATCCTTTCAGCCGCCGTATTATGACCAATATTTATGTGCATCAGGATTTACATGAGATGAACCTGTACCCTTGCGCATACAGTATGACCTTTAATGTGACTCAGAGACCGGGAGAGGACAGGCTGACCCTGAATGCCATATTGAACCAGCGCTCTCAGGATGTATTGGCGGCAAATAACTGGAATGTGGTACAGTATGCCGTATTGGTGCATATGCTGGCTCAGGTATGTGACATGTATGTGGGTGAGCTGGTGCATGTGATTGCGGATGCTCATATTTATGACAGGCATATACCGGTGATTAAGGAACTGATTACCAGAGAACCCTTACCGGCGCCCGCATTCTGGATAAATCCGGACATCAAGGATTTCTATCAGTTTACCAGAGATGACGTGAAACTGATTGATTACAAATACGGAGAAGAAATAAAGGATATTCCCATTGCAATTTGACGAGATAAGTGTGTGGGATGACAGCTTAGAAGAGAGGTAAACAGATGAATTTAATCGTAGCTGTGGACAGTAATTGGGCGATTGGTAATAAGAATCAGTTGTTAATCAGCATTCCCAATGATATGAAGCATTTCAGGGAGGAGACCACCGGCAAGGTGGTGGTACTGGGACGAAAGACCCTGGCTACTTTCCCCCAGGGATTGCCTTTAAAGAATCGTACTAATATCATTATGTCCAAGGATAAGAATTTCAAGGTAAAGGATGCCGTGGTGGTGAATTCTGTGGAGGAACTGCTGGATGAGCTGAAAAGCTATCCTTCTGAGGATGTTTACATCATCGGTGGGGAAAGCATCTACAGGCAGATGCTGCCCTATTGTGATGTGGCCCATGTGACCAAAATTGACCATGCTTATGAAGCGGATACCTTTTTCCCGAATCTGGATATGGATGAAGATTGGGAGATAACCGCAGACAGTGACGAGCAGACCTATTTTGATATTCCTTATCAGTTTGTTAAATATGAACGTAAGAAGAATGCTTAAGGTATATGGTGCAGACGGATGGTGACATCAGCAAACGGATGCAGAAAAACATTGACTTTTAGCGGTAAAAGTATAATAATAATTAAATAATATTTTACATAATCCAAGAAAGAGGGTATGACCTATGGAAAAGAAAAACATCGATTGGAGTAATCTGGGCTTTGGATACATCCAGACTGATAAAAGATATGTATCCAATTATAAAAACGGAGCATGGGATGAAGGTGTCTTAACGGAAGACGCTACCGTGGTGCTCAGCGAGTGTGCAGGAGTATTGCAGTATGCCCAGACCGTTTTCGAAGGTTTGAAAGCATATACGACAGAGGATGGACGTATCGTTACATTCCGTCCCGATCTGAATGCAGACCGTCTGGTGGATTCCGCACACAGACTGGAAATGCCTGCTTTTCCCAAGGACAGATTTATAGATGCCGTAAATAAGGTAGTAGCTGCAAATGCAGCATATGTGCCTCCTTACGGAAGCGGTGCAACTTTATATTTAAGACCTTATATGTTTGGAAGCAATCCCGTTATTGGTGTAAAGCCTGCGGATGAGTATCAGTTCCGTATTTTCTGTACACCTGTAGGACCATACTTTAAGGGCGGTGTTAAGCCTTTGACATTGAAGGTAAGTGATTTTGATCGTGCGGCTCCCAATGGTACAGGCCATATCAAGGCAGGTCTGAACTATGCCATGAGTCTGCATGCGATCGTAACCGCACACGAAGAAGGTTATGATGAGAATATGTATCTGGATTCACGCACCCGTACCAAGGTAGAGGAGACCGGCGGTGCGAACTTCCTGTTCGTTACCAAGGACAACAAAGTGGTGACACCTAAGTCTGGTACTATTCTTCCTTCCATCACACGTCGTTCCCTGTTACATGTTGCTAAGGAATATCTGGGATTAGAGGTAGAGGAAAGAGAAGTATATCTGGATGAGTTGAAGGATATGGCAGAATGTGGTCTTTGCGGTACCGCAGCAGTTATTTCCCCTGTAGGAAAGATTGTAGACCATGGTAAAGAAATCTGCCTGCCCAGCGGCATGGGTCAGATGGGACCTGTTACCCAGAAGCTATACGATACACTTACCGGTATTCAGATGGGCCGTATTGAGGCTCCCGAAGGCTGGATTCATGTAATCGAATAATGATATGCATTACGCTCCTGTATGATGCAGGGGCGTATTCTTTTGGCGGAAACAGTGGTAAAAAGCCTTCAGATAGTGTATACTATGTGAGGATGCAGGGATGTAGGCCTGCATATAAAGAGAATGTGAAGTGAAAGAATTTGGATAAATATATGAAGCATAGGAAGAGAATGATAGGCCCATGGGCAGTTACATTGCTGACGGCATTAATGCTCAGTGCCTGCGGCGGTGATATGGGTATCAGTGATACTAAGGTAGTGTTTACCTCGGGGCTTGGTAAGACGGATGTCTTCAGGATAGAAGATGAAATATGTACACAGTCTGAGATGATGGTTTATTTGATGACGGCACGGAATCAGTATGAGGCTGTTTATGGTGCGGAGATCTGGCAGGTAGACCTGCAGGGAGAGAAGCTGGCGGACAGTGTAAAGGAAACGGTGCTGGCTCAGGCGGCCCAGATTAAATCTATGTATCTGCTGGCCAAAGAGAGGGAGATTCCAGTGACGCAGCAGGAAGAACAGCTTATAAACAGTGCAGCGGCAGAGTATTACAGTACTTTGACAGAAGCGGACAAGGAAGTGCTGGGGGCGGATTTGAAAATGTTTCGCCAGCTGTACCGTGAATATGTGATGGCCGACAAGGTGTACGAGAGTATTATTGAAGGTGTGAACCCGGAGATCAGTGACGATGAGGCCAGGCGGGTAACCGTACAGCATATTTGGTTAAAAAATTACATGGAAGACGGAAACGGCGGCACCATTTTATTGTCAGATACTAAGCAACGTGAGTTATATGAGCAGGCAGAAGATTTAAGGCAGCAGATTGTGGACGGAGGCTTGGATTTTGCCCAGGCTGCATCTAAATACGGTGTAGGCGAAAAGGTGACTTATGCCCTTGGTAAGGGAGAAAGTGACCGGGCTATTGAAAAGGCGGTCTTTGAACTGGAAACGGGTGAAGTAAGCCGTGTGATAGAAACAGATACCGGGTATCATATTTTTAAGTGCCTTAATACATTGGATCGTGAAGAAACTGATTTAAATAAAGTCAGAATCATGGAACAGAGAAAGAATCAGGCTTTTTCCGCAGTCTATGATGATTTTATCAAGCATCTGGACCGCAAGCTGAATATGAAGCTTTGGGAGAGTATCAGCCTGACCGGTTATGAACAGTCAGAAACGGTGGCATTTTTTGATATTTACAATAAATATTTTAAGGATAATGAATAAAGGAGTACGGAGATGATGCAGGATTATATTACATTAACCATCGGAAAACAAAAGAACATTGCGTTAATCGCCCATGACAACATGAAGCGTGAACTGATTGCCTGGTGTGAGACGAATAAGGAGATACTAAAAAAGCATTTTCTATGCGGTACGGGAACCACTGCCAAGATGATTACCGAACATACAGGGCTGCCTGTAAGAGGATACAATTCCGGCCCCCTGGGTGGAGACCAGCAGATTGGTGCCAAAGTAGTGGAAGGCAGAGTGGATTTTATAGTTTTCTTTTCCGATCCGTTGACGGCGCAGCCCCATGATCCGGATGTAAAGGCTCTGCTACGTATTGCCCAGGTGTATGATATTCCGATTGCAAACAATAAGGCTACGGCGGATTTTCTGATTACTTCCCGTTATATGGATGAAGAGTATAATCATACAGTGGAGAATTTTAAGAAAAATGTAGAAGACAGGGCACATTCTCTTTAGTTTATGAAAAGTTTAGAAACTGGAAAACCATTGAAAATACTGGCTTTTCGTCTGCTTACTAGCACTCGCGCAATGCGAGTGCTAATTTTTGTATTGACGAAATAAGGGAAGCATTATAAACTTAATAATGCAGGTTAAACCTGTTAAGAAACAGAAAAGGAAGTGAAGATATGGCAGTAAAGAGTGGCAGTCTGTCTATTAACAGCGATAATATTTTTCCAATTATTAAAAAGTGGTTATATTCTGATCACGATATTTTTTACAGAGAATTAATATCCAACGGGTGTGATGCGATTACCAAGCTGAAAAAGCTGGATATGATGGGAGAGTATGAACTTCCCGAGGGGTATAAAGGCCGTATTGATGTGGTAGTGGACCCTGTAAATAAAACATTAACCTTTTGTGACAACGGTTTGGGTATGACCGCCGATGAGGTAGAGGAATACATTAACCAGATTGCTTTCTCGGGAGCAACTGACTTTATTGAAAAGTATAAAGATAAGAGTAATGCAGACCAGATCATCGGTCACTTCGGTCTGGGATTTTATTCTGCATTCATGGTTGCTGATGAGGTACACATAGACACCTTGTCTTATCAGCAGGGTGCGCAGGCAGTGCACTGGGAATGTGACGGCGGCACGGAGTTTACCATGGAGGACGGAATCAAGGATACTGTGGGCACCACCATTACTCTGTTTTTAAATGAAGATGTGTTGGAGTTTTGTAATGAATATAAGGCCAGGGAAGTAATCAAGAAATACTGTTCCTTTATGCCTACGGAGATTTATTTATCCAAAGAAGGAACTACAGAGACGCAGATTATTGATGCAGAAGAAAAAAGGGATGAGGATGTCATCCTGGAAGAGCTGCATCCTGAGGTAAAAGAAGGGGAAGAGCCCGGCAAGGAGAGGCTGAAGATTCAAAAACGTCCCGAACTTTTAAATGAGACCAGCCCCCTGTGGACCAGAGCGCCCAAAGACTGTACGAAGGAGGAGTATCAGGAATTTTACCGCAAGGTATTCCAGGATTATAAGGAGCCTTTGTTCTGGATTCATTTGAATATGGATTATCCTTTTAACCTGAAAGGTATTCTGTATTTCCCTAAGATTAATATGGAGTATGAATCCATCGAGGGAACTATTAAGCTGTACAACAATCAGGTATTTATAGCAGACAATATCAAGGAAGTCATTCCCGAGTTCCTGTTATTGCTTAAGGGCGTAATCGATTGTCCGGACCTGCCTTTAAATGTATCCAGAAGTGCATTGCAGAATGATGGCTTTGTAAAGAAGATTTCCGAGTATATCACAAAGAAAGTAGCTGACAAGCTGGCAGGTATGTGCAAGACCGAAAAGGAAGAATATGATAAGTACTGGGATGATATCAGTCCCTTTATCAAGTTCGGTTGTCTGAAGGATGATAAATTCTGCGAAAAGATGAATGACTACATTCTGTTCAAGAATCTGGATGGCAAGTATATGACTCTGCCGGAATGTCTGGAAGTAAAGCCCACCGATACGGAAGAAACTGCAGTAGATGAAGCAGGTGAAAAGGTAGAGGCAGAAATTGTTGAAGATGAAGGAGCGGCTGAAGACGTAGAAAAGAAAGAAAAAGTCATCTACTATGTCACGGATGAAAAGCAGCAGGGCCAGTATATCAATATGTTCCGCCAAGCTAAGATGGACGCAGTGATTCTGACTCACAATATTGACCAGCCCTTTATTTCACAGCTGGAGGCAAAGAATGAAGGTATCCGCTTCCAGAGAATCGATGCAGATGTAACCGATGCCATGAAGTCCAAAACCTCCAAGAAAGTCGAAAAGGAAATGGAAGAACAGGCAGAGCAGATAGCCGGTATTATGAAAAAGGCACTGAAAAACGACAAGCTGGCTGTTAAAATCCAGAAGCTGAAAAATAAAAAGGTGTCTTCCGTGATTACCCTTTCTGAAGAGAGCAGACGTATGCAGGATATGATGAAGATGTACACTATGCCCGGTATGGATATGAATGCTTTTGGTGGTGAGGGCGAGACTCTGATACTGAATGCAAACCATCCCTTGGTAGAATATGTAACCACTCATCAGGACGGCGAAAACGTAGAAATGATTTGTGAGCAGCTCTATGACCTGGCAAAGCTCCAGCATGCACCCTTGGACCCGGAGGCAATGACCAAGTTTATCTCCAGATCCAACGAGATTATGCTTCTTTTAACCAAATAATGAATCAGTACACAGACCCCTTTGGAATATTTTTCAAAGGGGTTTTCTTAAGGCTCTTTTTTTAGTAAAATAGGGTGTAGACTAATTCGGTTTAGGGAAGGCGCGTGAGCAGGATGAACGTAGAAAAACTGATGAATCAGGTGAATGTTTTATTAGAGGGAAATCAATATAAAGAGGCGGAAAGACTGCTTTTGGAAGGGCTTAAGCAGGCCGGAGATACAGAGCCGGGAGCGGCACTTAGGATATTAAATGAGTTGCTGGGTTACTACCGTGAAACCGGTCAGCATGAAAAATCCTATGAGGTGGCTGAGAAGGCACTTAAGCTGGCGGAGGGTATGGGACTGGCCGGCAGTGTTCCCTATGGAACTACTCTGCAGAATGTGGCCAATGCTTACAGGGCAGGAGGAAGACTGCAGGAGTCGCTTAGGGCTTATGAAGAGGCTGAGGTAATATATGCAGGTGCTGCAGACTGTGATGAAATGGTAGTGGCCGGACTTTATAATAATAAAAGCCTGTTGTATCAGGAGATGGAAGCTTTTGATAAGGCCAAGAAGGAATTGGAAAAAGCACTTAAAATCGTGGAAACCTGCGGAGCTTCCTTTGAGACTGCTACCACTTATACCAATCTGTCAGGAAGTTGTTTGCAATTAGGCGAGAAGGAAGAAGCGCTGCAATATGCCCGAAAAGCAGTGGAGGTATTTGAGGCAATGCAGGTAAGAACCACCCACTATTGTGCGGCACTTACTGCTTTGGGAAGCTGCTTCTATGCGACGGGCGAATATAACAGGGCGCAGGAGTGCTTTAGGAAGGCGTTAGGCATTATGGAGCAAAAACAGGAGGCTCCGGTATTTATGGAACGAGTAAAAGAAAGGATACGGGCATGCGAAGATGCTGTGTATATAAAAGGGATGAAGCTATGCCGGGAGTATTATGAGGCCTACGGGGCTCCCATGATTGAAGAGCAGTTTGGCGAGTATGCCCATCTGATTGCCGTGGGACTGGCCGGAGAAGGGTCAGAATGTTTTGGATATGATGATGCTGTTTCGGCGGACCATGACTGCGGACCGGGCTTTTGTATGTGGCTCACGGATGATTTGTATGAAGAAATCGGCAGTGAATTACAGCATGCATACGATCAATTACCAAAGGAATATAAAGGATATGTACGCAGTGAGAGTGCTTACGGAAAGGGCAGGAGAGGCGTGAGCCGTATCGGAGATTTTCTGGAGAGGTTAACCGGTGCAAGGAATGTGGAAGAGATAGACCGGACAGGTGCTGAGGACAGTGGACTTGCAGCTGTTATTAACGGTGAAATCTTCCGTGATGACAGCGGAGTATTTACGGGAATACGTCATGAACTGGCTAAAGGATATCCTTTAAGAGTACAGTATTTGAAAATTGCCCAGGCTGCCGCTGAATTTACCCAGGGGGCCCAATATAATTATAAAAGAATGATGCAGAGGGGACAGAAGCTTACTGCAGGCATCCTGCTTTCGGACGGAATGAAGGCTGCCATGAAGTTACAGCACTATCTGGAAAATAGGTATCCGGTTCATGATAAGTGGCTTTATCAGAGTCTGTTTGCTTCAGAAGCAGGGAAGCAGTTGGCGGCGTTGCTTCAAAGGGTGGAAAGCAGCAGGGCCGGCGCTGTGGATCAGACAGTATCTGCCATAGAAGCGGTGGCAGAGTTTATAGCACTGCAGATGTATGCAAGGGGATTTATCAGTGACAGCACCGCTTATCCGGATGTGCATGTTGCGGAGCTTCTGTGGAAGTCCTCCGTGGCGGAATGCACCGTGGAAGAATTGGCAGAGCAAATTGCGGATATTGAATTCCGGGCATTTGATAAAGTGCGTAACGTGGGAGGCAGAGCGTCCTGCCAGAATGACAGGGGGACTTTCTTCATCATGCGGAAAAGTCAGTATTTGACCTGGAATCATACCATGCTTTTGCAGTACTATTACGATTTTTCCCGTGAACTGGAACGGGGACACAACTTGATAGAAGAAAAGTACGGCAGGATGATGGCCAGTACAGCGCCGGATGAATATAGGGAGATGAAGGAACGGTTTCCGGAGATAAGTCCGGAAAAACAGCAGATTATAGAGCAGATAGTGCAGATGCAGGTAGCCTGGATGGAGGAATTTGCTTTGGAATACCCTGCAATGGCGGGAAGAGCCAGAAGCATCAGGACAGGGGAGGATAATTTGTACAATACCTCCTATGAGACTTATCTGCGGGGGGAAATCAGTACCTATTCGGACAAGATGCTGGAGCTGTACGGCAGATATGTGGTAGAATATGCAAACAGTGGTAAGAATCCTGCCTATGATATAATGACGCATACGGCCCGGTTTTACGGATATGAAGGTGTAGCCGCTGCAGAGGCTTCTTTAAAAGGAAATACGTAATGGAGATAGAATATGAAAAGGAATTGGTTATGGATACTCACAGCATGTATTATTCTTTCGGGCTGTGGGGCCGGAGAAAGTGCCGGTGATATGGGAAATGGTATAAAGGATTTACAGGCCTATGGGGAGTCTGTAACGGAAAGTAGCGGAAGTACCAAGGAAGAAGCAGTATCCGGTTCGGAGGAAACGGCCGATTCAGAGGAGAAATATGTGCTCACCTTCGAAACCCGGGATACGGAAGGTAATGTGGTGACTTCAGAGTGTTTTGCTGAGACGAAGCTTACTATGCTGAATGTGTGGGCCACTTATTGCGGTCCCTGCCTGAATGAAATGCCTGATTTGGGAGAGATTGCTGCTTCTTATGAGGCGGAAGAATTCCAAATGATAGGAATTGTCAGTGATGTGGATGGAGACGTGCAGAAGGACATAGAGAAGGCAAAGGGGCTGATAAGTGATACAGGAGCAGATTATCTGCATATTCTGCCCAGCCAGTCCCTGTATGAGAATCTTTTGGGAGCAGTAACAGCTGTACCTACCACCTTTTTTGTGAATCAGAAGGGCGAAGTGCTGGGATATGTGGTAGGGGCACTGGCCAGGGATGATTGGGAGGAACTGATTGATGACCTATTGGCAAAAGAAAAGTAGCGGGAAGAAAACGCCACCCGTATGGGCAGTGGGCCTGTGTCTGGGGCTTCTTTTTCTGGGACTCGGCATATATGAAGGTGACTTGACGGCTATATACAAGAAGGCTGTTATGATATGTCTGGAATGTATCGGAATTGGGTAAGGGAGGCCAATGCATATGGAAAAGCGCGGGCTTGCCCCAATTCGATTAAAAATTCAAATTATATATACTATTCTAACTAACGGTTACCTGTACGGTTATATCAGTGGCAAAATATATAAGGGCGGGATGAAATATGCCTGCGTACCGGGGCTTAACTGCTATTCCTGTCCCGGAGCTTTAGGCTCCTGTCCCATGGGAGCATTACAGAATGCCCTAAATGAACAGAATCTGAAAGTGCCCTTTGGTGTGCTGGGATTCCTGTTCTTCTTCGGCAGTCTGTTTGGGCGTTTTGTATGCGGTTTTTTATGTCCCTTTGGTCTGGTGCAGGATTTATTGCACCGCATACCCTTGCTTAAAAAGTATAAGCGAAAGAGACTTCCCTTTCATCAAGTACTGAAATACGGAAAGTATCCGGTGCTTCTGGGACTGGTAATCCTGGGTTCGTCGGTTTTGTTTACGGGATATGTGAAGATGCCGGCTTTTTGTAAGTATTTGTGTCCTTCAGGGACTTTAATGGGAGCATTGCCCCTAATGGGAACCAATTCTCAGTTACGTTCACTGGCGGGAGGACTTTTTGGCTGGAAGCTGGGAGTACTGGTATTACTTTTGATTGTGTCAGTGATGGTGTACAGGCCTTTTTGCCAATACCTCTGTCCACTGGGAGCCATATATGGCTGGTTCAACCGTTTCAGCCTGGTCCAGATACAATGGACGAAGGAAGCCTGTATTTCCTGCGGCGCCTGTCAAAATGCCTGTCCGCTGCAACTCACACCGCCGGAGATATCTGTATCCCCGGAATGTATTAAATGCGGACAATGTATAAAGGCGTGCCCGGCCCATTGCTTACAGTATAAGAGCATGGGTGGAAATAAGCTAAACAGTAATGATATAGTAACCGATATAACAGAAGATATGTGAAAAGGGAGGATGAAACTATGAAGATGACATCGGCATATGCTAACAAAATGTTGAAGCAACTGGCAGAAGACAAGGTGTTTTGGACCAATAAAGAGGCTAATTCCTGTGTGTACACAGCGGCAGCAGGGGAAACACCGGTGGTGCCGGATTATGATTACCGGCAGGTGGCAGATAAAATCGCAGAAATCGATCGCAAGGTATGCGTGATTAAGCATGCCATCAATCTGGCAAATGTAATGGGGGAAGTAACGGTGGACGGCGAGAAAATGTCCATAGATATGGTACTGGTGCGTATGGCACAGTTAAACAGCCGTAAAAACATGCTGGATTATATGCGTAAGCAGGAGCCCAAGACACGAAAAGAAACTGTTTCTTACGGCAACAGAGTCCCTGCTCCGGAATATCAGTATATAAATTACGATTTGGAATTGATTAAGCAGGAATACGAAAATATATCCGAAAAGATTATGAAGCTGCAGCTGGAACTGGATAAATATAACCAGACAGCAGAGTTTGAGGTAGAATTGTAATCAGTCTTATATACCTGTGTCCCGTACAAAACGGTGAATAACCTTTTGGAAGATTATTGTTTAATGTTTTTGGTTATTTCGTTATTTTGTTATGAGTTATGGAGAAATGTTCAGGGTTCCGTAAAGCATGAGATTCGTACGGACACAAAAACTTGGCAGGTGCTCTTCTGAGAGCAACATGTCGGGACCGTTTTCACTGAAAGCGGTTTGCGGCACGGAAGTATGGGTTATATGTGCCGTTTATAAAAACAGGGTTATCAGTCAATGTCATTAAGGTCCCTTCCTGCCCATACCCTGCAGCGGAAGATTAGGTCCCGGGAAAATATTGTGGCAAATGTGAGCGTTTCTCGGAAGGCATCCTTTCCAAGGGGATTTGTGTCTTTTCAGGCAAGAACACCTGCCACGGCTTTGTCCGCAAAGGATGTACACCCAACATTGTGGTAAACAAATGCGGAATTGCTAAATGTGCGGCTTTGGAATTTATGATTAGTCCCTGTTTTTATGAGCTGGGACAAAATTAAGCGCCCTGTTCGCGGCCGACGGAATCTAGAGTTAAACCTCTATCTTCCGTCTACCGCGGAC
>JAFXEW010000063.1 GCA_017513625.1 Lachnospiraceae bacterium | reverse complement strand
GGTGGTGCGTTTCTGGCGTGAGTATTGTCTGCTCAGGGAAGCCTATGAGACCGGCTGCTACGGCAAGCTGCTCAGCGGCCGCATGACCCGTCTGGGAAGCACACCCTCTTCCAGTTGGGATAACTGGATGCGCGATCCTCAGCGCAGTGGTCTGGTGCCCTTTGATCTGCACATTCATGACCTGGACTTCCTGATCTATACCATGGGCAAACCGGAAGTGGAACACATTTTTCATGGGATGGATTATATGCACACCATCTACAACTTCGGCGGCGTGCGCATTGCCTGCGAATCCGCATGGTTCCATGCACCCGTACAGTTCCGGGCAACCTTCCGGATGCAGTTTGAAAAGGCTGTGCTGGACTTCGACGGAAGCCGTATGAAGATCTGCAAGGACGACTGGACGGCGGAAGATCTGGATCTGAACAGCAGTGTGGAAGAAGGGAACTACATTCCCCAGTCCGACGGATACTACAACGAGCTGCGGTACTTTGCCGATTGCGTGAAGGAAGGAAAGAAGCCCGAAATCATGAAGCCGCAGGAACTGGAAGCGGTACTGGATGTGATCGCACAGATCAATGCTGCGAAGAAATAAACAAAAAGGAAGAAATATTCGGAATGCAGGAATGGCTTGCGGAAATGATATGTACCCATAAATCTGGACACAGTCAAAAAATGAAAAATTAGTAACGTATCATGGATGCTTCTCTGCATTTAGAGGGGGGCATCCATGATGTTTTTTTCTGAATTCTTCTATTGTTGTAATAATCGATATACTCGTCTACTGCACGAGCAAAAGATTCAAAAGAGGTATACTCTTTTTCGCACCCATAAAACATCTCATTTTTGAATCTGCCAAAAAATGTTTCTACAATACAGTTATCATAGCAATTGCCTTTTCTGGACATGGATTGGACAATACCATGCTTTTTCAATGCATTCCGGTATGCTGCATGCTGATACTGCCAGCCTTGATCGGAATGCATAATCAATCCCTGTACAGAAGGAAATCGTTCAAAAGCTTTCCGGAGCATATCTTTGATTTGATCCATATTAGGACTGAGAGAAAGATTGTAGGATATGATTTCGTTGGTATTCATATCCAGAATCGGAGAAAAGTAACATTTGCCCCAGGAAAAATGGAATTGAGATACATCCGTTGTCCACTTTTCCAAAGGTTTCTTTGTACTGAAATCTCTGTTTATGATATTGTCAGCAACTTTTCCCACTTCGCCTCTGTAGGAATGATACTTTTCCTTGGGCCGCTTACCGGCCAGCCCGTTCTGCTTCATGATCCGTTGAACCCGTTTGTGATTTATCTGATACCCACGGTTCCGGAGTTCCTGATATACCCGTCTTACACCATATCTTCCTTTATGTTCCTGAAAGACTGCAGATATTTCAGCGGATACAGCAGTATTTCTTTCCTGCACCTTATCTTCTTTCCCAATTTCGTAGTAATATGTTGACTTGGACAGTCCCATCGCTTGCAATAGATCTTTCAGAGAGTATCCTTCTTCACGGAGTTCCTTGACGAGCGCTGCTTTTTCGCCTTGAGTTGCGCTGCACTTTTTTCTTCTCTCAAGGCGATCTCTTTTTTTATGATAGCAATCTCCGCTTGCAGACGTGCATTCTCGGCTTTCAGGCGAATCATTTCTTCCCGTTCCGATGGCGTCAGTTTTTCTGGTTCAACTTTCTTCTTCATTTCAGGCTCCTTGGGGGGGCGTCCCTTTCGTTGTGCGGCCAATCCTTCATACCCTTCTATTTTATACCTTTTTGTCCACTGATACAAGAGGCCGCATGAAATTCCTGCAGTTATTGCGACTTCTCTATAGGAATTTCCCGCCAGCACTTCAGCTACATATTCATATTTTTCCTCTGCTGTCCATTCTCTGTTTTGTTTCTTGCGCTCCAAGCTGTCTGGCCCACATGCTTCTTCCTGACGTACCCACATACGTATCATTTTATGAAATGCTCTGTCCGTTGTCCCTTCCGGTGTTTCCGGCCATCCACCTTCTTGGTATTGTTCTACACACTTTTTCTTATACTCATAGCTGTACTTCATAAAATTACCCCCAATACCGGGTGTCCAGTATTGGGGGTACATATCAATTCTGTAAACCGTTTTTTGTTTCCGGTACTTCTTATTTCTTACTTCTTATGTTAACGCTGATTAACTATATTACGCAATCGGAAACGATCTGTGGCGAGCAGGGTCGGGTCCC
Source organism: Lachnospiraceae bacterium (assembly GCA_017513625.1). Lineage (GTDB taxonomy): Bacteria > Bacillota > Clostridia > Lachnospirales > Lachnospiraceae > Acetatifactor. The sequence continues at coordinate 30 of JAFXEW010000063.1, read as the reverse complement.
TGGGAGCTCGCTCTACTATTCCTTATGTCT
>JAFXEW010000062.1 GCA_017513625.1 Lachnospiraceae bacterium | reverse complement strand
GAGGGTCATAGGTTCGAGCCCTATAGGCCCCACTATTACCGATAATTAGATTGGTAGAAAATTAAATATACCATGCCGATATGGCTCAATTGGCAGAGCAGCTGACTTGTAATCAGCAGGTTATCGGTTCGAGTCCGATTATCGGCTTAAAAACATGGATGGGTTCCCGAGTGGCCAAAGGGGGCAGACTGTAAATCTGTTAGCGACGCTTTCGAAGGTTCGAATCCTTCCCCATCCACTTAACAAAAGAATAATTATTATCGCGGGGTGGAGCAGTCTGGAAGCTCGTCGGGCTCATAACCCGAAGGTCGTAGGTTCAAATCCTGCCCCCGCAACTCAGTAGAAAGAGATTTACTTTTTACGATACCATGCCCAGATAGCTCAGTTGGTAGAGCAACGGACTGAAAATCCGTGTGTCACTGGTTCGATTCCGGTTCTGGGCATTATTTTTTTGCTTAGCGACCCGCCATAGGCGGAGAAGCTCGCTTGCGAGATTCTATATTGCTTATGACAAAAAAAGATGGGCTACTAGCTCAGGCGGTAGAGCACTTGACTTTTAATCAAGGTGTCGCGGGTTCGAGTCCCGCGTGGCTCAGTATGGCTTCCAAATTATGGAGGCCTTTTTTGTTTGTCCGAAAGGATTGCTTTTTTTGTTGGTTATCCTGTATAATAGGCGTGGACACATTGTTCAGAATGAGTCTGTTCGGGAAGAAATGCGGTATTTATATAGAAAGAGGAAGTTACATGAAGAAACAATGGGTAGCTGAAGCAGCTTATTTTATTGTGGCTTTGGTGTTTATCGGGATATGCATCGGAAGTGGGAAGGAGCAGGAAAAAGAAGTCTTTGGGACAAGCGTAACCGCTACGCCTGCAGTGGATGCAACTCCGGGACCGGGAGAGACGACACCGGTAACGGATAAAAAGGACGATGGGACCGGTGAACCGGGGATGACACCGGGGCCGGATAACAAGGATGAGACAACTGCCGCACCGGTACATGATACGATACCGACGCAGAAGCCGGAAGTGACCGGAGACGAGCAATTCGGGGAAGCCTCGGATAAAACACCGGACATTGCAGGTAGTCAGGATATAGAGCAGACCGGGGACGAGCAAACGGGAGGTTCTTCAGAGGATGCACCGGATACAACGGGAGGACAGGATAAGGAACCGACAGATGTTCCTGGCAGTATGCCGGGTGCGATTCAAATTATAAATGAGAACTACGAGGAGTATTCCAACGAAAAAAAGGCATGGTGGTTCCAGAGAAAGAAAAATCATGAGCCGTCGGGAAGCGGGGAGGAGTTTCCGATTGCCGGGTATTCGGCGTACTATTTGGATAAGAATGCGCAGGTTGAGGATAAAGTGATTTATCTGACCTTCGACTGTGGATATGAGAATGGTTTTACTCCGTCGATTTTGGACACATTAGCGGAAAAAGACGTGAAAGTCATGTTCTTTGTAACAAAAGATTTTATTGTGAAAAATCCGGATTATGTAAAACGGATGAAGGAAGAGGGGCATCTGGTAGGAAACCATACGGTGCGTCACTTAAGTTCTCCGGATCTGACGCCGGAGGAGCTGGAGGCGGAGTTGCTGGAAGTAGCAAGGGTAATGGAAGAGCAGACCGGATATTCTCTGGACCCGTTTTTCCGGCCGCCGATGGGAGAGTACAGCGAGCGGACTCTGAAGGCTACGCAGGATATGGGGTATGCATCGATTTTCTGGAGTATTGCTTACTATGATTATGATGTAAACAATCAGCCGGGGAAGGACTACGTGGTGGATCACTTTAACACCTATCATCATAACGGCAGTATTGTCTTGATGCATAATGTTTCTGAATCCAATGCCCAGGCACTGGGAGATGTGGTGGACCTGTTAAGGGATGCGGGATACCGGTTTGCGGCATTGACGGAGCTGGATTAATGATGTAGTTAAATTCGAGATAAGAAATATTAATAGGGAGTGAAAAAAGAAGTACATAAGAGGAGGTTATATGGGAAAGTCGGTTATTGTGGAAAAGGCAAAAAAAGTATCGGAAGAGCAGGGACAAATGGCATTGTTTTCCGGACTGGCGATATTTACGTTAATATTTCCTTTGTGGCAATATGTATGGCCGTATCATATCATCGGAAATCAGGTTCAATCCGTTTTTTTACTCGGGTTGGCAATCTATTTTCTATGTGTGTTGGGGATAGAATATATTAATCATAGGTTGGAAATAAGAAGAGTATCTTTATTTTCCGTAGTTGCCTTGATGGTGTTTGGTGTAATTTCCTGTCTATGTAGCGAAAGTCTGAATTCGTCTGTATACGGTGATGAGCTTCAAGGTCAAGGTTTCTTGGTAATATTTTCTTATTATATAATTTTTCTGGCGGCTACGCAGTTGAAAAATAAAACTTATCGTAAGCGGTTAATGCAGTATTTGATATTATTGCTTGGGTTTATTGCCGTATACGGAGTGTTGCAGTTTTTGCAGATTCCGGTGTTCCGACATAAAATCGTAAGAGCAGCGGTATATCCTGCCAGGAACCAAAATTTTTATGCAGTGTATCCGGTGTTGTTTACTGGCCTTATGCTGGTAAGGCTTATGTATGGAGATAACGGGGAAGATACTTCCATAGGAAAGAAAATATTGTCTCATCTGAGTATCGTGCTTGGTTTTGCTGCATGCTTGAGTTCGGATTCACTTTTAGTTTATATGGGACTTATCATGGAGTTTTTACTGCTTCTATTTTTGGAGCTGGTTACCAAGCGACATCGTTATGGGAAGGCGTTATTAATACTTATGGAATTTCTTCTGGTGTTTTTTCTCTTCGATATAATATCGGGAGGACAGATGTCAGAGGAAGTACTGACGCTTTCCAATCAGATTGAACAAGAGGGAACTTTACTGGGAGATTACGTAGGTACCGGGAGAATGCGTTTGTGGAAGGAAACACTTAAAGCAATACCGGGCATATGGGCGTTCGGCTGTGGGGTAGAGTGTACCAGATTGAGTTATGGTATGGGTGATGCGCATAACGAATATTTACAACTTTGGGCAGAACAAGGAGTATTTGCATTGATTGCGTATTTGATATTTCTGTTTTCCTTGTTTATTCCGGGACTTTTGCAGTTTATTAAGAAAGAAGAGTATGACTCGGATTTCGTAAGTAAGGCGGCTATGTTTGCATTTTTCGGGTATATCGCCCAAGCATTTGCAAATGTCCGGGTTGTACAGGTGGCTCCGTATTTTTGGTTGTGTTGTGGCCTGTTATATGTCCGGAAACAACAGTTTTTTCCCCCGCCGCGAAAAAAAGATTGAAAAATTCTTGATTTCGGTGTATAGTAATGGTATCTGAGCATTTATAACAAACGATATTATTTTAAGGAGGATTTATCCATGAAGTTTTTTATCGACACTGCGAATGTAGCAGACATTAAGAAGGCAAATGACATGGGCGTTATTTGCGGCGTTACCACCAACCCGTCCCTGATTGCGAAGGAAGGCAGAATCTTCGAGGAAGTAATCAAGGAAATTACCGATATCGTTGACGGACCGATCAGCGGTGAGGTTAAGGCTACTACTGTTGATGCAGAGGGTATGATTGCAGAGGGTAGAGAGATTGCAAAGATTCATCCGAACATGGTTGTTAAGATTCCGATGACCGTAGAAGGCTTAAAGGCTACCAAGGCTTTGGCTGCTGAGGGTATCAAGACCAACGTTACCTTAGTATTCTCCGCTAACCAGGCACTTCTTGCTGCAAGAGCAGGTGCTACCTACGTTTCTCCGTTCCTTGGCAGACTTGACGATATCTCTATGCCGGGTATCGATTTGATCCGCACCATTTCCGATATGTTCGCTATGTACGATGACATCGACACTCAGATTATCGCTGCAAGCGTAAGAAATCCGATTCACGTTACCGACTGTGCTTTAGCAGGCGCTGATATCGCTACGGTTCCGTATTCCGTAATCGAGCAGATGACCAAGCACCCGCTCACCGATCAGGGTATCGAGAAGTTCCAGAAGGACTACATCGCTGTATTCGGTAAGTAATATAGCATAGGCATAAGCCTAAATGAAACGTCACATAGGGGTAGGTTTTTGCCTACCCCATAAAATAATTTATACTGGAGGTTACTTACATGAGTACGATTGATAATATGTCTGTAAACGCAATCCGCGTTCTTGCAGCTGATGCCGTACAGAAGGCTAATTCCGGTCATCCGGGTCTTCCGCTTGGTGCCGCTGCGGTTGCTTACGAGCTTTGGGCAAAGGAAATGAAGCACAATCCGGCTAACCCGGACTGGGCTAACAGAGACCGTTTCATCCTTTCCGGTGGTCACGGTTCCACTTTGCTTTACTCCTTATTACATTTATTCGGCTACGGCCTCACCAAGGAAGATCTGATGCAGTTCCGTCAGCTGGATTCCCTGACCCCGGGTCATCCGGAGTATCGTCACACCAGAGGTGTGGAAGCTACCACCGGCCCGCTCGGTGCAGGTATGGCTATGGCTGTAGGTATGGCTATGGCAGAAGCTCACCTTGGTGCAAAGTTCAACAAGGATGGCTACAAGGTAGTTGACCACTTCACCTACGTATTAGGCGGAGACGGTTGTTTGATGGAGGGTATTTCCTCTGAGGCATTTTCTTTAGCAGGTACCCTTGGCCTTAGCAAGCTTATCGTATTATACGATTCCAATAAGATTTCCATCGAAGGAAGCACCGACATCGCATTTACCGAGGATGTTGAGGGCCGCATGAAGGCATTCGG